>NZ_LJJB01000010.1:1855130-1971355 GCF_001420695.1 Brevibacillus choshinensis | reverse complement strand
CCGAAGGGACTCGCTCGACTTGCATGTATTAGGCACGCCGCCAGCGTTCGTCCTGAGCCAGGATCAAACTCTCCAATAAAGTTTGTATCTGGTTCAAAGCTGGCAAATCATTTAATGATAGACTCATCAACGCTTTCGCTGTTCAGTTTTCAAAGAGCATTTTTTAATCCTGTTAAAAGCGACAGGAATTTCATTTTACTACATTCGAGATATTGAAGTCAAGTGTTATTTTCAACTCTTTCTCACTCGTGTGTAGGCGCTGATCCTTTCGGAAGCGCAGGTTTACAATCTAACACATTGTAACCAACCAATGCAACTATCAAGTTTTTCCATTTCAAAATTAAATTGAAAGGAATTTCATGGTCGGGAAGACAGGATTCGAACCTGCGACCCCTTGGTCCCAAGCCAAGTACTCTACCAAGCTGAGCTACTTCCCGACTGTATTCTTTTCACTTTTGAAAAAAGTGGCGTGCCCTGAGAGATTCGAACTCCCGACCTTTTGATTCGTAGTCAAACGCTCTATCCAGCTGAGCTAAGGGCACATATGGAGCGGACGAAGGGTCTCGAACCCTCGACCTTCGCCTTGGCAAGGCGACGCTCTACCAATTGAGCTACGTCCGCATGTTACTTCACATTTTAAAGTTGTTTGGTGCGGTCGAGAGGACTTGAACCTCCACGGTGTTGCCACCACTAGAACCTGAATCTAGCGCGTCTGCCAATTCCGCCACGACCGCATTATGAAATACTAGGGTCCCCGAAAAGTACTCAATGTGTTTTAACGACACACTTCACTTTTTTAGGGATAAATACTGGTGAGCCATGAAGGACTCGAACCTTCGACCCTCTGATTAAAAGTCAGATGCTCTACCAACTGAGCTAATGGCTCGTGCTATTATGATGCCATGTTAACCACGAGGGTTAAATGGCGGAGCTGACGGGACTCGAACCCGCGACCTCCGGTGTGACAGACCGGCGTGAACTCCAACTTCACCACAGCTCCATATTTGGTTAAGAAATTTGGTTGCGGGAGCAGGATTTGAACCTGCGACCTTCGGGTTATGAGCCCGACGAGCTACCGAGCTGCTCCATCCCGCGACAGGGACCTATTCGGTCAATTTGAACAAATGGTGGAGGCTGACGGGATCGAACCGCCGACCCTCTGCTTGTAAGGCAGATGCTCTCCCAGCTGAGCTAAGCCTCCACAGTTCTCCACGAAGTGACGAGTATGCTCTGAAGCGTACTCCGAATACTTTGCGGAGGCCCCAACAACTAGTTGGGTTGTTCTAGGTGACCCGTAGGGGATTCGAACCCCTGTATGACAGCGTGAAAGGCTGCTGTGTTAAACCGCTTCACCAACGGGCCGTATATATAAAGGTGTTATGGCGGATGGAGTGGGATTTGAACCCACGAGACGGGTCGACCCCGCCTACACGATTTCCAATCGTGCTCCTTCGGCCGCTCGGACATCCATCCATGTATGATTAAGGATCAAGCGATCCGTGTTGTTTCCCTCACGGAATTACTATGTTATCAGGTTTCCTTAGTTAATGCAACTACTTTTTTAATTCCATTTAAAAAGTTCAACTAGACAACACATCGCTGTTAGACACAATAGCCATTGTATCTCGTGAAAGACCCGTTGTCAACGATTGTTTTCATTTTTTCGCTCAGCGCTTGCCTGCGATTATCATAACCTGCACAACCCGAAAATACTCTCTCCGATTTTCCCCTACCCCATGCAAGTTTCAGGGGTATTTTCCATTTCTGTCGCATATGGACTAGGAAGGACAACTGCACCATTTCTATAAGTATGAGGCCTAGGACATTTTTGCTTCTCTACAGAAATGGTATACTTTTCCTGAGACGAGATTGGCGGTGGACGACCACGGCGCAGCTTCCTGCAAAGGGGATGATGCTGATGGTCACGCTCGGCACGCTTTACTTTTGCCTGAAAGTATTAGCCACTCTGCTTAGCCTCTGGTTTAGCAGCAGGAAGCTTTTCCGCTGGTGGAAGAGAAGGTGTAACAAGCGAAAACCCACCGCCTGAGTTGACTGCCCGACGGTGAGTTTGCTGGTTTGTTAACATGCGCGCCGTGGGGTTCCACAGCATCTTGTCTCGGGAGCCTTGCCGCTGCAACGGCGTAGGCTCCTTTATTTTTATGTCTCGTTTTCATCATTGTATACCTTTATTTTATCACCCTGTGACTTCTACATACAAGAAAAGAGCCATTCCACACAAAGGAAAGGATGCTGCCTATCATGACCATGATCCGTCAAGCAACCCAGCAAGACATGACAGCTATCTGCCGAATTGATGCCATCGTGCTGGGAAATACCAGCCGCTCTCAGGAGCTAGGCGAGTCTGTAGCTGCGGGCGATTGCTACGTTGCCTACCTGGACACCGACATCATTGGTTTTGTTGTCATGAATCAAAGCTTTTTTAAACAGAGCTTTATCCAGCACCTGATCGTTCATCCCCAGTACCAAAATCAAGGAATCGGCGAAGACCTCATGCTCCATATGGAGGCTGTTTGCACGAGAGAAAAATTGTTCACTTCCACTAACCTTTCTAACAAACGGATGCAACGTCTCTGTCACAAGCTGCACTATGTCCAGAGCGGAATCATTGATAACCTCGATCCAGGAGACCCAGAAGTTATTTTTTGCAAGCAAATTAGAAGGCGCTTACCAAAAACATATCCAAGCAAAGTCCAGACGATCTGAAATACTACGTCAGGCGATTACCCCTAAAGTCGCCAGCAAAAAAGCCGCAAACTCGAAGGAGTCGCGGCTTTTTCTTGTTCACTTGCTATTGATTTCGTTCGTAGATCAAGCGAAGCCCTTTTAACGTCAAATAGGGATCAACTACATGAATGCACTCCGTTTCCTTTGCCACCAACGAAGCGAGTCCACCTGTCGCAACTACTTTGGGCTCGGTCCCATATTCTGCAACGATCCGGCGCACGATGCCTTCTACCTGTCCAACAAATCCGTAGTAGATGCCCGACTGCATCGCTGCAATCGTATTACGTCCCACGACACTAGCCGGCTTGGCAATTTCGATGCGCGGCAGTTTGGCTGCACGGCTGACCAACGCCTCGGTGGATATTCCGATCCCTGGTGCAATGGCACCGCCCCAATACTGCCCCCGCTCGTCCACATAGCAAAAAGTCGTAGCCGTCCCGAAGTCCACCACAATCAACGGCGTTCCGTAATGATGAATGGCCGCTACTGCGTTCACAATCCGGTCCGATCCCACTTCCCGTGGATACTCGTATTTAATGTTCAATCCAGTTTTGATCCCTGGACCGACAAGTAATGGCTTTTGATGTAAATACTTTTCACACATCCGCTCAATGGTAAAGTTCAAAGGCGGCACAACCGAAGAAATAATGACGCCGCTCACCTGAGCAAGCACCAGGCCCCCGTGATGGAACAGACTTGTTACCAGCATGCCGTATTCATCTTCTGTCTTGTTCCGGTCGGTGGCCACTCGCCAATGATGCCGCAGATCGTCTCCCTCGTACAAACCCATGACGATATTGGAATTGCCGATGTCTATCACTAATAGCATTGTGATTTACTCCTTAGCGTTTCCGCGTATTCAAATCAAGACTGATGTCAAATGCCTTGACCGAATGCGTCAGTGCACCTACAGAAATGATGTCAACACCTGTCTTCGCAATGGAACCAATCGTCTCGAGATTGACCCCACCAGAGGCTTCGACCAAAGCGCGTCCAGAAATCAGTTGGACAGCCTCCACCATTTGCTCGTTCGACATGTTATCCAGCATGATGATATCGGCACCTGCATTCAACGCTTCCTGTACTTGTCCCAGTGTCTCTGCCTCTACCTCTACTGTCATTGTATGAGGAATGGCAGCCCGTGCTGCTGCTACAGCCTGAGCAATTCCACCTGCACCCTTGATGTGGTTGTCCTTGATCATGACGGCATCATACAACGCAAAGCGATGGTTGTGCCCACCCCCGACGCGAACCGCATACTTTTCCAGAAAGCGCATACCCGGTGTGGTTTTGCGTGTATCGACTACTCGTACCTTTGTGCCAGCTACCGCCTGGACATACTCGCTCGTTTTTGTGGCGATCGCAGAAAGACGTTGCATCAGGTTGAGAGCTAAACGCTCCCCACTCAAGATCGATCGTACAGACCCGCTCACTTCTGCGATCTGCTGTCCATACTCCACTCGCGCGCCTTCTTCCACTTTTGCCGTGAAATTCAAATCGGGATCTACCGTCTCAAACACTTGCTGGGCGATTTGCAATCCAGCCACGATTCCCGCTTCCTTAGCGTACAGAATCCCTACCCCTTGCTCACTTTCAGGGATCGTACTCATGGTGGTAATGTCGCCATAACCCAAATCCTCATGCAGCCATTCTTCTATTTTCCGTTGTAGCTCTCGTCTATTCCACATCGTTCTTGCCACTCTCCTCCTGTACACCCGCACGAATGGACTGTACCAAATGCTTGCGCCAAATCAAGTCATCTTTATCAGGGAAGTCGTTGCGGTAATGCCCTCCCCGGCTTTCTTCCCGCATGAGGGCAGCCCTGGTCGTCAACACTGCCGCATTCAATAAGTTCAGGTATTCAAAATCTTCCCGTTCCACCGGAATCCCCTGATAGTCCTGCTCCATGCGCTCCAGCTCTTCCAACGCCTTTTGCAGTCCTTTTTCATCCCGTTTTACACTTACATAGCGAAGCATGAGCTTTTGGAGCTTCACCCGCTGTTCACGAGTGCTCGCATCACGGTCTTGGCAATGCTCGGAAACTGCTGTCAACGGCTGAATCTGTGGCAACTCCGGGAGTTCCTTGATCCGCTTGGAAATACGATGACCAAATACCACCGCTTCGGACAGCGAGTTGCTGGCCAGACGGTTGGCCCCATGAACGCCCGTGCTAGACGCTTCGCCGCAAGCAAACAACCTCTTGGTAGAGGTCTCTCCATGCAAATCGGTCTGCACGCCCCCCATAATATAATGGCAAGCCGGTGCTACTGGAATCCAGTCCGTCACCATATCCAGGCCGTACTGCAAGCAAAATTGATAAATCGTCGGGAACCGATGTCTAATCAGATCCGCCGATTCATGTGTGATATCGAGAAACACATTGGTTGTATTCGCCTTTTCCATCTCGGAGACAATCGCTCGAGCCACTACATCACGAGGAGCTAGCTCTTTTTGGGCATGATACTTGTCCATAAATCGCTCGCCGTTGCTATTGCGCAAAATCGCTCCTTCACCGCGAACGGCTTCGGAGATCAAAAAGCGAGGAGCCCCTGGGTAATATAGAGCAGTTGGGTGAAACTGGATAAACTCGACGTCTTTTATGCGGGCACCCGCTCTATAAGCGATCCCAATTCCATCTGCAGTAGCAATCTCCGGGTTGGTCGTATAGCGATACAATTGCCCTGCACCACCCGTAGCCAAGACGGTCGCTTCTGCCTCCAGGAAAAAGAGCTCTCCATCCGGCTTTCTCACGATCACTCCCACACATTCCTCATCCTGCGTAACGACGTCGATCGCAAAATGATTTTCCAGTACCATAATGTTCGGTTGTTCCATGACTCGCGCGGATAAGGCTCGGACGATTTCCGCTCCTGTCGCATCTCCATTGGCGTGCAAAATGCGTCGTTTGCTATGAGCGCCCTCCTGGGTGAGCTCATACTGCCCCTGCGCATCCCTGTCAAACTCCGTACCGTATGCAATCAATTCTTTCAGGCGTTCCGGGCCTTCATTCACCAGGACTTCCACCGCATCGTACGAGCAAAGTCCCGCCCCAGCTATCAAAGTATCCTGACGATGCAAGGCAGGTGAATCAGACTTGGCGGTCACCGCCGCAATCCCTCCCTGGGCCCAGCGTGTGTTGCTGTCGTCCAATCCCTTTTTACTGATCAGTACCACATCAGCATATTCACTCGTTTGCAACGCTGTATACAAGCCGGCGATCCCGGCTCCGATGATAGCGACCTTCGTTTTCTTTCGAGGCAAAGCGTGCAAATCAAAGTCGACGATATAACGGGGAATCATCCTCGTCCCTTCTCTCCTAATAGTCACAGCTTTTTATTTTAAAAACCTTCTGTCGTCCTATGCCTGTGAAAAAACCGATGATTTCCAAACCATTATAGCAAATCCTGCAGGTTTTTCGTTCATACAAAACGGTCATGACCGTTTTGCTTGACCGCAAGCGGTCACATCCAATTTAATGAAAAACGTCGAGACGTTTTTCACAGAAAAAGAGCATCCACCATCTCGGTAGACACTCCATCGCTTCATTTATCCATTCAATTGGAATGTTGCACGCATTCCTTACACGTGCCATAGACCTCGAATTTGTGACCCGTGACCTGAAAATCGTCGGGGACAGCCGACATGATATTCATGGGACAGCCTGGCAAAGAGGATGTCTTGCCACACTCGGTACAAATGACATGGTGATGATGATGACCGTCAGTCGAACAAGCCAAACGGAATTTTCCCTCGCCATCCAGCTCCGTTTCCTCCAAGATCCCCAGTTCTACAAAGGTGGAGATATTGCGATAAACTGTATCAAAGCTGAGGGTAGGATAAAGCTCCTTGATTCGCTCCATAATATCTTTGGCAGAAAGGTATCGCTTCTCTGCCGCGCAGATGCGAATCATCTCCTCCCGCTTGCCTGTATATTTGAATCCATGATCCTTTAATATCTGCAGCGCTTCTTCTACTTTCATCGACAAACACTCCTTCCTTTTGTCTTCACGTAGGTGACCTATCGCATGAGACTACGCAGTTTTTTTGCACCTAGTACAACGAGCAAAATCAATACAGCCATTAACACAATTGTACCACCAGATGCCCAATCTAGCAGATAGGCAAAATACAATCCGCTCAAAACAGATATTTCCGCAAACACGATGGAAAAGAAAATCGTTTGGCGAAAGCTACCAGCAATCTGTAGGCTGGCTGCTACCGGAAGCGTAATTAATGCGGAAATCAAGAGCACGCCGACAATCCGCATGGAAGCTGCGATCGTCAAGGCAACCAAGACCATAAACCACAAGTTGATCGACCGACGCGCGACACCGGATACACGGGCAAATTCTTCATCGAAAGAAACGGCGAACAGTTCCTTGTAAATCAAAATGACCGTTCCCAGCACGACGACAGCAACGGCGACTAGCGCATATAAGTCCTCAATGGACACCGTTACAATCTTCCCGAATAAATAGGAGTACAAGTCCGTATTGAAGCCATCCGCAACGCTGATCAATACCGTAAATAAGCCCAACCCAGTGGACAAAATAATCGGGATGGCCAGGTCCTGGTACGCTTTATACACCTTTCGTAAGCGTTCAATGAACAGCGACCCGATCACGGCAAACAGCATCCCAAAAAACAGCGGATTCACAGCCGAGAAAAAGGCCACCTTTTTGGATATCAGCATCCCGGCTGCGACACCAGAGAGCGTTACGTGGGACAAACCATCCGCCATCATCGACAAACGCCGAACGATCAGAAAAGTTCCTAATATAGGGCAGATCAGTCCGATCAAAATCCCTGAAAACAGGGTATACCTCAAAAAATCATACTGCCACCAATCAGCCAGCATGTTCATACTCCTTCTTTTTCCATGTTTTACGCACCTAGTGATGATGAGACAGCAGCTTTACTGAATCACCGTACATTTGCTGCAGGATTTGCTCATGATTGTGAGCGAATTCGTGAGCTGTTCCGTGGAAATGAATTTTCTTTTGGACACAAGCTACTTTGTTTACCCACTGCGTCATGACCCCTACATCGTGGCTGACAATCATCATCGTCATGCCGTTCTCCTCTTTCAAGGAGCGCAACAAGCTGTAGAACTGCTCGATGGATTCTTGATCCACACCGACAGTCGGTTCATCCAAAATCAGTAGCTCCGGATCCGCCACAAGCGCTCGTGCGATAAACACGCGCTGCAATTGCCCACCCGATAAGCTGCCAATCCGTTGATCCAGCTTTGCCGTCAGACCGACGCGTTCGACCGCATCCCGCACCTTCTCGTGATGACGAGAAGTCAACCTGCGAAAGAGGCCAACCTTACCGACCAGACCAGAAGCGACCACTTCCCTCACCGTTGCCGGAAAACCGCCTGCGCCATGAGCGACCTGCTGTGCTACATAACCAATACGGCTCCACTCGCGGAACTTGGGCAACGGCTGCCCAAACAGCTCCACCGTCCCCTTCGTGGGAGACAGCAACCCGAGAATGAGCTTCATCAACGTAGATTTACCCGAGCCGTTCGGGCCGACGATACCGACAAAATCACCGCGCTCGAGGGAGAAAGCCACATGATCGAGAACCACTTTTTCTTCGTATTGAAAGGATACATCCGTGAGCTTTACCACAGGTTCTCCTTGAGATGTCCGTTCCATGAATCGATCATTCCTTAAATCGGATTTGTTCTGATTTGATACCCTTCATCGTACTACGATTTTGTGTGTACCACAAGAGCCCAGGGACAAAAACAGCGAAAGTATGAAAAGATGCCGCCCATCCTAGAGCGACATCTTCATTATTCCCATTTATTTTAACGCTGTACGCAGAGTCTCGATGTTCTCACGCATGATCGACAGATAATCCCGACCTGCTTTGACATCTTCTTGTGTCAGACCCTCCAGCGGATTGAGCGTAGCTGTTTGTACGCCAGCCTCTCTAGCGATTACCTCCGCCACTTTCGGAGATACCAGTGTCTCAAACAAAACGTACGATATCTGATGTTCTTTCACATGCTCGACCAATTCTTTCAATTCGGACGGCGATGGTTCGTCAGCTGGATTTACTCCTGAAATGGCGATCTGTTCCAAACCGTAGCGATTAGCCAGGTAGCTAAATGCGCTATGCGAAACCATGAATTCCTTTTTAGAGGTTTGGACGACCATCTCTTTAAATTCTTTGTCCAACTGATCCAAATCAGCAGAGAGTTGTTGGAAGTTCTTTTCAAAATCAGCTGCATGCGCTTGGTCTTTTTTCACCAAGGCATCTTTCACCTTTGCAGCTTGTTCCTTTAACTTGCTAGGATCTAACCAAACATGCGGGTCGTTTTCTCCATGGTTATGTTCATGCTCTTCTGCCTTCCCTGTTGCTGCCGCTTCAGACTCGTGTCCATGCTCCTCTTCTACTGCGTGGAGCAAATCCATTCCCTCTGTAGCATTCACAATCGTCGTCTTGTTTTTGTCGAGGCTTTCTACCGTCTTGTCTACCCACAGCTCCAGACCACTGCCATTATAAGCAAAGACGTCCGCACCGGATAGAGCCACCATATCTTTTGCAGTCGGCTCGTAGTCATGCGGCTCTACGCCTGCCGGGATCAGGTTGGTGACCTCCACGTAGTCTCCACCAATCCGTTTCGCGGCGTACTCCAGCGGATAGATCGTCGTATACACTTTAGGCTTTGCTACCGCACCATCAACAGATGTTGGTGTGCTCGCCGTCTCCTTTGCTCCGCACCCTACGATGCTTATCGCTGTCACTATACTAATCACGGCCAAAAGGCTCTTCTTCATTCCCCGAGTCATCTCCTCATGCAATTCATAATGATTCCGATTTACTTTCTTCCCGTTTTTCATTATACGGACAGATGACTAGAAAGTAAATAGGATTTATTACGATTTAATCGGCATAATTAGGTAGCACTCTTCATAGCTTCACCATTTTTCCTCATTCCTGTGGTAAGAAGAGCCTCTATCCTCGTCTTACTTACGGGCGAGTGCTCCAGAATTCACAAGCGTTTGCGCTTACAAATTCCTATACGGTAAAATAAGCGGGAGGAGGTTTGTCCAGATGAAACGGAAATCATGGTTAGCCATCAGTATTATGACGGCTGCCTTGTTAACCGGCTGCGGTTCTACCGATCAAGCCGGTCAGGAGCACGCCAATCACTCTCAACACGCGGCGAACGGTGATCTGCAGGAAATGACCGCTTCCGCAGATCAATTGCCGAAATTTCTCGACAATCAGGATCCAGTTATCGTAGCGTCCTACAAAGCTGCAGCTGCCAACCGCGAACTACTAAAATCGATTCCTTGCTATTGCGGCTGTGGTGAAAGTGCGGGACACCTGCACAACGGTAACTGCTTTATTAAAGAAGAGCTACCCGATGGGTCCATCGTTTGGGATGATCACGGTACACGTTGCGGGGTATGCATGGAGATTGCCGTTATTTCCTCCAAGCTAAAGGACGCCGGCAAGACAACCAAGGAAATTCGCGATTACATCGATAGTGCCTACAAAGAAGGGTACGGAAAGCCAACTCCTACACCGATGCCGTCCTAAAAAGAAAAAGCTCGGAACCAAGTGTTCCGGGCTTTACGCGTATTTATAGAGAGAATCCTTCCTTGTGCTGTAGGACTCTTACCGTTACTTCTATTTGTGAAGCGCTGGTGTGCAATCGTGACAGTACGTCAGGAGTCTGCATATAGGTGGGGGGGTGATGAAACGATCCGTAATGAATCGGTACCAGTGCTGATACACCCAATATCGATGCCGCCGCTACTCCCTGCTCAGGTGACATACAAATTGGCTGGCCGTTTGAAGCTTCAATGACTGCACCATTTACAGGCAAGAAGGCGACATCCACATTGCCATATTCGCGAGCGATGTTCCACCATTGCCCATGCCACAGCGTATCCCCGCAGTGAATCAGGCGTTTTCCCTCGGCTTCGATTAACCATGCCACTTGCGGATCACCCAAACCATCTGCCGAATAGACTGCTGTGATCTTCATGTCTTCAATCTGGGCCACTTCCCCAAAGGCCATTCCCTTCACCTTCTTCAATCCTGCAGCTTCTGCCCGGGAAACTCCCTCGTATGGGACGAAAACTTGCACCTCATCTCCCCATGCCTCCTTGATCGCTTCTGGGTCAAAGTGATCCGAGTGCATATGGGTCACGGCTACTACATCAACGGAACCGAACTCAGTCAACGGATAAAACGGCTCCTTCGGTTGACCAAAAAAAGATGAATAACTTCCATACATCGGGTCAATCGCCAAGGTTACGTTTTTGGTACGAATAAGAGTACCTGCCCACTGTAGACGTTGAATGTGCATGAGTCGTCCCTCCAGGTTATAACCATTAATATTTTATTTCACAGGTTAATCTTACTACGACTTCTATAACCTGTAAATATGTATTTTAACAGTTAATAATCCATGCCCCTGCACCCTTTAGAAAACAAAATAAACTGCGTTTGCCTCAGCAAACGCAGCTTATTTACTAGATGGTTTACGCAGGAGCTACTTCCAGCATCCGTTCAAGAGATGCCCGAGCAGCATCGGCTACATCTTCTGGAACGAAAATCTCTGGCTTCATGTTCTCCAGTGCCTCTACACATTTTTTCAGGTTGTTCACCTTCATGTTCGGGCAGACCAAATATTTAGAAGCGAAAATAAATGTTTTATCAGGGCTGTCTTTTTCGAGCATGTAGCGTGTGCCATCTTCCGTTCCGATAATGAATTCCTTGTGAGAAGACTCGCGGCAGTATTTCAAGATACCAGTAGTGGATCCCACGTAGTCAGCCAGCGATACGACTTCTGGGCGGCACTCCGGATGGACGACGACAACTGCCTCCGGGTATTGTTGTTTCAAGGTCATGATATCTTCGACGGACAGCTGGTCATGCGTATTGCAGTACCCTTCCCAAATGATCATCTTCTTGTCGGTAAACTGGGATACGTAATGGCCCAGGTTTTTATCCGGCACCCAAATGATCTCGTCACTGTCGACGGATTCGATGACTTGTTTTGCGTTGGACGATGTACAGCAGATGTACGTTTCTGCTTTTACATCCGCCGATGTATTGATGTACGCTACTACCTTTGCATTAGGATGCTGCGCTTTGAGCTTGCGCAAGCCATCTACGTTTACCATATCCGCCATCGGACAACCCGCTCGTTCATCAGGAATAATGACCGTCTTTTGGGGATTGAGAATTTTTGCACTTTCTCCCATGAAGTGAACACCACAGAACAAAATGACGTCTGCATCTGTTTCCTTTGCTTTTTGAGCCAGCCCAAAAGAATCACCAATAAAATCGGCCACTTCCTGAATTTCCGGACGTTGATAAAAGTGTGCCAAGATAATGGCATTGCGCTCTTTCTTCAACTGCATCAGTCGTTCTCGTAACTCAGCGTTGCGCTGGGCTTTTTTTTCTAACGCTAAAGCGTCCATGGAAAAAATCCCCCTACGTAGGTGTCATAATTTACGGTCATTGTAAGCGGTTCCCCCGGCCTTGTCAATGTATGTCCGGTGGCAAAACTGTTTGGATCGTTACGTGCGTCCCAAAACATGGTCCCGAATAAAACGGGCCACACCATCCTCATTATGATGGGCCGCTACATAACGAGCGAGCTCCTTGATGGCAGGAGAAGCGTTCTCCATCGCCACGGAATAGCCAACCTCTGTCAGCGCTTCCCTGTCATTCTCCGCATCACCAAAAGCCATCACCTGATCAGGCGTAATTCCCCATTTGCTGCAAAAATAACGTAGGCCTTCCCACTTGGAAACACCATGAGGAATGACCTCCACGTTGTGTTTGCCGGACGTCGTAATCGACGAACGATTGGACCAAGGTTCCAGCTGCTCCCGAACCCATTCCAGACGCTCTGGACTATTGTGCCAGATAAAGAGCTTTACCACTTCGCTCTCCCCCGACTCGACCATATCCAGTAGCTCTGCCAGCGGTACGACGCGTGCCAGCTTATAAAAAGCAAAGCGGCGGATCGAAATGCCTTCGACCGAAGTATCTTCCTCGACTAATGCCTCCAGACGCTCCCGATCTTCCTTTACCATCAATCGATTGCTCGCCGTATCATGCAGTTCATAATAGATCGCTTCTTTACGCAAGGCGTGAATAGCACCGATCACCATGTCCTTTGGTAAAATGGTGCGGTGAACCATCGTGCCATCTGCCTCATAGACAGTAGCTCCATTACTGCAGACGTAGCCATCAAACGGAAAAGAATCAACGGGAATCAGTGCAGACCCGTACGTTCTGCCAGTAGACAATACCAGCTTGCAGCCTTGTTCCTGCAGCGCCCGACAAGCTTCCTTTGTGGCATCTGCCATTTGGGATTGTTCGTTTAACAGAGTCCCATCCATATCAAAAGCAGCCAAACGCGGTGTGAGCAGCATCCGTATTCCCCCTTTGGTGACATGAGACAAAATGACTTTCCAACTAAAGCAATATGATTACTTTCTAAGAGTAGAACAAAAGGAGCACCTGAGGCGCTCCTTATTGTGTAGGTTCATCGTTCGTTTCTTCATCTTTTTTCGGCTGAATGTTAACGACCACGTCGTTGTTTTCTTGAGGGTCATTTTCCAATTTGCCTGTTTCGATCAGTTGTCTGATTTGATCCGCATCGAGAGTCTCGACGCGCAACAAAGTGTTGGCAATCAGATCGAGCTGGTCACGGTGCTTGGTCAACAAATCCGTGCATCGTGCATAGCATTCGTGGATGATATTTTGCATCTCCTGATCGATCTCATAAGCGATCTGATCAGAGTAGTTGCGCTCGTTGCCGTAATCACGACCCAGGAATACTTGGCCTTGGCTCTTACCGAACTGCATAGGACCCAATTTGCTCATACCGTATTCCGTAATCATGCTGCGAGCAATCGCTGTCGCACGTTGGAAGTCATTGTGTGCACCGGTACTGATATCTCCGAGCACCAATTCTTCTGCGACGCGTCCACCCAACAACCCAACGATCTTGTCGAGCAGGTCTGACTTGGTGGCAAAGAAACGATCTTCTTTTGGCAACATGACCGTGTACCCGCCAGCTTGACCGCGTGGGATGATCGTTACCTTATGTACCATTTCGGCATTTCTCAAATGATAGCCGATGATCGTATGACCAGCTTCGTGGAACGCAACCAGACGTCTTTCGTCTTCGCTGACAACGCGGGACTTTTTCGCCGGACCGGCAATGACGCGGTCGATCGCTTCGTCCACTTCCACCATGTTGATTTGTTTTTTGTTTTTACGGGCAGTCAAGAGGGCTGCTTCGTTCAGCAGGTTCTCCAGATCAGCACCGGTGAAGCCCGATGTACCACGAGCAATCACATCCAGCTTTACGTCCTCGCCAAGCGGCTTGTTGCGAGCATGTACTTTAAGTACTGCTTCACGGCCCCTGATGTCTGGGCGATCAACTGTAATCTGACGGTCAAAGCGTCCCGGACGCAAGAGTGCCGGGTCAAGAATGTCCGGGCGGTTAGTCGCAGCCACCATGATGATGCCTTCGTTTCCACCGAAACCGTCCATTTCTACGAGCAACTGGTTGAGAGTTTGCTCACGCTCATCGTGGCCGCCGCCGAGTCCAGCTCCGCGTTGACGACCAACTGCGTCAATCTCATCGATAAAGATAATGCAAGGTGCATTTTTCTTAGCATTTTCAAACAGGTCACGCACGCGGGATGCACCGACCCCGACGAACATCTCTACAAAGTCAGAACCAGAGATGCTAAAGAAAGGAACGCCAGCCTCACCTGCAACAGCACGAGCGAGCAAGGTTTTACCAGTACCCGGAGGACCTACGAGCAGAACACCTTTCGGAATGCGGGCACCAACAGCATTAAACTTGCGCGGGTCTTTTAGGAACTCAACGACTTCCTCCAGCTCCGCCTTCTCTTCGTCCGCGCCAGCTACGTCGTCAAACGTAACGCGCTTCTTCTCTTCGTTGTACAGCTTGGCACGGCTTTTCCCGAAGTTCATGACTCGGCTGCCGCCACCCTGCGCATTGTTCAGAAGGAAGAAAAACAAGATGAAGATGATCACAAACGGAATGATCGAGGTCAGGAAGGTGAGCCAAATACTGTTGCCCTCCGCCGGATGAACCTCTACCTTTTTCACTTTTTGTTCATCAATCTTCTGCTCTACCAAAGAGATAATGTTGGAATCATACAGTGGAACATTGGTGAAGAATTTGTTGCTTTCCTGTCCCGGAATTGCTTTAGCCAACGTACCATCAACTCGGTATGTACCATTCTCAGGGCGAATAGCCATCTCGGTGATGTTATCAGCTTGCAACTGTACCCGGAAATCCTGATATGTAAGTTTCCCAACCTTATCAGTACCGGAGAGGATGAAATTCACGATCCCGACCGTGACAAGAAAAATCAGTAGGTAGAACCCGGTATTACGAAAAAAGCGATTCATTCCTTACCTCCTCTCACGAACAGACACTTTACACATTTTATCATATTAAGCAGGGTCTCCACAACAAACCTACTTTGTGTAAACCTCAGGCTTCAATACCCCAATGTACGGAAGGTTACGATAGTGCTCAGAATAGTCTAACCCAAATCCTACCACGAACTCGTCCGGAATATCAAAGCCGCTGTAGTCTGGTGAGATATCCACCTTGCGACGCTCCGGTTTGTTCAACAAAGTAACTACTTTGACAGAAGCTGCTTCGCGATGGTGCAAAAGCTCCACCAAACGGCTCAAAGTCAATCCGCTGTCCATAATATCTTCGACAACCAGTACGTGACGGTTTTGCACAGAGGAATCGAGATCTTTCAAGATTTTCACCATGCCTGAGGACTCTGTACCACTTCCGTAGCTGGAAACAGCCATGAAATCCATTTCGCACGGGATATCCATGTGGCGGATCAGGTCTGCCATGAATACGACGGCACCTTTTAGCACGCAGATCACCAATGGGTTTTTATCCCGATATTCATCAGCAAGGATCTTGCCTAGTTCTTGTATCTTACCCGCAATCTCGTCTTCTGATAGCAAAATCTTCTTGATGTCTTGATTCATGAAAAAACCTCCCGCCAATCTTCTCCAAACTCTACCCGCACGTGTAGCAAACGCCTGGTTTGTTCATCTACAGGCGCAACGGCGGAACGGCGCACACCCGGCACCAGAATCACTTCTTCTCCCGCAGTCAAAAGCGGAAGTCGATCTCGCCACGCTCTCGGAACTTTCGCATCAATCAACAAGTCCTTCAGCTTCTTTTCCCCTGAGCCAAACACAGCGAGACGGTCACCTGGTTTTCGATTGCGCAAAAACAGCGGCCCTGGTAAACGATCAGCATCAAACACCGCTTCGTTCCCCATAAGTCGCTCCCAATCCATGGAACGTTCAAGATAACTCGTATGTACCCAAACCTTGCTCTCGTCAATCCAGGTCGAGCCCGGAACGGAAAGCTCATAACAATACATATGTATGCGTTCTTCTCGTCCATTTGGACAAAAATGAATTCGCCCATACACCCGGCTCACAACCAGATGATCTGGCAAATGCAACTCTGCCGAAGGACGGCTACCACCTGACAAGTGCAAAACAGCCTCTACATGCTGAGAAGACCACTCAGTTTGTTTTGAGACATAACCTAATATTAGAGTAATCATTCTCCTTTGTAAAGCAACGTCACAGTTTTGAAACTTGTCGTTATCAATTACAATCTCATCTTGTTTTTGGGTGATCAAAACCTTTTGCAGATGCTCTTCTGCCAATCTCGCCAAAAACAAATGATCTTGCGAAATAGCCTCAGCTGCTTCCAGGATATGTTCCCTGTAACGTTCATTGACCTGCGCTAAAAGGGGCATGACGTCGATCCTCAGTAGATTCCGCTTGTACTTGCGAGAGCGATTGCTGCTGTCTTCCCGCGGCATAAGGCCATTCTCCCGACAGTATCCTTCCAGTTCCTGACGCGTTTTATGCAAGAGAGGGCGAACCAGCTCGATTCTCCCCTCATCCAGCCAACGCCGTTTTGGCATCCCAGAAAGTCCGTGCATTCTCGTGCCGCGTACAAACCGAAACAGAATCGTCTCCACTTGATCGTCAGCATGATGAGCCAAGACCAATTTGGTTGCTCCTTGCTCTTTTGCTACCTGCTCATAGTACCCGTACCGGACTTCTCGGCTCGCTTCCTGTCCACCCATGCCCGTTTGTTCCATATAAGCGGGCACATCAAACTCAAAAAGATGAAACGTGACACCGAGCTGTCTGCAAAGCTCCTGAGCGTACAAAGCATCCTGGCGTGACTCCTCACCCCGAAAACAGTGGTTCAGATGAACGGCATGGAGCATCCACCCGTAGTGATAGTTTTTATTGAGCGCCACCAAGATATGCAAAAGGGCTGTAGAATCATTCCCACCCGACACGCCTACGACAACGGTTTCTCCTGGAAGTAAAAGGCGCTCTCGTTGAATTTCATTGTGCACGCTTGCCAGCATGACGGGCTCCTTTCACGATCGTGACGACAGATATGCCAAAAATAAGTCCGGAAGCAATCGCTCCTGCCACCATCATCGTCTTGGTGGCCAGCGTTATGCCCCCAATGTAATCGTTGTTCACAAATGCGAGCATCGCCTTGTAAGCGAGTGACCCTGGCACTAATGGAATAATACCGGCCACGCTGAAGTTAGTAGATGGAACTCGCAAAAAGATCGACATGACTTGGCTGAGCAAGGAAACGATTGCGGCAGAAACAAAGGTCGACAGGAGTACCTCTGCGTTTAGGAGCGGCAATAAGGAGTAGACGACGTACCCGACCATCCCCGCAATGCCACCGGCGAAAATGGTGCGGACAGGAACGTTGAACAGAACACACCATGCCATGGACGAAACTAGACTGAGCGCCAAGCCTTTCAACAACATTAGATCACCTCGTAAACCAAAGAATAATTGCTGTAGCCACTGCGACAGATACCGCCGTCAGCATCGCCTCCACGCCGCGTGAGACACCTGCTACCAAATCGCCTGCCATCAGATCCCGCAGCGAGTTGGTGATCGCAATACCTGGAAACATCGGGAGCATGGCACCAATAATGATGATACTAATGTGAAGCTCAGGAAAAATCGTCACGGCCAGGAGGGCAAACAAGCCACCCAGTAAAGCTGCCGAAAACTCGGTAAAAAATTTCATTCGAACAAACTGTTCCAAATATTCAAGGCTGAGAATGACCGTCAGACCCGCCAAAGCAGATGGCAACAGGTCAAACCACGTACCACCAGCGAGCATGGCAAAAGAGCCGCTGGCAATAGCGGCTGCTATATGCTGCATCCACTTTGGATAAAGCGGTTTTTTCTGATCGATTTCACAAAGGGTCAAATAAGCCTGTTCCAAGGTAATGCTGCCCCCGACAAAACGTCGGGACACGTCATTGACCAACGTGATTTTATTGAGATTGGTCGTCCGCGAGGGGGTACGAACCATTCTGGTATGATCCAGACCTCTGCAACGAAATGAGAGAATAATGCTCGTGGGCGTGGCGGAGCTGTTCACATCATCCATCCCAGCCGCTTGGGCGATCCGCGCCATCGTCTCTTCGGTCCGGTAGGTTTCTCCCCCGTTTTTTAAAATAATCGAGCCTGCCAGCAGGCATGTATCCATCACCAAATCTGAGGACACGAACCGTCACATCCTTTACATGAACCATGCGTAATAAAGTGTGCCAGCCAAGAGCAACAAAGAAGCGACAAACAAGCCGCTAATCCCCATTCCCCCTGCCCCAGATTTCCGCTTTTTCACTTTCTTTTGCGGGGCGGCAACCGTGAGTTCTCGCAGAATTGGCAGCATTTCCGCTCTCATTTCCCCTGCCGTCGTGTACTTTCCGTGAAAAGCCTTCAGGAGAGGCACGCGATAGGGGTACAGGCCGTCACTTTTTCGTATTATATCACAGAGCAATACCGTGTGACGCGTCTCGCCCAGACTGCTTTTCCACGTCTCCCGGTCGACGGCGAGACGCACCATCATGACAGCAACGGAAAACAGGTCGTAGCTAATCTCTGCCTTTCTGTCCCCAGCATGCCAAAACGCACGATCGTATTCCTCGGTAAACTGGCGAACCGCATTGCCCAGCTTGGTCACTCCACCAAAGTCGATGAGGCGCACCTGCTTGTCTGACTGGGTCACCATCACATTTTCTGGCTTTAGGTCGCCGAACACCCACCCGTGCTTGTGTAGCACATCCAGCCGGGATAACAGCTGCACGATCATTACGGCAACCCATTCCTGACCATGTTGCCGGATATAGCGATCCAGCTGTTCGCCTTCTAGATATTCCATCGCATAAAACGTACTGGCCTTTCCATCGATAAGCAGATCATCGACATCAGACAGGAGCGGTCCCACTCGGGAATGCCGCCCCTGTTGTACGCTTTTCAGCACATTCACTTCCATTAAAATATCGATACCTTCTACCCCGACCTTGACCGCCCGCCTGACTCCACCCTGGGTAGTCAAATAAACCGCACCATTCGCTCCGCGCCCCAACTCCCTCAGGACATGGTACGATTTTTTGTTCCATTTTCCTTGAAATTGCCGGGGCAGGCTGGGGATCGTAGGCGTTTGATTAAAAGACATGGTCACGCAGGCTTCCATCTTCGTTATCGTCCGTTTCCATGTCGGCATAACGCTCAGACAGAGAGCGTGGGAGCTTCACATGCTCGAACAACGCAATCGCTTCAACAATGGCCGGACCTGTCGGCGTAATGCCGCTCATCGCCAGATCACTTGAAATCTGATGAGCTTGCTCCACTTTTTCGGTCCAAGGAATTCGTACGTCCAAATGCTTTTGTTTCCCAGGAAATGAACAGACGGCCATTCGACTCTGTCCGCTACGAGAGTGCAAACTGATGCTGAAATCATGGATCGCTTGTTGTACGGCCGACAGCTTGGGCTTCATGCTCCCCGAAGTATCCACCAGCATGACGACGTTCAGGCTGCTTTTTTCACCCAGCTCGTCCACCATGCCCGCTACTTGTACGCGCTTCTGCGGCTCTAGCTTTTCTATACCGGAATCGCCCAAAATCTCTTTCAATTCTTTATTGACCACTTGGTGAATGGTGCGCGTCATCGCTTTGCGTGTGAGCATCTGGACGGTTTGCGCCAATTGCTGCGGGTACACAATATCGCACAAACCGCCACCTGCTTCTGCAATCTCACGGATCTCCGTCTCGCCCTTTTCACCCAAATCACTTTTCTCAATAACCCCAATGACATTTACCGTAATCCCTTGTTCTCTCGCAAGGGCAGCTGCCGCGACCGGACTCATTCCTGTGTTGGAGCACCCATCCGTCACAACCAAAATTTGCCGAAGTGTCGCTTCTTTCACAAATTATCTCCCCATTCTGCTTTTTAGCAACAGTATCGACGGGGAGTACGGAAAACATACTTGTCAGCTGACAATCCGTGGTCGCTCGAGCTTTTGCATGCCGTGTACCTGAATGGCTGACCATTGCGGCACAAACCGATCAATCCGAGCGACCAGTACCGTCATATCGTCTACTATCTGACCGGAATGCTGCCGAATGACTTTTTCCAGAAGCAGATCCGCTACTTCCTGAGGATCGTCCGTTTCCAGCTCGCTGATTATTCGCTTCATCCACGCTTGACGATTCTCGATGTGTCTCGGCGCCTCGTAAATGCCGTCAGACATCATGATTAATAGATCACTCGGTTTGAGCATGCGAGAGACGACATCCACCTCGATCTCGTCCAAGATACCTACCGGCAAATTGTTGGCGGTAATGGTAATCACGTCAGAGTTCCTTTTAACAAAACTGGGTGTAGATCCGATTTTCACAAAACGGGTATGGGCCGTCTGCAAATCAATCAGGGCCAAATCGACCGTCGCAAACATCTCGTCGGTAGAGCGCAGCGCCAAGACCGAATTGACCGTCTTGATCGATATTTTTTCGTCCATGCCTGATCGCAGCAGCTGCTGGAGCATGTCCAGCGCAGACTGGCTCTCCAGGGAGGCTCGTTCTCCATTCCCCATCCCATCGCTAATGGCCAATGCCATTTTTCCATTGCCTAAGTCCATAGTCCGGAAACTGTCACCGGACAAAAGCTTGCCATCCTTGGCGGCCCCCGCCACGCCGATATCGATCTCAAACGTTTTGGCCGAAGCGAGACACATGGTGCAAGAGCCGTCCTTTTGGGCTTCGCAGTGCCTTTCCCTGACCACAATGTTCTCACCCAAAATTTCAGTCAGCATAGGAGCCACGATCTTGGCGCATTCGTCCCGCCCGTAGCACGTTGGCTGACTGATCTCGATGTCCACCCTTCCTTCTTCCAGACTGTGTATATCCACGCGGCGCACGGACAGACCGAGTCCCTCCAACGCCTGCGATACTTGCTTCTCCTGAAAGCTAAGCTCCATTCCTTCTCGCTGGATTTCGCGAGCAAAATCACTCATGACCCGGGAAACACCGGATAGCTGATCAGCAACAAGTTTGCGGCTCTCCTTTACCTGCTTCTTTAATTGATCAAAAGACTGCTGTCGGTCGTATTCTTGCTCCATAACGGTCATCACTTTGTCCGTCTTTACGCATTTTCTCTCCCAATCTTTGGGCGGTGTGACTCCTGCTAGCGTTCCGTTTTCCTGCACCTTTTCCGTGAGCCAGCGCATCCCCTGATAGGTGGACTGCATATCCTTGTCCCAGCACTGTTCTTTCTTCCAGCATTTCTGACACGTAAATTCCGTGACGCGACTGAGGAATGCGTCTGCCTGCTCCTCGATTTCTTCCGGATCTGCCGTTTGGGCAAAGCTGCGGGACAACTGGGTAAACAGCTCAGAAAACTGCTGGATCTTGCCTGCCGTCACATCGCGAACGCGGCGCATATATTCTTGATGGGACTGCTGATTTTCTGCAGAACCCGGGATAAACCTCGCTACTTTTTTCCACAGCATAGCCGGAGTCAGAATAAACAACACAATCGCTATTGCTGATTCCATTAGGGATAAATAAAGCGTATCTTCTGCGCCACCGTATATCGCCAAAATCGCCGTACCGATGAGTAGTCCTGCCGAAACGCCGACTTTTCCTCCCTCTTTCAGTAAACCCGCCATCAGTCCAGAGAAAGCGAGCAGATTGATCTGCAAAAGGGCACTGACGTTGGCCAGACTCAGGATTAGCCCCGTGACGACCCCTACGGCTGCCCCCACCGTCCCCCCGCCGACAAAGGCGAACAAGAGTAACAAATATCGAGAAAGAACATGCTCCATGGAGATGCCCTCTACCATCCAATCAACCGTTCCCGTCATCAAGGAAGCGAGTAATATGACCAGCGACACGATCTCTTCGTTTTTTAACGGCTCATACGGCTTGGCCAAATGAACGATCGAGAGAGACTGGATAAAGATCAGTGTCAGAACGAAACCCAATACCGATTCTACTGCCACCATGACCAGTTCGTAGGTGTTTACCTGATTCGTCAATGCGTGGTACAACAGATGACTGATAAATACAGTAGCCATGACGAGCAAGGGCGTTCGGGAAAAATCCTTTCGCCTCATTCGTTCACTAATTTTGCAGACTGCGAAAGCGAGTACGATGCTGAGCACCGTTTCCAGTCCGAGCGGCACGGATTGGGTAAACGCTCCCAGAATCAAGGCAAACCCGGTCGTTACGATGCAGTCCCGCCTTACATAAAACATGACCATGAAATAGGGGATGACAAAAGGAGTGAGCTCTTCTAAAATCAGAGCCCTACCTAGCAAGAAACCCATTAACAAGGGGAGCACATTCCATCGATGAGCAGCATCAGCTATTTTTTCTCCCCAGGTCTGTGCCGTCGTATCCATTTGTTCAGATACTTGACGAGTCCATACCTGACCGGTACCAGAAACATTTTTGTTTGCGATCATGTCACACCACCCCGTTCTTGTTCATTGTGTTTCTCAATTATACGGAGGTGGTATTGTAAAATTTGTCAAAAAACCAACGAATATTCCCAGAATCGTCCGACAAATTCGTTGACACATTTGGACATTCACGATCTCTTTGAAGAAACTACCGTGACGCCCTGTGTCGCAAGAAACGAACTGACGTGTGGAGACGAAAAAAAGCCGACGTTATGGCGGATAACGTCGGCTGACAGGTGATTCGCGCTTTGCGAAACGGGCTTACGATACCTATTCGTCACGAGTTTGAAATGACCTTCCTGCTTTTACAGTCAAAATGCATAATCCACAAAGATGGAAAAATCTAAATATTCCAAATCAATGTTGTCGACCGCGCCCCTTCTTGTCCCCATTTTTCTTTAACGGGGACTGGCGGTCTTCGCTCTCTTTCAAAAACCGATTCAGTTTATCTTCAAAGGCTTCCCCGCGCTCCCGGTGAGGACGAGAAGGCCTTTCCTTTTCCTGCGCTTTCTTGATCGACAAGCCGATTTTGCCCTCGCGAATATTCAAGACCTTCACGGTTACCATATCCCCGATTTTCAAAAAGTCGTGGATGTCTTTGACGAACGTGTCGGCAATTTCACTAATATGCACAAGACCGGTCACATTTCCAGGCAGCTCCACAAAGGCACCAAATTTCGTAATACCTGTCACTTTTCCTTCAAGTTTGCTCCCGATCTCGACTCCCATGAACGTGGAAAGCCTCCCTCTGCTTGAAGATCAGCCAGACAGCTTACTCCGGAATCACATAGATGCTCTCACCAGGCTTGGTATAGTAGATTCGTTTGCGTGCCAGCTCCGCCAAGTACTCTTGGTCGTTCAGCCGACTCGCATCGTATGTCAGTTCCTCTTGTTGTTGCAGCAATACTGCAGACTCTTGTTTTAGAGCTCCCAGTTCAGATTCTTTCTGAGACAGGTCCCCGCTCTGCAAATAAAGGGTATAGCCAGTCCAGACGAAAAAACAAAGAATGAAAAAGAAAAAAAGCCGCATTCTTCGCTTTTGCCCTTTTCGGTTGGTTGGAGAGGACGTTGCATCTTTCATCATTAGGCCACCTCGGATGTTTACTCCCGCTTTCTCTTTGAGTGAAACCAATTCTTCCAATTGGTCCAAATTCCTTTCGATTTTCCGAACATTTTTTTCCCTAAATGTTGACCCCATCTGGCAAACGGCGAAGTGACAAAACGCGTCACTTTCCACAAAAAGCCGAGGATCGCGAGCAACACGGAATACAAAAATGCCAGCACCATCAGGATCACTCGGTAGAAAAACAGGATGGGACGCACAACCAGGGCGTCAATGATTCGCAATACCGTTCGATATAACCACTGACAGAATTTTATCACGCGATGTAAAAAATGGATATACTTCTTACTACCCAATACAAAATATACCCAAGCACCGAAAATCATTCCAAAAAAGATGGGAAATCGAATAATCCCGTCGTTCACTTTTACCAATATCAAGAAAACAGCACCCATGCTGCCCACCCAAAAGAGAATGTCAAAGATGAACACCATCCAGAGTGGCAACCTGCTCTTTCCCTTGAATACGTGATACGTATCAAATCCGATTCCCATGAGAGCACCGCACGTCGACATGGCCAGCACCGTCTGAAGCTGGATCCCGATACTCACTTGAATAACTTGCCGAAGAATCCTCTCGACCGATCCCCGGCCTGCCCTTGCTCCAGATAGGCCATTTCGTGAACCAATCCCTCGATCGCCACTTCTCCGGTTTCCAAACTCAGATTTTTCATATGCAGATTTTGTCCCCGTATGGTTAAAAAGCCGCCTTCCGTCTCCAAAAGAAACTCTTCACTGTCAAAACTTTCGACGTTTTTCACACCCGAAATCGCCAAACTGCGTCGGTTGATCATCACGACTTCATGGCGAGGCCGCTTCGTGTGCTCGTTCATGCTAACTCCTCCCTTACGTACCCTTCTTGTACCATCGTATGGGAGGGGATGTCCTTTTAGAACAAAAAACCCCGCCAAATAGCGGGGCTCCTGCTCTTTACTCTGTTTATTTGTACACCGTGTAGTTGCCATTCACAAAGATAATCTTGTAGCCGGTCCGGTCTGTGATCGTGCGCAGAGGCAGGGCCGGAATTTTGTTTTTCAATTGAACAGCTACAGGCAGTGTCACGTTTTGACCATTGACAGTGGCCACGTTTGAGCCTACCTTGAACTGCATGACGGTATTGCCGCTCACGACCTTGGCTGTCGTTGTTGTCCAGGTAACAGACATACCCAATCCATCACGGAAGAACGAAGCCGGCATCAAGGTATTGCCATTGACGATATACGGTGCTGCTGCCATTGCCGTTGCTTTACCGGATTTGGTAAAGGAAGCTACGTTTGCCTTAAAACTAACCCCATTGAGAGCCACGATCGTCGCTGGTCGGGCAAACAGCAGTCCCTTTTCCTCGGAGGTGTAGACGCCGATGCTGTACACACCTGTAGTAGCCGGGTTTACAATTCCCCCAGCTTCCAGCACATTGACTTGGACAGCTGTCTGCGCCGGAATATCCTGCGATGGTACGATAATCAGGTTTTGACCGCGGACACCTACATAATTGACGGCAGCACCATTGACGGTCACTTGATTCGCCGGGATATAGGCAGGCACACGGAAGCCAGCTGGCAGGACGATTTCAAAGAAACCTTGCGAACGCACGATTGGCGCACCCAGTCCTTTGATCGCGATCTGCAAGCCTGTTGGAGTCGAAGCTGTAGCCCGAGTCAATCCAATCGTAGCAGCTGCGTTGTCTACCGCAACCGGTGCAGAAGTACCTGAGACCTCAAAGCTCTTCGAACGGTACGTTTTGTTGTCGATTTTGGCAGTCAGACTGTATGTACCAGCTGTTTTTGGGTTCGTCAAATACGCATCATAGGCAAATTTGACAGTCAGGTTGTCCGTACTTTTAAAGCCACTCGGTGTGCGGAATGACACCCTGCCGTTGCTCGTGCTTACTACTCCGACTTGGTCACCATTCACCGTAATGCTGTAACCAGACATAACTGGCGGCACCATGTCCGCGCTCGGGAAGTCGATTTGGATGTCTGTATTGGAATACAGCTTGGTCGAGAGGTCGATGTCGAACGAATAGCTCGAACGCGCTCCTGCTCCCCGATCTGACAAGGCTACATCAAATGACGCATTCGCTGATCCGGTGACTTCGATTTTCTCCGAAGTATACTTCTTGTCATCGTATTCAACTTCAAAGGTGTAATCGTCATCAGCACTTGAAGGGTTCTTGATTCCTGCCGAAGAGGTAAACTCCAGCTTGATCGAAGTATCTCCGTCTGCACCACTCGGTACTTCGATACGGATAGAGTCGCTATCGAGAACGGATACGTAATCAGCCTTGGTGCCATTCACTTTCACATCAGATTTACTGATGCTTTTTGGCAGCATATCTTTGGTTGGGAAATCTACATAGATGTATTTGCCCTTCTTTAATTTGGACTTAGAGGACAAGTTGAATTTGCCCAGCGTCAAGGAGATGCTTGCTTCGGCAGATTTGCTGCTTTGGGATACACTGAACTTGCTCCCGCTACTGCTGCTACTGCTGCTGCTCGATGATTTCCCGATGGTGATTTTCTCGTTTTTGTAAGTGGATTCCTTTGACGTTTTTACCCCGATGGAATAGCTTCCTTTGTCATCCGGGTTGGTAACGTTGTCGATGGTCAAGGTCAGCACGGTACCCTTGCTTACCTTTTCTTTCAGCTCCACTGTGACTACGTTGCTGCTGACAGACACGCTGGAGATCGATACATCGTCGCCATCGTCATCCTCGAGCGAAACATCTGATTTTTTCAGCTTTTTATCGACCGTGTAGCCCGATGGAAACTTGACGGAAATTTCGTCGCCGGATTTCAACTCTTTGTCGATTTCAAATTCAATCGTATATTCTGTTTCTTCATCTGCGCTCGTATCGTCGGCCGAAATGTCTTCGACTGTTAAAGCATAAGCGGCTTTTGGCACCATGACAAACGGGCTCGCCAACACCGTAGTCGCCAGCAATACGGAAATACCTGTTTTTGCGCTTTTGTGCAACGGTAACGCCTCCTTTAACCTGCAATTCTCTCTATGATAGGAAAAGAACGGCAGGAAAAGGTTACAGAGTGGTAACGAATGATTTCACCCACAGCTTGGAGAAATCGACCCAGCCGTAAGAATCCGTGACGAAGCCTTGCAGCGCGGGGTGGAAGCGATCGACTCGCTTCATATGAAAATGAAACAAAAGACCTACATCCTCATTGAGGGTGTCTTCGATCTGGACAAGGGCTCGTAGACGCTCTTCCCGATCCGTCATCCGCAGCACTTTGGACAGGTGACAATCAATCATTGCTCGTCTGTCATCATCCATGAAGCGGTGAACCATCGTGCATTTATTCTTGTATACCTCGAATAGCCCCAGCTCTATATCGTTCTGCAATACCTCCCCCATCACGGCCATATCCGCCTCACGATCCACATGCTCGGACAGGAAGTTCGCTTTGGTCATCCGTACGACTTTGATCTGGATCCCGATCTGCTCGCATCTGCCACATATCCAGGCCGCCTCCTCCTCAAACAGCTGCCCTTCACTGATAAAGAGGGAAAGCGTCTCCCCTCTATATGAACTGCGATGAAGCCAGGCTGCCGCTTCCTCCAGAGAACTCGAAGGGAATGTCATAGTCGCACTCTTTTTGGGCAAAAAGCTGCCAGCAGGTCCGTAGCTATACTTGCTTAACACTTCACTAAGTTGCTTGCGGTCGACCAACAAACGCATCGCCTTCCGAAAGGCAAAATCATGCTGTACACCTTGCCTGCGAAAATTGAAGGCGAGATAGTGGCAACCGATCTCTTCAAAAATTAGATTTTCACTTCCACTCACCGATTCATGCTTCGGCTCCTGATGTGGCAGCTGATACAGCTGTTCGGAGCACCCATCCCCCGGTTCAGGAACAATCCAAATCTCCACCCGATCGAGTACAGCACGCTCCCTGTAGTACTCGTCAAACGCCTCCAGAATCAGCCTCTCATCCGTGTACTCAGCCATCCGAAAAGGACCCGTACCGACGATGGCCCTCTGCGAAAAGGAAACGTCATGCGGCAGAATGGACATGGCAATTGACCCCACAAGGTGGAGAAAAAAATGGTTGGGCTGGCGTAAATGAAACGTAATGATCCGCTCATTTTGATGTTCAATCCATTCTACATCATCCATTTGCCATCGATACGGAGAGTCCAATTCTCTGAGGCGCTGGACCGTGTATTCGACATCTTTTCCCGCCAGAATGCGACCGTGATGAAATCGGACCCCTTTGCGCAAATAAAAGGTCCAAGCTGTCATCTCTGCATTGCACTCCCAGGCATGAGCAAGCTCAGGCAGAAAAGTCTCTTGCTCCTGATCGAAATAAACCAGCCTATGACACATCTGATGAAGAAAATGGCTCTCGGCTGCTACTGCCACAAAGGCTGGATCGAGGATAGAAAAACCACGTGGTCGAGGAATACGCAATACATCGAGACTGGCCGATTCACTCCGTTCGGAAACAAACCCGATTTGACTATCCCATATTTGCTGAAGCAATCGCTTGATTCTAGGCGGAAGCTTTTTATTTTGAATAAGCTCAATAGCCTCTCCAATCTTGCCGTCTGACAAGAGCTTTTTGAAATAGGCGCTAAAAAAGTGTGAGGTATCGCACAAAATCGTTAACGTCGAATGGTTCCCTCGTCCGACCCCCGCCTTCCAGCGCAAGAGTCCTTCGTTTTCCCATTTGCGAAGGATCAATTTGACATTGCGCGGCGTACAGCAAAGAATCTCCGATAATGCATCGACGCTAATGGACTGTTCTCGGTTCATTTCCCATTCGGATAGACCAAATAGCATTTGCATAAAGTGCTCCTGGCTCTTCATCCATTCCGCCCTCCTAAAAAGGTGAAATTCCTATACGAATCTTACCCTTTTTCTTCTCCTTTTGACAGGTAAAATGTAGAAAAACGAAAGGTGGTCTGCTCTTATGAGCTTTATGCAATTGCACCCGAACATTCGCATACGCATCGTGACTTCCTTTCTGACCAGGGTCGTTGGCACCATGATCTTTCCTTTCATGGCCATCTATTTCTCTGACAAACTGGGGCAGGCGGTCGCCGGCTTTCTGCTATTTGCCAATGTGTGCGCACAGATTTTGATGGGCTTTTACGGGGGATACCTCGCAGACCGCTGGGGGAGAAAAAAGGTAATGGTGTACGGCGAGGTCGCTCAGTGCATAGCATTTATCCTGATGGCGCTAGCCAACTCCCCTATTCTCGATTCTGCTTGGCTCACGTTTGCGATGATGCTCGTACAAAATGCGAGTAACGGTATGATTGGTCCAGCTGCCGATGCGATGCTGATCGATGTGAGTACGAAAGAGAACCGAACGTTCATGTACAGTATCAATTACTGGGCGGTTAATTTATCGATTGCCATCGGTTCCGTCCTCGGCGGCATTTGGTTTGCTACCCACCGCTTCGAATTGATTGTAGGTCTGACTGTAGTCAGCTTGTTCACGCTCGTCTTGACCGTCTTTTTCATGCAAGAGTCCTATCATCCACAGATAAGGAACACCCATTCCAAACCCAACATGTTGAAAGATGTATTCACCAGCTACAGGCAAGTGATGAAGGATCAGCGATTTTTGCTCTTCTCCTTGGGCGGATTGCTCATCTTTTCACTCGAATTTCAGACCGCCAATTACGTCGCTGTCCGTCTGACAAAAGAATTCCATACACAAACGGTGCATATGGGGAACCTGTTTTCCTTTGAATTGACAGGTCTCAAAGTATTCAGCTTTATTCAACTGGAAAATACGCTATTGGTCGTGTGCCTCTCCCTCCTGGTGAGCAAGCTGATCCGTCATGGTCGAGAGGCGAATGCCATGTACATGGGCGTACTCCTATTTATCATGGGTTACTCGATCATCAGCTACAGCAACTCGCTATTCGTTATTACCATCGCGATGTTCTTTGCTACGTTTGGTGAACTGCTCCACATCCCTACTCGACAGACCTACCTAGCACAAATCGTACGAGACGATGCCCGCAGCTCGTATATGGCGGTAAACGGCCTCGTATTCCAAGGGGCAAAGCTAACAGGAACCATCGGTATCAGTCTGGGTGCCATCCTGCCCTCCATGGCGATGTCGATTTTGTTCCTTGTTATGGGTCTCACAGGCCTTCTGTTGGTACGTCGCGTGCTGCTCCAGTTGGATCAACGAACCTCCCTTTCCCTTTCTCACGCAAAAGGAGCTACCGATTAATTCGGCAGCTCCTGACTCATTTCAGATGGTTACTGCGCGGACAACTCCTGTAAGATGGCATCCCCTTTTTTGCCTACCCTTATTTGTGCGAATTTGGCTGAGCGCTCTACCTCACGTCCAGTTCCCTCTGGGACAAAATAGCTTTCAATGCCATACTCGACTCGATCTGAACCGATTGCATGGCCGTTCAAAATGACATCGTCGGCTTGGGGCCGATACGTTTTGTTCCAGACCCCGTCTTGTTCGTAAAAGCCACTATATCCGTACACGCCATTCTGATGCGACCTCAGCACCACTCGAATTTTTCCATCCGCATCCGGAATATGTTCGTTATCGAGCGTGGAGATCGTGTAGTTCAGCCGCACATAGTCACCTTGTAACAGCGAACGCGGGTCGATCGGTGCGAGCTCCAGCTTCACGGATCGTCCTTGAGACAGAATCGATTCACTGCTCCAGATCTGGTACCCAACCATCACGAATTGCAGCAAAATAATCACTAGAAGAGCGAGTTGTTTTTTTGCAAATATCGGAGGCTGCGTGGCTTCCCATTGACCTCTTCCGGACCGGTCCAGCCAATAACTCACCACGAAGAACACCATACTCAGCAGCAAAAGGCTGAGGGATTTGTGCAGAAGACTCCAGAAAAAGTCGTAATACTTCATCAGCAAAAAGGCAAACCAGAAGCCGAGGGCAATCCCAAAGCTCGTTCTTCCCTTTTTGTGGAGGGTTCGATACACGAGATAGGTCGTGATCGCAAAATAGACGAGATTGATCGCAATGTTGTATGCCATCCCCCATGTAGTGGTTTCCGTCAGAAATAGCAACGAGAGTAGGGCATACACCAGTGAGCTGTTCTGCAGAGCGCTTGGCAATCGTGGTAGCAGATACATCGCCATCTGAAAAACAAATAGCAACCAGAGAACCCATTCCTCATGTCCCCAGTCACTGAGCTTCACATACAACACGAGCAGAAAGGTAAACTGTGTCAACAGTCTGGTGGGGATACTGCCAGAGGCTATCCATACGTATCCCAATGCCAACAGGAACACGACCCAGTAGTATCCTTCTAAATAAATGGACGAAGCAATCCCGATCATGTATCCCATCGTGAGAATCGTGTAGAATACCGTCGTGTTCATTTTCTTAGCGAGTATGACCGGCAATAGAAAGCCGATCAATGACAAAAAATAAAGGAAGTATACGACTGTATCATCCTCGAACAAAAGAAACAAAAAGCCCGACAAGGATATGGCTCCAATCGAAGCCGCTACAAGCGTTACGAGAACCGTAAACGCTTCCTGAACAAAACGCACCCATTTGCTTTCCTTCTGAGAGGACTGTTTACGCAGCCATTTGATACCTTCCACTGCCCCCCAGACGATACCCGCAGCGACCAGGAGTGCAATCAGGAAAAACCCCTCTGAACCGTATTCGAGCATAAACCAGAAGAATTTTCCGAGTAAAAACAAAGCGAGTAGAGTCGAGGTCACTACCAGCAATGCGCGATTTGGCTTCCACCTGAGAAAGGTAAAGAATAACGCTGCGCCGATGACCACATACAACAATTCCGGTAGCGGTCCATACACGTCGACAAAAGAGGAGAGGAACAGCGAGAACTGAAAGACAAAAAAAGACAGGTAGTAGATCGGACTAGATTTGAGACGTTCCGTTGAGGTGAGCCAAAACAGCACGATATTACCAAGCGCGATTAGCCAAAAGACCATAAACCACCACTGGCTATCTCGTGTCACGTGAATGACTGAGGGGTCCAGAAAAAAGCAGACGGCTAAATGTGCGAGAACATAGCTAATCACATAAAAAGGTTGGTACCTCGTCACGATGGCAAATAAAAGATTGGGAATCAGCCATACGACAAACAGCATGTAGCTATCGGCGTGGGAATTGTAGATTTGTCCTAACAAAGCTACGCTGATGCCAAAGGCCAGCCCCCCCGCGACAAGAAGCCAGTTGCTGATAAAGGAATGTTTTTTCAAGACAAGAGAGCCAACATACGCAAATAAATAGAAGAGAAGTAGTACGGACGCACTCACTCCGATTTTTCCCCATCGGTCGAGCGCTGGCCAATTCGATGCAAAGAAATAAAGAAGAGCGGATAGCAAAAGGGAAATCGCTAAAAAATATCCCAGTCGCACAGCGTTTTGTTGCATGTGTACACATCCCTTCGTCTTCGTGGTGCTCACATGTACACCCATTATATACCAAACTCTAACAAAAAAAGACTACCCGCTATGGGGCAGTCTTGAATCGCCTTCTGGATGAAGCCTAGCCTTTGATGTAAGCATCTTCTTCTTTTTCGTCTCGTGGGACGGGTACTTCGCCGATCACCGTGTAGAGCGAAGCCGCTTCTTCTTTGCGCGGATTTTCCTTGATGTCTTCCACTTTGACCGACACGATTTTTTGTCCGAATCGGATCGCCAGCTTGTCTCCAATCTTTACATTGCTGGAGGATTTCGCCTGCCGATCATTGATTTCGACACGTCCTTTGTCGCAAACCTCTTTGGCCAACGTACGACGCTTGATCAGACGGGATACTTTTAAGTACTTGTCTAGTCTCATGAACTATCCTCTCCTTTTTCCGTGTTGCTTGGCTTCTTCCCACCATTGATCCATCTCTTTCAGATCAGTATCGTCAAAAGACTTGCCAGTCTCACGGAGCTTATCTTCAATATAGGAAAATCGTTGTTTGAACTTATTATTGGTCAAAGCCAATGCTTCTTCGGGGTCGAGACCCATGAAACGGGCCAGATTGACGACGGCAAACAACAAATCCCCCAGCTCGCCCGCTCGTTCGTCTTCTGTTGCTTCTCGCAGCTCGCGATACTCTTCCTCTACTTTCGCATAGACGTCAGCTACATCGTCCCAGTCGAATCCCACCTGAGCAGCCTTCTTCTGCAGCTTGTAAGCGTACATCAGTGCAGGGAGATCGCGCGGAATACCTGCCAGTTGTGATTCAACCGTCGTATCGATTCCTTTTGCTGCCTTTTCCTGCGCTTTGATTTCCTGCCAGTTAGCCAGTGCCTCCTCAGAATCATTGGCACTCTTCTCTCCAAATACATGCGGATGGCGACGGACAAGCTTTTCGTTTAGGGTCGCCACCACATCATCAACGGTAAAATATCCATCCTCAGAAGCGATTTGCGAATGCAGCATGATCTGCATCAACAGATCACCCAGCTCCTCACACATGGCATCCGGATCTTCATCGTCGATTGTTTCTAATACCTCGTACGTTTCCTCGATCAGGTTCTTTCGGATGCTTTGATGCGTCTGCTCCCGATCCCATGGACAACCGTCTGGACTGCGCAAAATCGCCACGATGTCCTTTAGGTAAGAAAACTGTCGATAAGATATGCGCTCATCACGTGCTGGCGGCACATAAACGAGTGACAGGTTCCCAAAATGATCCAGTCGATCGAGCTCATACAACGGAACTGTCTCAATCCGCTCTTGTCCCGCTACTCCTACCGCTGTGGCAACCGTCACGAGAAAATCATCCGGCAAGACTTCCATGAGTGTCAGTTTGACATCGGATGCGACAAACGCGTCGTATACCTGGGCGATGATCGTGTGCAGTCCTGGCGATACTTGATCCGTTTTCAGTGCGGTTCCGTCGAGCAACGAAAACCCTTCGATTGGATCGATTTTCAGCCGTGCAAACAGAGGGTCAATGAAGCTTTGACCGCCGCCAATCTCGATCTGAACCCCACGGTCATGTCCTTGCTCCAGCAGTAGCTGCACCGTGCGCTCTGCTACAAGGGGATGTCCCGGTACGGCGTAGACAATCTCACCCTGCTGCTGTGCACTGACAAACAGCTTTTCTACGATGTCTGTGTACACATCCTCGAACGATTCGTGTTGCTCATATATCTCATCAAAGGAAGCAAAAGCGATATTCTCCGCGCTCAGCTGCGCGACGACCGGATGCTCCTGCGTACGCAAGAATAGATGCTGGGCCTGTTTTAGCGTCCGATAGATTCCATATGGCAATTGATCGAGGTCTCCTGCACCCAGACCAACTACTGTAATCGTGTGCTTGGTTGTTGCCAATCGTCACGCCTCCTTTATCAGTAAACCGATACAGAGATCACTCAAGGATGAGCGACCACGGTTCGACGGAAAATGTTTGAATCACTTATTTTGGTAACAGATGTAGTCTAGTGAGTAGCGAAGCAATCCGCTTGCCTTTCGGCAAAAACTGAATGTCGGTACGTGTCAGTCCGCCTGTCTTGAGGAGAGCCAACAGATAGACTAGTGCTCCGCAGCCGACAGCTACCAAACCGATGATGGTATGGAACAGACGCTCTGGGCCAGGCATGTTGCCCATAAGGGCGGTTGCCCCCCATTCGACCACCACTACCACGACAGACATGATCAGCACGGAGATCAATGGCTTCAATACCGTCTGGCGAAAGCCAATCTGTGCTCCAGTGTATTTCTTAACAGCCAGCACGTTCAGTCCCATCGCTACCAGGTAGGCGAGTACGGTCGATAAAGCCGCCCCGGATATTCCCCAGAACGGGACCAATGCCAGATTCAAGATGAGCTTGACCAAAACACCGATAAACAGATTGCGCGCTGGCCGCATGACGCGTCCCAGGCCTTGCAGAATACCAGCACTGGCGATACTCAAAGTCGCAAAGAGAATCGTAAAGGACTGCACGGCGAGCGCCTCTGTTCCGCTATTATCTCCGTAGAGCATCACGTTGATTGGCTCTGCGAGCAAGGCCAATCCAAACGAAGCTGGGAGTCCCAGCAAAAAGGTCAGGCGGATCGCGATTTCTGAGCGATTGGCAATCAGTTGATGTTGACGCTGCGCAACAGCTTCGCTAATCGCAGGAACCAAGGCCAGGGAAAGAGAGGTCGCAAAAAACGTCCCAAACTGAATGAGAGGCTGTCCACGGTCAAACGCTCCCTTTGCCAGCTTGGCGAGATCTTCCTGCATTCCACTCCACTGCAGCATGTTTACGACCGTGACCGAGTCTACCAACGGAATGAGCGGCAACACTAATGCCCCCATACATATCGGCAATGCGTAATACAAAAGGCTGCGCAAAACTTGGCGGTTGGTCCATTCAGCGACACCAGCAGACTGCTCTTGGTTAGCGTCCATCTGCCTGATCTGCTTGTCCTTGCGCCAATACCACAGTAAAACGAGAACAGCTGCCACTCCTCCAGGAAAAGCGGCAAATACCGCTCCTGTCCCTGCAAGATAAGCATCCTGATACACATTCATTGCCCAGAAAGCAGTGAGGAGGATGAAGATCACCCGGATCAACTGCTCGATCACCTGAGAAACACCTGTGGGCATCATATTCTGATGGCCTTGAAAATATCCCCGCAGAATCGCCGCCATGGGTACCAGCGGCAATGACCAGGCAACCGCCCGAAGTGGAGTCATCAAATGCTCATCACCCATGAAGCGAGCAATTAAAGGTGCCCCACTATACAGCAACAGAAAGAAAAACAAGCCGAGTACGACTAGTGCAATACTGGCAATACGAAAGGCTCGACGCGCTCCAATCGCATCACCCACGGCCACCCGCTCGGAAACGATTTTGGAAATGGCAATCGGAAAACCCGCCGTCGCCAAAATTAAAAGCGTGGTATACAGCGGGTAAACTTGCATGTATACGTACAGACCGATGTCACCGGCAATGTTTTGATACGGAATGCGGTATACAGCGCCCAACAGCTTGGAGACAAGACCGGCAACCCCGAGAATCGCGGCGCCTTTCACAAATTGTACAGAAGCCTTTTCTTGAGCCATATGAGTGAAATTTCTCCTCTCCAACCAGAAACTTTGTACATTATACCACATGCGTTTGGAGATAAAGAAAACTTGAATATCAACACAAAAACAGCCCCGATCATCGAGGCTGTTTTCTGGCTTTCCATCTACTGTTCCATTTGTTTTGCCAAGAATCCTGCGGCAGTCTCCGACATCTTCATTTCTAGATCACTCATCTTGGTTGACTCGTTTTTATTGAGTAGGATAACCGAACCAATCGGGTCTCCCCCTGCAACGATTGGAGCGACGACGAAGGACCCATACGTTTCACTCATATCGCGACAAATTTCATACGAGCCTGCATTTTTCTCCAAACGGGTTTTGCGTTCCTCCAGGCATTTCTCAACAATACTCCCAATCGGCTTCTCGAGATATTCTTTCTTGGAAGCGCCAGCCACTGCGATCACGGTGTCTCGGTCAGTAATCAATACGGTATGATTCATACTCTCATACAGAGAGTCAGCGTATTCTTTCGCGAAGTCTCCCAACTCTCCAATAGGAGAGTACTTCTTGAGAATGACTTCTCCATCACGATCCACAAAGATCTCCAGCGGGTCGCCTTCACGAATGCGCAGAGTACGACGAATCTCCTTAGGAATCACGACCCGTCCGAGGTCGTCAATTCGACGAACGATACCAGTTGCTTTCATGTCATGTTGCCTCGCTTTCCTAAGAGAAGTGGGTAGTGAATAAGCTTGGTTCGTTACCTGTATTTTTTCCTCAAATTCTAATTTTACCTATGCGTGGCGACTGCAACTTTTTCCAGCTTGTTTCAGTTACTCTCCCCCGGGCGGTAGCGAGTGATAATAGTATTTGCCCACGTTTCAAGAATATGCGAGAAAACGAAAAAACAGGGAACTAAAGTCCCTGTTTTCTTGTGTAGCGATTATTTCGTTGCTGGTGCCTGTGCCGGGTGATTCACTTTCGGCAGATTGTACTTGGTAATGAGCTTGTCCAACTCATTTTTGCCAAAGGCATCGTATGCTTTCTCCAATGCACCTGCACGCAGTTGTTCTTTCATTTCATCAAATGTTTTTTCTTTACGGCTTTCCACTTTAATGATGTGGTAGCCATAATCGGTTTTCACTGGAGGTCCAACTTGTCCTACCGGCTGAGCCAGAGCTGCATCCTTGAACTGAGGTACCCATTGAGTCACATCAGCGTCAGCGTAAAGGCCACCGTTTTCTTTGCTGCCTGGGTCGTCTGTAAACTCTTTCGCGAGCTTCGCGAAGTCTTCGCCCTTTTTCAGACGAGCTTCCAGATCGTTTGCCAGCTTCAGTGCTTCTTCCGGCTTGCGTTTTTCAGTGGAGATCAGGATGTGACGAACAGACGCAACGGTACGGGAAGCTTTATCCATGCTATCGTACTCTTTTTTCAGCGTGGCATCGTCAATGCCTTTTTTCAATACATTGATGGAATCGTTGATCAAAGCCATCTGACCGACAACCATTTCTTTCGTGACACCTTGACCTTCCATCAGCTTGGTAAATTTCGCTTCATCCTTGCCAATGTAGCCCAGGTATTGGTTTTTGATCTTTTCAAACGTTTTTTCCGCCAGATCCTTGGACTCTTTTTGCATTCCCGCATCAGCGCGGGCTGCCATGATCTTGGTCGCTGTGTATTCACGTGCAAATGCCTTCAATGCGTTATCGTCAGCCGCTTCAATCATGCCACCTTGTTGTGGATTCATGAAGTTGATGACACGCAGGAACTCTTCGAACTCTTTTCCATTCATGGTGCCACCCTGATACTCTACGAGGGTAGCTGTAGGATCTACAGTAAACGGCAGAGTCAGCTTAGGAAATTGAGCCAATGGGTCATTTGCATCCGCAGCTTGATTGCCTTGCCCGCTTCCTTCTGTCTGATTTGCTGGTGGTGTTTGTGGCTGAGCACTTTCATCTGCTTTTCCGCATCCTGCCAGCAATGCCATAACGAGTACAGCAGAGGACAGAACCGCTACAGAACGTTTCTTCATGAGGATCTCCCTTCCTGGCTAGCCCAGTTTTCTAGGATACAGGGCTCTCCGTACCGGTGTCTTTGCGCACCTGGTGAAATTGACGCAGCAGCTTCTCTACCAGCTGCACGCCCTCGTCTTCTCTCAACCCTTTTACTTTAACAGCAATGGTGATCTGTTGTCCACCCGAGAGCCCTACCCTGCGGCTCCAACTACTGGCAAGTGCGAACAAGGCGCCCCCGTCAATGTTGTTGTTTTGACTCGGATGTAGGAACAGCTTGATCTCATCCGGATTCTTTTGACTGATTTCCGTAATGCTGTGCTGCAAGGCATAGACGCGCATCCTGGAAATGGTCAACAGATTTTCCACTGGCTTCGGTACAGGTCCAAAACGGTCGAGCAATTCCTCTGACAAATCGTCCACGTCGTCCAGTGATGAGACGGCCACAAACTTTTTGTACATCTCGATCTTTTGGCGGCTGTCTGTGATGTATAACGAAGGAATATAGGCATCCAGTTGCAGGTTGATTTCCACAGTCGTGGCGCTCTCCTGCTTTACTTCGCCCTTCAGTTCATCAATGGCATCCTTCAGCATTTGACTGTACAAATCAAAACCGACCGTGTTAATGAAACCATGCTGCTCAGCGCCCAATAAATTACCGGCACCACGAATAGACAAGTCGCGCATGGCGATCTTGAATCCGGAGCCCAGCTCCGTAAATTCTTTGATGGCCTGCAGACGTTTTTCCGCTACCTCTGTCAGTACTTTGTCCCGTTGATACGTAAAGTAAGCGTACGCGATCCGATTGGAACGACCTACCCGTCCACGCAGCTGATACAGCTGGGACAAGCCCATTTTGTCAGCATTGTAGATGATCAACGTATTGACGTTCGGGATGTCCACACCGGTCTCAATGATCGTAGTACTCACTAAAACGTCGAAATTCCCCTCCAGGAAGTCGAGGATCACTCCCTCCAGCTCACTTTCATTCATCTGACCGTGAGCAACGGCAATCCGTGCGTCAGGCACGAGCATGGAAATCTGCTCAGCCATCTGCTCAATTCCCTGGACTTGGTTATAGAGGAAAAACACCTGTCCGTCACGGGCCATTTCACGTTCAATGGCTTCCCGCACCAATGCAGGGCTATAGTCCATGACGTACGTCTGCACAGGGAAACGGTTTTCCGGCGGCGTCTCAATAACCGACAAGTCGCGGACACCGAGCATGGACATGTGCAATGTACGCGGAATCGGCGTAGCTGTCAGTGTCATGACGTCCACATTGGTTTTGATTTGCTTCAGCTTTTCCTTGTGGCTCACCCCAAAGCGCTGCTCCTCATCCACGATCAACAGACCCAGCTCGCGGAATGTCAGATCTTTGGAGAGCAGACGATGAGTACCGATGACCACATCCACGGTGCCTTCCTTGAGTCCTTTTAACGTCGCATTTTGCTCCTTGCGGGAACGGAAACGGCTCAACACCTCGACACGGATCGGATAATCGGCAAAGCGCTCGCGGAACGTCTCGTAGTGCTGCTGTGCCAAAATTGTCGTAGGTACAAGTACAGCAACTTGCTTGCCATCCATCACAGCCTTGAATGCCGCACGAATCGCAACCTCTGTCTTCCCATAACCCACGTCCCCACAAACTAGACGATCCATCGGGCGTCTGCGTTCCATGTCAGATTTCACCTCTGAGATGGCACGCAGCTGGTCTGGCGTTTCCTGATACGGGAACATCGCCTCGAACTCACGCTGCTCCGTCGTATCCTGTGAAAAGGAGTGTCCGACTGCCGCCTCGCGGGATGCATACAGCTTGATCAAGTCTTCGGCGATATCTTTTACGGAGGATTGTACTTTGCTTTTGACTCGTTTCCATTCGCTACCGCCCAAGCTGTAGATCTTCGGTTGGGCTTCTTCGCTCGCCACGTATTTTTGGACGTGATCGATCTGGTCAATAGGAACAAACAGGCTGTCTCCAGCTGCGTATTGAATATGCAGGTAATCTTTATGAATTCCGAGTATTTCCTTGGTTTCAATTCCAAGGTATTTTCCAATCCCGTGGTTAACGTGCACCACGTAATCGCCCGGCTTTAGCTCCAGGTAATTCTTGATCCGCTCAGCGTTGTTCATGGTTTGCTGTACTTTTCGTGCCTTACGCTGCTTGGCCGTGAAGACCTCGCCCTCCGTAATGACCACGAGCTTGTTCAAGGGAAGCTCAAATCCGGTCTGCAGGTTGCCGAGAATGATCGTCGGACGACCTGGCGGCACGGTCTCTACTGCCTCGGCCAGCACATCTGCTTCCATGTCGTAATCATGCAGGACGCGTTCCAGTCGTTTGGCACGCTCCAGATCCGCTGCTACAAAAACGATCTGGTCATGAGACTTTTGCCACCGAGCCAGCTCTGTCTTCAATACGTTCATTTGACCGTGGAAGTTTTGCATCGTCCGACAGGTAAGATTGACGATATTTTGTGGCTGCGTCTTGGGGGACTGTCTCAGGAAAAGTGACAGATAGACGATCTGACGCTTTTTCGTCGAGATGATATCCTCGTAGGTTCGAGACAGGGTAAGATTGGCCATGTACTCACCGGAAATAATGCGTCCTGTCAGCCATTCTGCTTCTTCCTTTTGCAGTTGGGCAGCCGTATCCAATACGCGCGTCGGTTCATCTACAATCATCAGCGTGTCAGCAGGCATGTAGGACAGCAACGTCTCTTCGGTCGGATAGATCACGGAGATGTATGAGTACAATTGCGGGAAGCGTTGACCGTGACTCATCCGCTCGATGTCTGCTCCGATGCGCTCTACTACCTTTTCCTTGGCCGAGCCATCCTTTAGTTTGGCAACGGTTTCACCGAGCTTCTGCTCTAACCGAACGGCAGATTCTTGCAGCAACGGGGTAGACGCGATCATTTCTTTAGCAGGTCCGATGAGATAGGTCTGAACGGATTCCAGAGAGCGTTGGGAAAGCATGTCGAATGTACGGATCGAATCGATTTCCACATCGAACAGCTCGATCCGCACCGGCCATTCAGAATCGATCGGATAAAGGTCAATAATGCCGCCACGAACACTCAATTCGCCTTTTCTCTCGACCATATCGACTCGCTCGTAGCCTAATTCGATACAGCGGAGCAAAAACGTCTCGATGTCCAGCTCTTCACCGATTGCCAGTTTGATTTGCGATTCCTTCCACGCGTTTGGAGGAACCACCAGTCGACGCAATCCAGCGAAAGGCGCAACTAAAAAACCCGTAAAGCCCCGGGCCAAACGGTTGAACACATGAATTCTCTGTGCGAGCATTTCCGGACTGGCGATAGCGAGTTCGGAGCCGATCAGTTCATTCCCTGGATAGAGTAAAACTTGATCGCTGGGCACCAGCTCAATCAGGTCTTCGTATACTTTTTGCGCCTGATACATGTTATGGGTCACGACACAGACTGGGCGATCTGTCATCTGCTTCAGCGTCGCCATAAGTGTCTGCCGAGCAGAACCAGCCAAACCGGAGACGAGTTGCTCGTGCAGTCCTTTTTCTAGACCTGCCACGATCGTGCCTACGTTCGAGTCCTGCTTCATCGGGTTAATGATGACTTGCATTCACTAATCCCCTCTCTAATTCTTCTGTCATTCGTAAATGGGGCCCCAGCAGCTTTTGCCACATTTTTACATACAGGTCGGCCATGCGAAAAGAAGCCTTAGCTCCCCAAGCTAAGGCCTTGTCAGTGCAAGCCTTCCTAACGAGTGTATCCACTTATTGAAGTGGGTTTCCGACTAGTGAAAGCTCTGGATGCTGATTCAGCGCTTCACGGCAATAGTCGCACGTGATGCTGACGACCGTATCTCCACTTTGTTCTCTCGATATTATAAGAGCCCGCTCTTCCGGGGTCAAGGAATCAAACCCGAGCTGCGCCTCGGTTACTTGTGATTCGTCAAATTCTGCGATTTTCATCCCGCAGCAGCGACACGCATAACGTATGCTCATGTATATGCCACCCCCATACCTTTCATATCGATTAGTATGGACCGCAGGGTGGAAAATCATACTAGACTCGTACCTTCTGAGGGATGTGCATGGAGGCTCAAGCTTTCTTTACCGCTTCAAGCTGTTATAGTGGTTCATGACCTTGACAAAGGGCTCTCTGGTCCACATTCCAGCAGCATCTGCAGCCAGACTGACAGCCTCGTTGATATCTGCTTTCTCCCCAGCCGGAAATGACTGCAACACATAATCACTGACGCTTCTCCCTGGCTCTGGACGGCCAATTCCTACCTTGATTCGTTTAAAATCTTGTGTCCCCAAATGCTGAATCATGGATTTGATCCCGTTATGACCCCCCGCGCTCCCTTTTTCCCGTAGGCGAAGCTGTCCAGTAGGCATATCCAGGTCATCGAAAATGACGACCAGCTCATCCGGTATCAGTTTGTAAAATTTCAGGATTTCCGCAACCGATTCACCAGAGAGGTTCATATACGTTTGTGGCTTCACGAGAAGAACTTTCTCTCCCTCGATCCTGCCTTCCCCTACGAGTGCCCGGAACTTGTTTTGCTGGACAGAAATGCCCCATTTCTCGCTTATTTTATCTATGGCCATAAATCCTGCATTATGTCTTGTATCCTCATATTTCTTGCCAGGATTCCCTAGCCCTATGATTACTTTCACGGTGATCCCTCCTACTCTTTCCCCATTGTACTAGAATGGCCTCATGAACAAAAGATAAAGCCCCACCTGAAGTGGGACTCATAGTCAAATGTCTTCATTCTGAATATACGCCAATACTCTATTCCGGTCTGTCTGAATTTCGTCTTCTTCCCAGTACTTCCAGTAACCGTAGCGAATATGGAACATATCCTTTAGCCTGTCACGATTCAAGTAGCGGTTTGGAACCAGAATGTTCACATCTGCAGGTGAAATCGGTCTGGTAGCGGCCACACAGTATCCCCAGTCTTCTTCATGTTCCACGATAACGTCAAAGTGATAGGGTAATACCGAAAAACCGGCTGCCTTCAACGTAGCCTGTATGGTCCAGTAGTACTCTGGTGTGTTTGAAAGGACCGAGCAAGCTATCCCGACGACTCCGCCTGGATTCAACCGCTCTTTCAAGAGATGATAAAACTCCCAGCTATAAAGGCGACTGAGCCCGAGGCTTTCCATGGTGGGTTCGGGTAGATCCAAAATGATGACGTCCCACTTATCCTCATTTTTCTCCAGAAAAACTCTTCCATCCTCTACTACGGTACGAACCTTGGGATGATTCAACGAACCTTGATTAAACTTGACGAGCGGCTCCAGCGTTTTACCAAATTCGATCATGACAGGATCAATGTCAATCACCGTAATTTCTTTTACATCTGGATAGCGAAGTACTTCTCGTGTCGTAATACCCCCTCCCGCTCCAATGAGCAAGACACGTTCTCGTTTCTCTGCAATGGACACAGGAATGTGAATCATGGCTTCCCCATACATGTCTTCATCTTCGGTTGTACCAAACATGACATATCCATTTGAGTAGACCAATAACTTGTCTTCATGCTCAACTAAGGCTACTCGTTGGGTAGGGGTCTGCACCTTCTGCAAAATACGATACTTTCCTTCGGGCTCTTCATCCTCAGACACGTATTCTCGCAGGCTTCTGTCCCCCTCAAAATGCCAATAGACCCAAAAAAGACCGACGAATATCAAGGTTGACACTACACCAGTTGCAATCCAAAGTAATTCCATCATTTCTCAGCTATTCCACCCTCCATTTAACATATTAGCAAGATATGAAGCTTGTTCTCCTCTTGCATAGATGCATGGACAATGGAATTCAAAAAAGATGAAAAAAGGCTAAGGTGTCTTCACCCGAGCCTTTTGTGTAAACTACACTCTGTTTGCCTGCTCAGTCGAGCCCGCAGCTTCTGCCACTTGCTCGGCGTCATGCTGCGCCTCGATAGACTCCTCCGACTTGGCTTTGACAGGCAGCACGCTGATCAATACTTCTGTGGCATCCACCCCCAGCTCCACCCCCGGGGGAACGACCAAATCGCTGACCAGTATCACGTCCCCGATATTCAACCCGTCTACATCGACTGTAAACGATTCCGGAATATTGCCCGGCAGGCAGCTGATATCGACATTATGGCGGACTAGAGTAGCTACCCCAAGCTCTGGATCACCTGTCATGAGTACAGGAACTGAAGTGTTGACTTTTTCATTCATATTAATCTTTCTAAAGTCTGCGTGGAGGATATTTCCCATCACCGGATGCCGTTGCAGTTCGTTTACCATGACGTCGAACGAATTGCCATCTACCATTAGTTTATAAGGTTTGTTTGTCGCTTGACGACGTAATGCCGCATCCAGTTCTTTGCCTTGCACTTGAATTTCCTGATTGCTAATATCTGAGCCGTAAACAATGCCAGGTACCCAGCCGTTCCGCCGCAGTGCCTTGACCGAGTTTCCTATGCCCTGCGCTCGTGATTGACCCTGAATCGCTTCCACAAAAAAAACCTCCTTTGGACCGCTAGTAAAAGTTTCCTCACTAGCTTGTCCAACGGAGGTTTGTTTCAATCCCCTTACAAAGGGGCCCAAAAAACTGAGGTGATTGACTTCGAAGCGGAAACCGGGCCCCGGTAATTAATCGAACAGTTTGCTTACAGACAGCTCTTCGTGTACACGAATGATCGCTTCACCGATGATCGGTGCTACAGACAGCACGGTGATTTTGTCGATGATTTGTTCTTCCGTGAGAGGAATAGAGTTGGTCACGATCAGTTCGCGAATATTGGAATTGCCGATTCGCTCGATTGCAGGGCCAGACAGTACTGGATGGGTGCAGCAAGCGTATACTTCACGCGCGCCTGCTTCTACCAGTGCACTCGCTGCCAGCGTGATCGTTCCCGCTGTATCGATGATATCGTCGATGATGATCGCTGTTTTTCCTTCGATATTCCCTACGATATTCATGACTTCCGCTACGTTTGGCTCCGGACGGCGCTTGTCGATAATGGCGATTGGAGCTTCCAGACGCTCAGCCAGTTTGCGAGCACGAGTAACTCCACCGTGGTCAGGAGAAACCACTACGATATCAGACAGACCTTTTTCGGAGAAGTGTTTAGCCAGGATCGGTACGCCCAACAGATGATCAACCGGGATGTCAAAGAAACCTTGGATTTGAGTCGCATGCAGGTCCATCGTGATTACGCGTTGTGCACCAGCTGTTTCAATCAGGTTGGCAACCAGTTTCGCTGTAATCGGATCACGTGCGCGTGCTTTACGATCTTGACGAGCATAGCCGTAGTAAGGAATCACTACGTTGATACTCTTAGCAGAAGCACGTTTCAATGCGTCCACCATCACCAATAGCTCCATCAAATGCTCATTAACGGGAGCAGATGTTGGCTGAATAACAAATACGTCACAACCGCGAACGCTTTCATTCAATTTGATTTGGCACTCGCCATCACTAAAGCGCACAGCTTGTGCGTTTCCGAGTGGTACACCAATATGTTCGGCGATTTCTTTCGCCAGTTCAGGGTTTGCGTTGCACGTAAAAACCTTCAGTTTTGGGTCGCGGTAGTTAGCCATGATCTTCTCAAGAACCTCCCGTTATGATTGCTTTTTGCCCTTGCGAGGCATTCTGTTGGCGTAGTCGATTTTATTTACTTGTCTTTCACGAGCGATAGCCAGTGCATTGTCAGGAACATCCTGGGTAATCGTTGAACCAGCAGCTACATAAGCATTCTGTCCGACGGTGACCGGCGCAACCAGATTCGAGTTACAACCGATGAACGCACCATCTTGCACGACGGTTTTGTGTTTGACAGCCCCATCGTAGTTGACAGTGATCGTTCCACAACCGATATTGACGCCATCGCCAATCTCAGCATCCCCCACATAGCTGAGGTGAGGAACTTTCGAGCCTTCTCCGATTTTCGCATTTTTCAGCTCTACGAAATCGCCGATTTTTGCTTTTGGACCAATCAAGCTTCCCGGACGAACGTAGGCAAACGGCCCGATGGTGCTCTCCTGTTCCACGCGAGCATCTACCATTACCGTGTACGTAAGGGAAACACAGTCTGCTACCTGGACATCGGTCAAATCTGCCTGCGGTCCAATGACGCAATCGGCCCCGATGGTTGTCCGTCCGCGCAAGAATGTACCCGGATGGATGACCGTATCGGCCTCGATGGTCACGTCCGCTTCGATATAGGTGGAGGACGGATCCAGGATGGTCACACCATTACGCATATGACAAACGGCAATACGGCGTCTCATATACGCTTCCGCTTCGGAAAGCTGCACACGATCGTTTACACCCATTGTTTCATCTGGATCAGCTGCTTCGAAAGCCGTTACCTTTTCACCTGCATCCCGCAAAATACCGACAACGTCTGTTACATAGTATTCGCCTTGTACATTGTCATTTTTCACTTGTGTCAAGGCTTTCCATAATTTTTGGTTGTCATAGCAGTATATGCCCGTGTTAATTTCCTGGATCGCCCGTTCCTCGTCGGAGGCGTCCTTGTGTTCCACGATTCGCAATACTTCGCCTGCCTCATCACGCACGATGCGTCCGTAACCGGTAGGATCGGACAACACGGCGGTCAATACGGTTGCAGCCGCTTGCTGCTCTTCGTGATAGGTCAACAAAGCGGACAACGTCTCTGCAGACAAAAGTGGGACATCTCCGTACAAAAGAAACGTAGTGCCTTCTTTATCTTGTAAAAATGGCGCTGCCTGCTGGACGGCATGCGCCGTTCCCAACTGTTCTTCTTGTAGTGCGTATGCAACGTCCTCGCCTAGTTTGGCGCGGACTGCGTCTGCACCATGACCTACGACGACAACGATATCCTCCACCTGCATGGATGCCATTGTATCCACTACATGTTGGACCATTGGCTTTCCGCACACAGGGTGCAGGACCTTGTACAGCTTCGATTTCATCCGTGTACCCTGACCAGCGGCCAGAACCACGGCATGGATCTTAGACATGACAACCCTCCATCGTAGAAGTTCCACAATGACTATATCTTAATCATATGTGGATTTCAAGACAATCGATGCAGGATTATAGCCGTTTTCCGGACATTGCCTGAAAGTTGGACAAACATCTGACAACATTTAATCTTCTGATAAAAGTGTGATATATTGATGGACGATAGGGGTAATTGAGAAGGAGGCCAAACTCGATGAGCGCTCAAGTGTACTTGCTGACTGGTTATTTAGGAAGCGGAAAAACCACCCTGTTGCAGAAAATGCTCACTCATTTGCGTGCGCAGGATTGCAAAGTCGTGGTCATGATGAATGAAATGGGCGAGGAAGATATCGACGGAGAGCAGCTTCAAGGATTTGGATTTCCTGTAAAAAAACTGTTGGACGGATGCATCTGCTGCTCGATTCGGGGGGAAATGACGGAGAGTCTAAAGGAAGTAATTACCTCACTGAATCCTGATAAAATTCTCATTGAAACGACAGGGGTGGCCGATCCCATCGATGTGATCGACGGATTGACTCATCCTGAACTGTATGAGTCGATCGATTTAAAAGGCATCATCTCCGTCGTGGACGCCTCCCGCTTTCTAGAACTCAACTCACGCTTCCAGTCTACCAGTGCTCTCGTGAAAACGATACGCAATCAGGTGAAATATGCAGACCTTTTGCTAGTGAACAAGGTCGATATGACCCCAGCCGATATGCTGGAAAAAGTGCAGCGAAAGCTTTCCGAGCTAAATCCACATGCTCCCGTACACCTCACTATTCAGAGCGACATGGACCTTCACACCCTCTTATCCATCACACGCCTGACAGAACACTTGGCTGCACAGCGAGAGGCAGTCAGCAACGTACCTGTCCAAAAGAGCATCGGTCGTATGTCTCCTATGGATCGGCTAAAACAGTCACTCGGAATGAACACGAGCATGCCATCGCTGTTCAACAGCATCGAAACATTTTCTTATCCCTTTACAGGACCTGTAGATGCTGCCAAGTTTGAAGAATTCCTATACAGCCTGCCCAAAAACGTGTATCGGGCAAAGGGCTACGTCTTGTTTCACGGCAGAGAGCAACTCATCTCTTTTCAGCACACCGACAATCAGGTGCACCTGTTTCCTTTTGAAAATCACGGACCCAAAATGGTGGCCGTTTTTATTGGAGAGGGAATGAACCGAGAGAAAATGATTACGGACCTGCAGAAATGCTACTGATAGCCACACGTCGAAGCACCCTGTCCAAAGAGACAGGGTGCTTGTTTGTTCTACCTATGCACCTGCTTCGATCGTGCTTTCCTCTTCTTGACCTACGCGATCATACTCAGTCAAGACAGCAGCCTGAATTTTTTCGCGGGTAGTGGAAGAAATCGGATGCGCGATGTCACGGAACTCTCCATCCGGTGTACGCTTGCTCGGCATGGCAACGAACATACCATTGTTTCCGTCAATGACACGGATATCATGAACCACAAATTCATGGTCAATTGTAATGGACGCAATCGCTTTCATCCTACCATCCGTATTCACTCGGCGAAGTCTAACGTCTGTAACTTCCATCTAGTTCACTCCCTTTATCTATGAAAACGCGTTTAGGAGTATTTCCACCCTTTGGGTAAATATTCCTGCTGTCTCTATGCAAATTTTTAAAAAAATATATAAATTTATTCATATCGACGGAATTCGCACCATGACTATGGGGGGAAATGTCGAAAAAAAACAGCCTAGCGCGCATTTTGCACGAGGCTGTTCTGTGGTCATTTAGCGTTTCTTACGCTTCCAAATAAGCTACAATCTCAATTTCTACTTTCACATCACGCGGGAGACGAGCCACTTCCACAGTGGAACGAGCCGGTTTGTGATCGCCGAAATATTGTCCGTACACTTCATTGAGTTGGCCGAAGTCATTCATGTCTTTGATGAACACGGTGGCCTTTACGACGCTGGACAAGCTGCCGCCTGCCTCTGCCAGGACTGCCTGGATGTTGGAAAACACCTGATGGGTTTGTGCTACGATGTCGCCTTCCACGAGAGTGCCGTCCGCGCGCAGTGGAATTTGACCAGATGCAAATAGGAATGGGCCTACCTTAGCAGCTTGGCTGTAAGGACCAATTGCTGCTGGAGCTTTGTCAGTGGAAACAAAAGAGATTGCCATGTGGATCTACTCCCCTCTATTTTGGAAAACCTGGCTCTGCATTTGCTTTGCAGAGCCTCAGCTACACTGTTGTAGATAGGAACTTACGGATTCCTATCTACCAAAAAAGCTTCCGAGCTCGATTTCGATTTGCTTACCCTTGATGTCAACATCCTGCAGCTTGGCCAATGACACGTATTCATCGACCAAGCGTTCAGATACGTCAGCTGTCGTTTCTACCAATACTCCGCACCCTACTACAGTAGCGCGGAACTCTTGCAATAGATCGATCATACCACGCAGCGTACCGCCTGCCTTCATAAAGTCGTCCACAATCAGGACACGAGACTGCTCGGCCAGTGCGCGACGAGCTAGAGACATCGTCTGAATCCGCTTACTCGACCCTGAAACGTAGTTGATACTAACGACCGAACCTTCCGTCACCTTGTTGTCACGGCGCACAATTACCACAGGGACATTCAAAAACATCGCGGTCGCATAAGCGAGTGGAATCCCTTTGGTTTCCACTGTCATGACCACATCGACGTTTTTGTCCGAGTAAGCTGTAGCGAATAGCTTGCCGATCTGCGCCATAGTGGACGGATTGCCGAGAATATCGGACATGTACAGGTACCCACCTGGCAAGAGACGATCCGGATTAGCCAATTGACCAATCAGTTCTTGCACGAAAATCAGGGCTTCATCCGTTTTGACCTGGGGAATATACTTCACTCCACCGGCCGCTCCCGCCACCGTTTTCAACAAGCCTACACCCTGAACCTCAAACGCTTCTTTGATGATAGACAAGTCTTCACTGATCGACGATTTTGCCGCCCCGTATTGTTCGGCAAACAGAGTGAGCGGAATCAGCGTATGGGGATGGGCGAGCAAGTGCTGAGTCATATCGACGAGACGAGCACTTCTACGCAATTTCTTCATAGCTCTTCCTCCAAAACCGAATATTATGGTGCTAATGTATCATTTATATACGGGTTCATGCAAGCATTTCCCCTTCTTGCGCACCTAACATTCGGGCAACAAATACATCTTTCACAAATCCACGCAAGGCGTTGTATATACGATGCACCTTGGCTTCCTTCTGCACGAGGGCAAATACCGTAGGGCCGCTACCTGACATCAGCACGCCATCAGCTCCTGACGCCATCATCAGCTCCTTGATCTGCCTTACTTGCGGATGGAGCGCCAACGTGACATTTTCGAGCACATTTCCGAGCGATTGACACATTAACGAGAAGTCTTGGTCCTCGATCGCCATCAGCATCTCTCCGGTTTGTGGATGATCGGCAATCTCCGGCACTCGAAGATTCCCGTATACATCTGCCGTCGACACACCTATTGGTGGCTTGGCGAGAATGACCCAGCACGGTGCTGGAGGCCCCAGATGGGTTATCTGCTCGCCGCGACCTTTTGCCAGCGCTGTTCCCCCGTATACACAGAAAGGAACGTCAGAGCCAATCTCAGCTCCCACTGCCGCCAACTCGTCAAGGCTTAATCCGAGATTCCATAATTGATTCAGCCCACGCAGCGTTGCTGCCGCGTCACTGCTTCCCCCTGCCAGACCCGCTGCAACCGGGATCTGTTTATCGATATACAAATGCACGCCTTCGCGTACATGATAGCGTTCTTTTAATAGGACCGCCGCTTTATACGCGTGATTGCGGATATCATCTGGTACGAAGCTAGCAGAGCAGTCCAGCGTTATCTCTCCATCTCCGCGTAGAGTCAGATCTACACGATCCGCCAAGTCTACGGTAGTCATCACCATTTCCACTTCGTGATAACCGTCCGGCCGCTTGGCGAGAACATCAAGAGTTAAGTTAATTTTGGCCGGAGCTTTGACCGAGATACGCACGTTGTTCACCTCTGCCTACGTTCTAAATTTCCTAGTCTCTTATTGTAGCATAGGCATTCTCTTCCATGCCACTCGGTCGGAAAAAACAATATGATCGTGAAGATTATGACGGTTTAGAAAATATCGATCTCACAGAAAAGACCGGGTTTCCCCGGCCTCGCCAACGAGTCATGTAGTATGCTGTTTGGCCAATGCTTCCTCGGCAATCTGAATGGCGCGCTTGACTAGGTTTCCCGCGTCACGCGTCGTGATGGCACCCCAGCCCTCGGCTTTCACCGTATCGTAAAATCCAAGCTCCTTGGCGATCTCCATCTTAAACTGCTCAGACATAATGCCTCGTCTGCGACCCATAACATCCTCCCCTTCTCGTTGACACAAGTAGTGTGTGCAACATAGGGGCATTTCACTCTATATGGAGGCGGTAGTCAGCAACCGAATATTTGGCATTAGAAAACTTGGCTACGCCGTTTCTGGCGTAGCCGTAGTTGCACTTATGCGAATAAGAATTTTATAAATTCTTATCGTGAAAAATAAAACAGTAGAACCCAGGGGGTTCTACTGTTGTACAAATGTGATGCGGATGTGCTGATTCTCACGGCACACCGTCAACTCTACAGTTTCTGTCAAGATGTCCGCATAGCTGTAAGAAACCCGCTCGAAAAGTTGATCGTCGTCTAGCTTTACTACAAATACTGATGGGTATGTTTCTTCGAGGATGCCACTACGTTCGACGGTTTTGCGGCGACCGCCATTTGCCTTCAGCAGGATGCGCTCACCAATGTGTCCGTCTAAACTGCGTTTAATGTCAAGCAATGCGTTTCTTGCCATTGTTCCATCCACCTCGCTTACATCTATTATAACAGCACACATTTATTTTGTCAAAGAAATAAAAAATTATAGCAACCCAGTGCAGATTTTGTCAACGGGCTTTTTTTCATGAATTACGTAGATATTTGTCAGTATCATATCGAAAAGAAGCAGAAAACACAAAAAACCCTCACTTTTGGCGTTATTAGCCCAAAAATGAAGGTTTCCCTAGACTATTGCCCAATCAACCCTCGCCGCAAGCTTTCGTTGGCGAGGCGGGCAAACTCTTCGAGGCTGAGCGTTTCTCCACGACGTGTTGGGTCAACCTGGATGTCGGCAAGCATCTGTATTACTTCATCCTTCTGTTCTTTGCGAAACAGACCGTTCATGAGGTTGTTCAAAAGGGTCTTCCTGCGTTGGGCGAACGAGCTTCGTACGACGCGGAAGAACATGTCCTGGTCATCCACCTCGACTGGTGGACGATCTCGAACCTTTAGGCGGATGACTGCTGAATCTACGTTTGGACGAGGAATGAACACGCTAGCTGGAACGATCATCGCTACTTCCGTCTCCGCATAGAATTGAGCAGCGACAGAAAGAGAGCCGTAGTCTTTCGTACCAGGCTTTGCAGCAATTCTCTCTGCTACTTCCTTTTGTATCATCACGACGATGTTTTCCAGCGGCAGACGCTCTTCTAGCAGCTTCATCAGGATCGGCGTAGTCACATAGTATGGCAGATTCGCGACGACACTGATCTTCTCCACCCCTGCCATTTTTTCCGCTAGTAACGTTTTCAGGTCAAGCTCGAGCACATCACCGTGCACGACCTCGATATTTTCATAGGGCGACAGCGTGTCCTCCAGAATAGGGAGCAGTCGTTGGTCAATCTCGATCGCCATCACCTTTTTAGCAGCTCGTCCTAATTGCTCCGTCAATGCACCAATACCCGGTCCAATTTCCACGGCTCCCTTTTCTTTCGTCAGGTCCGCCTCCGCCACGATATTATGCAGGATGTTGGTGTCGATGAGGAAGTTTTGTCCCAGACTCTTTTTGAACGAGAAGCCGTACTTCTCCAGGACCTCTTTTGTCCGTGTGGGTGTGGCAATATCTTTGCCTGTCATTTGAGTCATCGCTTACTCCCTCTCTTTGTCTATGGCTTCCATAGCTGCTTCAAATTCATCCCGTTTGATCTGAAAGGCATTGAGTCGCTGTAGCATCTGCTTGGCATTGGCATATCCAATCCCCAGCTTCTCCCCTAGCTTGACCCGCCGCTCCTTGGAGGTAGCTCCTGATGTCAGACCGTGAGCCAGCATATCATCAGCAGTAATTTCTCCTGCTGTATCAGCCATCTCCGTGCGGACTTCCGACAAAGCCTGAATGATTACTTCAGGAGTGGCATTTTCCACCCCGATATCTCCCTTTTTCATACCATTCTCCTGGGTGATGAACGCATGCTTGCAGCCAGGCACCGCTTTGCTGATAATTTTGCGAATACGCTCTCCCTGGTAATCAGGGTCGGTAAAAATGATTACGCCGCGCTTTTGCTGCGCCAAACGGATTTTTTCAATAGTCCAAGTATGGATAGCGGAACCGCCTGTCTCGATCGTGTCAGCGTTGACTGCTCGCTTGATCGCAGCGGTATCGTCCCTGCCCTCCACCACGATAACTTCCTTGATCTTCATTCTTTGTTCCCACTTTCGTACATTGTCACTATGGTACAAGTATGCCAAAAAAATACGGCCAAAAGCCCCAGAAAGCTGAAACGACCCAAGCTATCGGAGCGTCTAACTAACAAACAGCTTAACACGGCCCGCAACCAAACAGAAGAACAGGAGCATATCGCTCCTGTCCTACGGCTTCTGCGGTCCAATTATATAGACAGTTTTGTTACGCTTGCGGCCAAACTGGACCGCCTCCGACTCCGTGCTAACAAATACGTCAATCTTGCCACCTTGCATGGCCCCACCTGTATCTTCTGCACGACGATACCCTACACCGTCGATATAGACCCACCATCCATAAGGAATGACGCGAGGATCTACCGCGATCGTGTGACCCGCCTTTGCCTTTACTCCTGTCGCCGTACGACCATAACCCGGCGAGCTAGGATGTTTGCCTCCTCCTGAAGGAGAATAGGCTGTCAAGGTAACCCCGTTCAGTACTTTTTTCGGCCTGAAAACTTTTCCACCGCGGGAAACACTCCCCGCTGCTGATGCGATCAGAACCCGTTGCGATTTGTCTTCCGTACGCATCGCCACCGCAGTTCCTACGGCAACTACATGGTCCTTCTTTGGTATGACGACGTCTCTCGTCACAAGCTCACGGGAGATTTCTTTGCCATCCATCATGACCAGCTTGTAGTGTGCAATTGCCTTACCTTCTTGTCCTGTTTGTAATACTTTGGTTTTACCTTTTTCCAACACAGGATCGTTCTTGCGAATCTCCTGATAAGTGACGCGCTCTTCCTCTTCTACCATCTTCTCGACAACGCGTTTGACGGTGATGGCTGAATTTTTGGCTAGAGACGCTGTCAAGGCCGGTTCCACCCGATCCTTTTCACTAATCGCGATGTTGCCGTCCTTCAACGCGCCAGCTACATCTCGACTGAGTGTATCAATCATTTTTGTCTGCCCGTCAATCTGGACCGGTATGGACCAGACTGTATGTAAAGTGATTACTGCTCCGTTTTTGAGTTTCGTCTCAGCTGTAGGTTGAAGGGAATCCCTTTCCGTTACCGCGATCTGTCGCTCCGTCAAGAACTGCTCGACGGTTTCGGCTTTGGTTGCCACTGTGCGACTCTCTCCGTCTAACGAAAAAGTGACCTGTTTTGGCTGGGTAGCCTGGGCAGAGAAATACCCAATCATGGGAACGAGCACAAGAGCAAGACCCCCGAATAAGACGAGCCCTCGATTCTTATACCTTTCCCAAATCGTGCGTAACTCCATTTCCCACACTCCTTTTCCTAGAAAAGCACATTGGCTTTTTCGGTCTAGCCAGGTAAGGGTCGTTGTAATTGCACTAATATTCTGGAAGTGGCCGGTACTAAACAAGATCGGATTTGATTGTATGTTACTTTTCCGGCTTTGTCAAATTTCCCCTACCTTTGGCCGAAGAGATAATGGTACAAGACTAGCAAAAAGCTTCTGACGAATCATAGTTGTTTGGTGTCGAGCACGTATGTCGATAGGACAATAATCGTTCGACACATTGTTCATGGTATGCGTCGACAAATCGGAGTAGAACCCGGGAAACACGAACGAAAAAAAGCGGAAAACCACGAGTAGGACCGTGATTTTCCGCTTTTTCTTTGTTTTATTGCTTATTTTAGCTGAAATAAGCGACGAGCGTTGTCTGATGTGATCTGGGCCATTTCCTCATAAGACAAACCACGAATGTTCGCCATTTCCTCACAGACGTAGCGGACGTATCCACTCTCGTTTCGCTTGCCGCGGAAAGGATGCGGCGTGAGGTACGGGCTGTCCGTCTCGATCAGGAGTCGGTCAAGCGGTACCTTGGCTGCTACCTCCTTGGGTTGCTTGGCGTTTTTAAACGTAAGCGGCCCCCCAAATGAAATGTAGAAATTCATGTCCAGAGCTAGCTTTGCGGTCTCCCAGCTCCCAGAATAGCAGTGCATGATTCCGCCAACCTCGGCTGCCTTCTCTTCTTTGAGGATGGCGATGACATCCTGATGGGCATCCCGGTTGTGAATGATGATCGGCATCCCGACTTTGCGGGCGAGACGAATCTGCTTGCGGAACACGTCTGCCTGTACATCCTTTGGCGACGTATCCCAGTAGTAATCGAGACCCATTTCCCCGAGTCCTACTACTTTTGGATGACGGGTAAGCTCCTCAATCCATGCCAGATGCTCGTCAGTCATATCTTTTGCATCCTGTGGGTGCCATCCGACGACCGCGTAAATAAAATCGTATTTCTCTGCCAGCTCGATGCAGGTCGGGATCGTTTCAGCATTGAAGCCGATGTTGACGATCGTGCTGACCCCATTTTCTCTGGCGCGGGCAATGACTTCTTCGCGGTCCTCGTCAAATTCCTTGGCATTCAGGTGCGTGTGCGTTTCAAATAACACAGGTCTGACCCTTCCTTTCCTACTGGATGCGCTCGTTACTTCACGATTGCGCCGTTCGGCATACTCGGATCTACAGTCGCCAATGTCAGCTGATCACCTGCAGAAGCTGCCAGAATCATTCCTTGGGACATTTCGCCACGCAGTTTCACTGGTTTCAGATTCGCTACGAGGATGACTTTTTTCCCAACCATATCTTCCGGGGAGTAGTACTTCGCGATCCCGGAAACAACCTGACGTTTCTCATACCCAAGATCCAGTTGCAAAATGAGCAATTTGTCAGCATTCGGGTGTTTCGCGCACTCCACGACTTGAGCCACTCGTAGCTCTACTTTCCCAAAGTCGTCAATGCCGATTTCTTCCTTGGCATCAGCCGGCTTTTCAGATGCTGCTTCCGGTTGGTTCGTTGTCGTTTCGCTCACAGATGGTTCCCCTTTCAATGCTTCTTGCTTTTTCTTGTTTTCTTCTGCCTGACGACGGGCTTCTGCAGTGGATTCGTCGATGAATGCCAGCTCTGCCGCAACGTCCAGGCGAGGGAACAACAGCTCTTTGCGGCTAACGGTGCTGCCCACAGGCAATCCGCCCCATACGCCCGCAGATTCCCAGCTGGTCGCTTCCTCATTTGCCGCAATACCCAGTTGGTCCCAAATTTTTGCCGGTGCTTTGGTCATGAACGGCTGAATCAGGACGGAGCTGATGCGAATGCTCTCCGCCAGATTGTACATAACCGTCGCCAGGCGCCCTTTGGTTTCCTCGGATTTGGCTAGGTTCCATGGCATGGTTTCATCAATGTATTTATTGGTCCGTCCCACCAGCTCCCAGATGTGAGCCAGGGCGTTGCTGAAGCGCATTGCTTCGATGTGCTCTTCTACCAGACCTTTTGTTTTTACTGCGAGACTGATCAGGCTATCATCCGGTTCTCCTGCATCTTGCGCAGCCGGAATTACCCCTTCGAAATATTTTTCGATCATCGTAGTCGTACGACTCAGCAGGTTGCCGATGTCGTTTGCCAGATCGAAGTTCAGGCGTTGGACAAATGATTCTGGTGTAAAGATGCCATCCTGCCCAAAGTTGATTTCACGCAGCAGGAAGTAGCGAACCCCGTCAGAGCCGTAACGATCGATCAACAGCTTTGGATCGATGACGTTCCCTTTGGATTTGGACATTTTTCCATCTGGCATGAGGAGCCATCCGTGTCCAAAGATTTGTTTCGGCAATGGAACATCTAGTGCCATCAAAAGAATCGGCCAGTAAATGGTGTGGAAGCGCAGGATGTCTTTCCCCACCATGTGTACATCAGCTGGCCAGAAGCGACGGTATTTGCTGTCGTCATCACTTAGATAACCCAGTGCCGAAATATAGTTGGTCAACGCATCGATCCAAACGTAGATGACGTGCTCCGGATCACTCGGCACTTTAATTCCCCAGTCAAATGTACTGCGGGATACGGAAAGATCCTGCAGACCTGGTTTCAGGAAGTTGTTGATCATCTCATTTTTGCGGCTCTCCGGCTGAATAAAGTCCGGATTGGCCTCGATGTGCTGAAGCAGTCTATCCTGGTATTTGGACATACGGAAGAAGTAGTTTTTCTCCTTCACCTTTTTCACTTCGCGACCACAGTCCGGGCAAATGTAGCCTTTGTCCGTTTTACACTGGGTCTCTGTCCAGAATGCTTCATCTGGCACACAGTAGTAGCCTTCGTATTCTCCCAGGTAAATGTCACCCTGATCGAGCAGGCGCTGGAATACTTTTTGCACGACTTCCTTGTGGCGCGGTTGCGTAGTACGGATGAAGTCATCGTAGGAGATGTCCAGCTTGTCCCACAGATCGCGAATCCAATCAACAACAGGGTCGATGAATTCCAGTGGTTGCTTGCCATCCTCGGCTGCACGCTCTTGCAGCTTTTGACCATGCTCGTCCGTACCTGTCAGGTAGTAGACATCAAAGCCACGCAGACGCTTGTAGCGAGCCATCGCATCACAGGCAATCGTCGTGTAGGCATTTCCAATGTGCAGCTTGTTACTCGGATAATAAATCGGTGTGGTAATGTAATATGTTGGTTTCATTGCAACAAAACCCCTCCATCTTACGTTTAGAAATAATAAAAGCCCGCCCCAAAAAATTGGGGCGAGCTCTAACTCGCGGTACCACCCAAACATTCCGTCTCCTCGCGGATGACGGACTTGGTGAGTCAAGGATTGACTCTACCCGTAACGTGGGCTTGCGTCGCAGACTACTGGAAACGGTGTGCCGTCTCATGTTCATCTGCGAGACTCTGGGTCCATGTTCAGCTTGCTCACTTATGCCGGTTCTCAGCTACCCCGGCTCTCTGGAATAAGGAGTGTCCGCTTACTCTTCCCATCATGGTCTTTTGCTATGTTTTGCCTCGTTACACCTATTGTACACGACCAACTTGTTTTGTAAACCTCCGTTCCTCCACTTTTCCCTGAAAACGGGCGGAAAGTAGAAATAAAAGGGAAAAGTGAGAAATAACGGCGAATATGTCGAATAAGCAAGAAGTAATTCGACACGAACCGACTATGGTCAAGGCGATAACTCCCAGTTAATTTTATCCATTTAATTTTACATAACAATTCCATTTTCTCGATAAACGTTGCTATATCAGCGTTTCTATTTTCAAAAAACATTTTTGTTTTCAAAGAATTGTCAAAACGATGTTGACACCTTTGGGAATCGCTGGTATGATGTTTTCAACAGAAAATGTCGAATATTGACGATTAATGCTTTCGGTTGAACAATAGCATCGACATGTCCAGATTTGGGAGGAGTAATCACAATGATGAAATCAACAGGTATTGTTCGTAAAGTGGACGAGTTGGGCCGTGTAGTGATTCCAATCGAGTTGCGCCGTACACTGGGTATTGCAGAAAAAGACGCTTTGGAGATCTACGTAGATGGCGAGCGCATCATCTTGAAAAAATATGAGCCAGCTTGCATTTTCTGCGGAAATGCTGACAAAGTATCTCACTTTAAAGGTAAAATCGTTTGCCAAGACTGTCTGTCTGAAATGCCAGTTGTAAAACGCTAACTTTCCCCTTTCTTCTATTACATATGACGAGCCTTTTTGCGGGACAAGCCCAATGAAGGCTCTTTTTGCATTCAAAACGGTCATGACCGTTTTATTTGACCGCAAGCGGTCATATCTACGTTTATGAAAAACATCGAGACGTTTTTCACAGAAAAAAGCTGACCGCACGCGGCCAGCTTCCTTATTTATTCTGCCTGATCGCGATGGTACTCGTTGTACACATCACGTTTGGATACGCCTCGATCATCGGCAGCTTTCTTGATTGCATCTTTTTTGTTCAATCCTTGCTCGCAATACTGATCGACATGCTCTACTACACTGAGCGAATTCCACCATACATCAACTTCCTCGTCCTCCAAGGTACCGGTGTAGCCTTCGACAATTAGGCAAAACTCCCCACGCGCTTCCCCTTCTCGTAGCCACTCCAGCAGTTCATCTATCGTGCCACGCACAAATTCTTCGTAACGCTTGGTAAGCTCCCTCGCCAAGACAGCTCGACGATTGCCCCACGCTTCCCGGATTGCTCCTAGCGTCTTTTCAATACGATGGGGAGCCTCGTAAAAAATCAAGGTCTCCGGGTACTTTTTGAGCCGTTCCAGCTCCTCGCGACGCTCTTTGTTTTCCCGTCCGAGAAAACCACAAAACACAAAGCGATCTGTCGGCAAACCCGATGCGATCAGCGCCGTCAAAGCGGCATTGGCCCCCGGTACAGGAATAACAGGAAAGCCCGCTGCCGTTGCATCGCGCACCAGCTCCGCTCCCGGGTCGGAAATCGCCGGAAGACCTGCATCACTGACCAAAGCGATTTTCTTGCCCTCTGCCAGCCACTGCAAGAGGCCATTCCCACTCGCTTCCTTATTATGCTCGTGGTAGCTCACCGTCCGTTTGTCGATTTGAAAATGGTTGAGCAGCTTTCGCGTTTGCCGTGTATCCTCGCAGGCAATGACATCGACAGAACGCAGCGTTTCCAGACAGCGAACTGTGATATCATCCAAATTCCCTATCGGTGTAGCTACCAAATAGAGGGTACCTGACTGCTCGGACGAAAAGCTACGCTGGACATTCATCATGCGGTCCCTCTCCAATCAGTTCTTCTTTTTTCAGGCGGGAGAGTCGTTTGATTGCTTCCTCGCGCCTCAGTCCCCAAGATCGGTCTGTCCCCTCTTCCCAATAAAGCAGTTCGACAGGTCCCCGACCACGGGTGTATTTGGCCCCTTTGCCTTCGTTGTGTGTACGCAGGCGCCGCAACAGCTCGGTTGTATATCCGGTGTAAAGACTCCCGTCTGCGCAAGATAAGATGTACACAAAGTGACTCTTATGCGAGGGAATCGCGTCTTCCGAAATAGATTTCCTGCAGTTCTTCACAGTATTCCTCTCCATTTTCATAGACAATCAGCGGCGGCTGGATTCGCAGCTCTGGCTTGCCTCCTCGCATCCCTTCGATCAGCACCATATTTGGCTCCGCATCTCGGCGCGGGTACACGAGACGCATTCGTTTTGGCTCGATGCCGTATTGACGCATCAAGGAAATGATCTCGATCAAGCGGGTGGAACGATGCACGAGAGCGAGCTTTCCACCGTTTTTCAGCAGTTTGCTGCCGACCCGAATCACGTCTTCTAAAGAAAGCATAATTTCATGACGGGCAATAGCAAAATGCTCACTGATGTTTTTTTCACCGCTGGTAGCTGGCATGTAGGGTGGGTTGCATGTGATTACGTCAAACTTGGCGTGACCAAACCGCTCCACGGCCTCTTTTACATCCCCATGGTGCATCGTAAAGCGTCCTTCCAGCTGGTTCAGAGCTACATTGCGGCTCGCCATGCTAAATAACCGCTCTTGGATCTCGATACCTTCAAAGGAAGCCTCCGGTGTCCGAGTAGTCATAATGAGCGGAATAGCCCCATTGCCCGTGCACATGTCGAGGATGCGTCCTCTTTTCGGAGCAGATGCAAAGCGAGCCAACAGGACAGCATCCATCGAAAAACAAAATACTTCGTGACTTTGTATGATCTTCATTTCATGAGTCAGCAAATCGTCGATGCGCTCCGATTCATAGAGCGGCACATTGATGACAGGTTCCATTCGTTGTTCAAAACCCCTTTGGTTTGTTCATGATTCATATACGTTTAAAAGCGACCTGACACATGGCCTAGGTCGCTTTTTTCATCCGGTTTTGGTTCACCGTTTATTTTTGAGGGCCTCCGCTTAAAAACGACAAGCAGAATAAACAATCGCCTTCTTTACGCAAGCTGCCAAAATGGACATTGCAAATATGGAACCCCTCTGCGTAGAGACGAGCCAGGTTGTCGTAACCTTCTCCGACGACTGCTTTCTTTGCCTTCTCCTGGGCAACCGGGCGTGTTCCCTTTTGCTTGGGCGAAGAGCTTGTCTTTTTCCTGTCCAGTCGGTTGCGAAGGTGCTGGTTTTCAACGAGTAATTGGGCATTCTCCTCCATCAAAACGACGATGACGTCTTTCAATTCACCGATCTCTTTATAAAGGTCCCCAATTCGTTCTTCAATGCTCGCCATTTTGACGAAGATTTCCCGTTTGTCCACTAGCTCACCTCTCCCCTACTCCCACGTTTTATTCAAAAGTGGGATGCCCTATCGCAATCTCATCTAGCCCAAACTCTGTGATCTTTTTATCGATCGAAAGTTCTACTTGAACTGAATGATCGAGTACATTGACGGAAACAACTCGCCCATTCCCCATCGGGGTGTTGACGACTTTTCCGATATCAGGCATTTCATCACGTGTACTCTCGTAGTTGTCGTTCTCGTATTTTAAACAGCACATCAATCTGCCGCAAAGTCCGGAGATTTTGGCTGGATTCAACGAAAGGTTTTGGTCTTTGGCCATTTTGATGGATACTGGCTCAAAATCGCCAAGGAACGTGGAACAGCACAGTAATCGTCCACAAGGTCCGATCCCGCCCAGCATTTTGGCTTCGTCACGTACACCAATCTGGCGAAGCTCGATACGAGTACGGAATACAGAAGCCAGGTCTTTCACGAGCTCGCGGAAATCGACGCGACCATCTGCTGTAAAGTAGAAGATGATCTTGTTGCGATCAAATGTGTACTCTACATCGACCAGCTTCATGTCTAGCTTGTGTTCCCTGATCTTCGTCTGACAAACGGCAAAGGCATTTTTGGCGGCCTGCTTGTTTTCGTCCACCTGTTTTGCATCCTTGTCGTCAGCGACGCGGATCACTTTTTTCAACGGCAACACGACATCGGAATCAGCTACCTGCTTCTTGCCGATTACAACCTTGCCATATTCAACCCCGCGTGCCGTTTCCACGATGACGGTACAATCTTTTTCGATCGGCAGTCGGTCAGGGTCGAAGTAATATATTTTGCCCGCTTTTTTAAAGCGAACTCCAACAACCTCATACAAGGTTATCCCTCCTGGATTTGAAGAACCAACCGCTCAAGAGCCAACTGTACGTTGGCATTTCGCTCTATCCGATTTTTCGTCTCCATGACCAAATCTATCCCGTGCAAGAGCTCAGCTTTTGTCCATACCAGTGCTTGTCCTTGCAGCACATCCTGTTGGTCGCTGTTAATGAGATGGGCATGCCTGCCTACTTGCACATACAGGATATCGCGCAGCCAAAGGATGAGCAAATCTAAAAAGAGGGGTAGTTCCTCTTTAATTTTGTCGCTCTTTTGCAACATATCATGGATGGTAAAAAGCGCAGATGAATTGCGTTGTTTGCACTCCTGAATCAATTGTATCACTAGATTTCTTAGCTGTGCAAACGATTCTGATTGGCTTAGCACCTTGGCCTCTTCCACATTTGTCGTAATGTGGGAAGCGACCTGTGCCATTCCTGCCAAAACGCCGTCTCTACGCAGTTCCCCAGCGATTGCTTCTGCAGAAAGTGGGGAAAATTGAACGATTTGGCAACGCGACAAAATGGTAGGTAAAATTGCATGGCTGTGCTCGGTCAACAAGAGGGCGAGTACACCAGCTGGTGGTTCCTCCAAAAACTTGAGCAGACTGTTGGCAGCCTGAGTCGTCATTTTTTCGACGTGTTCGATAATGTACACCTTGTGATGGGACTCTACCGCCCTCATTGCCATTTCCTTTTGCAAAGCACGGATTTGGTCGATTTTGATAGAAGCCCCGTCCGGCGTGATAAACATGACATCGGGGTGATTGCCTCCCTCGATGCGTCTGCATGTAATACAGGCCCCGCAGGCGTCAGCCTCCCTTTCCGGACAAAACAGGGATTTCGCCAGATGCAGGGCCATCTGCTTTTTGCCCGCGCCCTTGGGACCGGTCAGCAAATAAGCGTGTGCCAGCCGGTCGTTGCGCAAGCTATGGTACAGCAGTTCCGAGGCTCGTGGCTGCTGGGTAAATTGAGTCCATGTCATGGTCCATTCAACACCTAACTAAAAGTACAGGTTGATCAGCATACCGCGAATTTCACCAATGCGGGCTAACAAGTCAATCATAGGGGCTTGATCGCTGAGCAACTCATCTGTGAGTCTGAGTAGCTCGGTATCCACCTCTTTGACGATCTTGTACAGCCTACTGCGGCCTCGCCGATTCATCCCTCGCCGGTCATCCAAGGCGATACCGTACGTAACGGCCTCCTCCATGAACTGTTTGACGAGATTTTTATAAGAATAAAAGTCGCGCACGGAGCGGGAACGAGCGAGAATCTGCCCTTGCTTGTCGATATCGGACAGCAGCCGGTTCAACCGCTCCTGGGACATGCGTTCGTCTTCACCTTGAACCATCGTGCCAAAATTCAGCTTTTCCAGCTGAGGGTTTCTACGTGTATCTGAAGCTTTTACCATGTCCAGTTTAGGCCGAAGACCATCGCTGATTTTCATTTCGCACCTCCGCATCCAATCCGTAGGGTTTTGTCCCCATGAGATTCAGTATATACGAAAGCCGCGAAAAAAGAGAGCAGGAACTAAAGGAATGCGGTAGTTAGAAGGAGTGGAATTCTCCTACATCGAGCACGAACACGGCAGCTCCGCCTACCTGCACTTCGAGTGGGTATGGCATGAACGAGTCTACTGCATTGCTAAGTGGGGAAACAGGAGTGACCATCTGTTTGCGGGATTTGCAATTATGCGCAATGATGTCGATTACTTCCGGCACGCTTTCGTCAGACGTACCGATCAAGAATGTTGTGTTACCAGCGCGCAAAAAGCTACCGGTACTGGCTAGCTTAGTAGCTCGAAACCCTTTTTTCACCAGCTGTTGAGACAGACGACCACTATCTTTGTCTTGGACGACCGCAACTACCATTTTCATCGGCTATCACCCTTTCCGCAAATAATCATTCCCTTAGGGGGTTCTTGGTGCTTCATTGTATGATAAACATGTGGGCGTGGTACGATATTCTTCCTAAACATATTATACAGCATGTACGTTACGAAGCGGTACTCTCACCTTACAATCTGGCAGTTAATGCTGCCAATGCCGCCTGATAAACCTGCTCCATAGATTGACCTGCATCAATCACCAGGAAGCGTCCGGGATCACGAGCCATTGCTAATTGATAGCCTTCTCTGACCAGCTCATGGAACCTCATACCTTCCAGATCGAGACGATTTACTTCTCGTCCTTTCGCTGCATTAATCCTCGCGAGCCCCACTTCAGGCAAAACGTCGAAAAACAACGTCAGCTCCGGCATGCAGTCACCAACCGCAAATTTGTTGATGGCATATACCTCATCGATCCCCAGACCGCGAGCATGTCCCTGGTAAGCGAGGCTACTGTCAATAAACCGGTCGCAGAGCACCAGCTTTCCCGCTTCCAGTGCAGGGAGTACCTTCTCCGCCAGATGCTGCCCTCGTGCTGCCGCGTACAGCAGCGCTTCTGTTCGTTTATCCATTTGCGTGTGTGCCGGATTCAAAATGATTTCGCGAATCTGTTCGGCAATGTCGATGCCGCCTGGCTCTCTTGTGAGGAGCACATCGATCTCACGTGCCTTCAGCTCCTCATACAGCCGTGCGATGATCGTGGATTTTCCCGCTCCCTCACCACCTTCCACGGTGATAAATCGACCTTTTCGTCCTGTTGTCACTTTTATGCTCCTTCCGCTAATCACCTGTTGTAAGGCCATTCCTTGCTTTATTTTCGAATGACTCGTATTGTTTGCAACCGGTCATCCTGTACACCATGAAAACGAGTCTGTCCTAACCGCAGCTCCAGCAGCATCGCCAAGCCCTGAGCATCCATCCGCTCTCCTGGCACAAGCACAGGAATTCCAGGAGGATATGGGATGACCATTTCCGCTACGATTCTTCCTAACGAATTCTCCAACGGTACCATTTCGCTTGGCGCATCCACTGCCTCATCCATCGATACTACCTGCTCACGCAAATAGTGTGAGGAAACGACTCCTGCCTCCAGTACGCGTTCTTCCCCCGGCTCTACCTCCAGATCCAACGTCTCCAACAGACGCGTCAATGAATCCAGATCACGGGAGGTGGTCCCTGCAGAAGCGGCCAAAAGCACATGCGAGGAATCTGCCAGCTCCGCATAAATCCCGTGTTTTTCCATGACATGCTGTAGCGCAACCCCGTCTATTTGCTCAGTTCGCACATGGAGGAACAGCTTTAACGGGTCAAGAGTGGCGTACACGCTGCTGGCATTTACTTCTGGCCATTCCAGCCAAGCTAATCTACCCGTGCGTTCACGCAGCTTGTCCAGCTGAGGCAAAAGCCTGTCCCATTCCTCGGAAGCTTCTGTCACCAGATGACGCCGGGCCAAATCGAGCGACGCCATAAGTACATAGGAAGGGCTGGATGACTGAATCATCGCCAAATGCCGATACAGCCTGTCTCGATCGATTCGTTCTCCTCGCACATGTAGCATGGAGGACATCGTCATCGCTGAAGCCATTTTGTGCGTCGACTGCACAGCTGCATCCGCGCCTGACTGCATGGCGGATAGCGGAAAAGCAGGATGGAAACCGAAATGCGGACCATGCGCCTCATCGATCAAAAGGGGAATATCGTACCGATGCACGGTAGCGGCCATTTTCTCCAGATCGATCCCCATACCATAATAGGTGGGATTCGTTAAAAAGACTGCCTTCGCGTCAGGGTGAGCATGCAGGGCACGTTCGACGTCCTCACGTCTGACTCCTGCTGCGACTCCGGTAGCCAAATCGACAGCTGGCACCAAGAAAATAGGAGTAGCCTTCGCCATAATGATTCCGTGATAAACGGATTTGTGACAATTGCGCTGGACGAGGATCTTGTCTCCGGGACGACAGACCGTCATGATCAGCGCGAGATTTCCGACCGTACTTCCTCCAATGAGAAAACGCGTCTCCTCTGCTCTAAACGCTTCTGCTGCCAGCTCCTGCGCCTCGGCAATCACGCCCTGCGGCTGATGCAGATCATCTGTGCCATTTATTTCTGTGAGGTCCAATTCCAAAATCGTTTGAAACCGATGTCTTCCTTCGCTGTCAAAGCTATGTCCCATTTTATGTCCTGGAACATGAAACGGGTGCGGACGACGCTTGACGTGTCGTTCCAGCTGTTCATACAGGGGGGCACGTTTTTGCCTCTCCCGAAAATCAGCATTTTTCCCCAACACGTACACTCACGTCCTTTATGAAATGAATTACCCACTATTTTAGCATGATTTGGCAAGAAAAAAGGCATCGGGATTTATCCGCTGCCTTTTTTCCTTCATGCATCTTTCCGTAACCATATTCGCCGCATCTGGTGAATAAAGAACGGGTACTTTTCATCCTGTACGTCTGTATTAACCATTTCCTGCTCGCATCTCTGGCAAATGAACTGCTCACAGATGGCGATTCCGTCGTTCTGTTCCATTTCACAGACGATACATCGCTGAGCAACCTTTTCCATCATTTTAACGCCTGCCCTTTTCCTCAATCTACCAATCATTATACCCCATTATAATCAGCATCATTCCCAAACGTTCGTCTTTTCGCCGATAGCTCGGTAGCTTTTGAGTAGATTGCACGCTTCCTGCACGGGGAAGCAGGCGCAGGCATCCACTACGTTCGCTTGTTTCATGTAGTGGACGAGCTCGTTGAGTGGCATTTCACTGATGATGGCATCCGCCCTGCCAATGACCAAAAGATCCGTATTCTGTAAGGCTTTTTGCCATTGATCGCAAGGAGAGCACTCTTTATAGATCTCGTTCGGAATTGGCTCGTCCTCCGAAGAGAGCAAGCAAACCTCTTTTCCCTTTAGCCAGCTAGTATCCATCTCGTTCCACAACGCAGTTGGCCCCCACAATGCTATGCGCTGCACGTTCGCGTTTTCCGTCGCTAGCCTTCCCTCACGCTCAATCCATCTACACAGTTGCGCATGGTCGGTCCGGTCTGGAAACAACCATTCCTGTCCCACCCTCCTGTCCATTCCCAATGCTCGGGCCACCGTTTGCAGAGAGACACCCTCCCGATCACAAACTTCGCCCAGCTCTAGATAAAAGCGTTCTTTCCAATCCAAATAACGAGGGAGCTGCCGGATTACCTCATCCACCTCGCGTATCTTGCAGACCAGAGACACCCGCTCATCGTGGGCAAGCAGACGGCAAAGCGTACGTACCCAGTACCCATCCGGTTCTCCTCCGATCAGTACCTTCACTTTTTCTGAAAAAAACGCCATCCTGACCACTTCCCATCCTCCAAGACTGGCGGTGCAGACGATTTCTGATTCCGTCCATCCGTATGGGATATCTTCGCCGTACACCAGCAACAGGCCAGGGGATTTGGGTAAAATTAGGACTGCCTCTTCCCACCCTTTCACATCGGTATCTCTTGTCAGCAGCAGTCCATCTACCTCAAGGTTTGCCACTCCCTTCCCTTTTTCAACAAAGGGTATCGGATGGATTCCACACTCCTCCAAATTCCGACGAGCTTCTGGTGTCATCTCATTGGACAACGCCAGTAAAGTCAAACGCTGATGAAACAAGACCGCAACCTCCTCTACCACGACGAAACCAAGATCAGTACCCTTCCATTCCATCTAGCGTTCCCATTATCCGCCAGCACATAACGACGGCAGGATGCTGCATCACTGGATGTCCAAAAACACAAAAGCCGCTGGGCATCGCCAACGGCTGAAATCTTCCTGCTACACGCTATTTCATGCTTTTTCAACATTTGCGACTATGCGATAATTAGACCTGAATATCGGCTTGTCAGTAAAGGAAGTGACGTATGAAGGAACCCATCAATCAAACAATCTACAGTTACAAACTGCTGTACCGCTTCCGATGGGGCATGATCGGTCATTTGTTTCAATGGCTGCTGATGGGCTCGTCCCTGATCGTGGTCTCTATGTACCTGAACGTCCCTGTAGCTCGCTTGATCGTTACACTTGCCATCCTACCGGCAATAGCCGTTAGTCATCTGATCGTGTTTCGTTTGTTTGCTCAGCTACGTTTACTTAAACCTCATACGACAGCGGATATGCTTGTCTCCCCTTGGTGGGGAAGTGGGTATCGATTACCAGTTCCCTTATCGGTCTATCGTACGGGAGAGTGTGCTGTCCTGCTCGGTTGTCTGTTTCTCGCCGCTGCCGCTTACGTGTGGCTACCTGTGGAGTATGGCCTGACTTTGCTCTGCGGAACTCTGGTCTTGTCCTTGCCCAGAATGTTTGCTTTACTTGTTTCCTTTCGTCAAACCAAAAATAGTCGTGTGAAATACGAAAATAGAGGGGTCGCCTTTTTGCTTACGGATGGATAAATGCTGAAAAGAAATCGTCTACATGATCCACAGCTTGATGACGACCAAGGCCGCCAGACCCGGCAAGCGCAAAAAACCGGCGAGAAGAGCGGTAATCGGATTGATCGGGATATGGAAGCTAGCTAATTCCCCGACCAAATTGGCAAAAAACAGCAAGATCGCGCCGATGACAAGCTGCATGATCCCAAAACCAATCCAACGCACGGGGCCCGTCACCGATTTACTGGCCGCGATGACGAGTAGTATCCCCGCAATAATCAGAGCAATGACCCATCCCGTTTCCATGAGCTTCCTCCTTAGGCTTGTTGGCGATGATGTTCCCGCTTTGCTTGCGAGAGAAGATACATATAGCGTTTCTCCGTCAACTGCAAATAGTAAATTGCATCATCCAAGCCGCCATCCGGTTCGCTGATTTCTACCAGATGGCGGGCATGCTGCCAATCCAGACGTGCACGATTGACCGCTGTATCCAGCCCCACTACATCAACATCGACCAATACCCTCGCCTTTTTCCCCCACCTGCTCATCTGTGTACCCCCTATTGAAAGTAGTACAGTACGCCCGACAGATTGTTGACGGCATGCAGCAAAACCGCTCCCCAAATCGAGTGATAGCGATGCCGGACAAACCCTAATCCTAGACCAATGACAAAAAGCGGCACAAACAACGCCAAATCAATATGCAAGAGGGCAAACCAGAGACTGCTCAAAATGATTCCTACAACGGCCCCAACTCGACGCACCAAATACGTCTGTAAAACTCCCCTGAACAATAGCTCCTCCGCGATCGGGACCAATATGCCAATCACAAGAAAGGACGAGGTAGCCGCGATCATGTCGGTCTGCTTGGCTTGCACGATTTCTTTTTCGATCTGCTGTTCTCGCTCAGATGAGAGAGAAAGTCCTAGCCAGTCCGCCAGCGGATTCGTGATCGCCACGTCGAGAACCTTGGCGATCAGGAAGAACATAATCAGTAGCGTGATGATCATTTGTCCCAATCGCGCTGGACGGCAGACTCCGATTTCCGCCACGCGCCCCCGAAACCAAAACGGAATCAACATCAGGAGAAACAACTGAAACGAAGCCGATTCGAAAGCACCGCCGATCGTCCCCTCCGAAAAGAGCGTTCCCTCCAGTATCAATCCGTAGAAGAGGAGCGTACACGTCTGGAACACATGCATCCATGCCACCATATGCAACACGTCGTTGCCGTTTAGATCGTGATCTCCCCAGTACAATCGCGTTTGCCGTCTCTGCTTCCACAAACTGATGACAAACCCGATGGTCCCTACCAAGCTGAGTATCGTAATGGTTAACACCACAAGCGACAACCACATCTGCGGCTGTTCCGTTGTCGATGCCACCCATCGCCCATCTTCTCCCCGGTAGAAACGAATGATGGAAAACTCCGCGGCAAACATAAGCCAATACCCTATAAACAGCATGATCGCCCACGGAGTAGACCGTTGTCTCTCTGGCTCGATCCGCAGGGACAGCCCCGGTCCTGTCAGCATCTCTTCACGCTCCTATTTCAATCTATGTCTCGTCCCACCAAAAAAGTCCGGCTTTTCCCGAAGCTACTTTTCTTGCATTCGTCCGAACTGCTCCTCAGCAGCCTGCTTTAGGTAAAGGTTCCGCTCCAACAGAAAACGGGTCATATAGGCTTCTAGAAACAGCCGATCAGCCATTTTGCCCAGGAATCCTAGCGGTGAACTGTAGTCAAATGTATCGAGCATACGGGTTTGGTTTTTTCCTACCGGTATGAATTCATGCTGATGTCGAAACCGTTTGAATGCTCCGGACACCATTTCGTCGACGAAATAACGCGGGCTTTCCATTTCTGTGATCTTGGCAGTCAGTCTTTGCTTGATTCCAAAATGGACGGCTTCCCAGGTCACTGACTCACCCAGTTCGATCCATCCACTCGTGACCCCGTCAATCGCCTTTTCACCTGTTCGAGAGGTAGACTCCATATGTAAATCAATACTTCTTGCGGCATCAAAACACAGTTGCTGTGGGGCATCGATCACCAGCTCCGAACGGATGACAGGCATGTCCCTTCCCTCCTCGTCACGTTTCAAACGCTTCCCTCATTAGAACGTAAAAAAAGACAGGTTTCCCCCGTCTTTTTCTGTTCGTCGTTCCTATAGTTCACGTCGACCTTCCAACGCTTTGGTCAACGTTACTTCATCTGCGTATTCCAGGTCACCGCCAACTGGTAATCCATGGGCGATACGTGTCACGCGAATCCCGAAAGGCTTGATCAAGCGGGAAATGTACATCGCGGTCGCCTCTCCCTCGATATTTGGGTTGGTCGCCAGGATTACTTCTTTCACCTGCTCATCGCTGAGTCGTTTCAGCAGATCAGGGATGCGAATATCTTCCGGACCGATCCCGTCCATCGGAGAAATAGCACCGTGCAGCACGTGGTAATAGCCTTCAAACTCTCTCGTTTTTTCCATCGCCACAACATCTCTCGGCTCTTGCACAACGCAGATGATTGAGCCGTCACGGCGCTTGTCCCTGCAGATGTGGCAAGGGTCGAGATCCGTGATGTTGTTGCAGACGGAACAGTAGTGCAGCTGGCGCTTGGCATTTACAAGTGCCTTCGCCAGATCCAACACGTCGTCTTCTTTCATGTTGAGGACAAAAAAGGCTAGCCGCCCAGCAGTTTTAGGACCAATGCCGGGCAGTTTCATAAAGCCTTCGATCAGCTTGGATACCGGTTCTGGATAGAACATCGCGTGTGCTCCTTCAACTTTCTGGTTTTAGAACAGACCCGGGATGTTCATTCCTCCGGTGAATTTACCCATGTCTTTTGCCATCAATTCATCGGCTTTGCGCAACGCGTCATTTACTGCAGTAAGCACGAGGTCTTGCAGCATTTCTACATCATCTGGATCGATGACTTCTGGCTTGATGACGATTTCTTTTACTTGTTTGTGGCCGTCTGCTTTTACCAACACAGCGCCTCCGCCAGCAGAGCCTTCTACTACTTTATCCTTCAATGCTTCTTGTGCCTTTGCCATGTCTTCCTGCATTTTTTTCACTTGCTTCATCATTTGTTGCATTTGCTGCATGTTTTTCATGTGAGGGTTCCTCCCTTAAATGTCTTCATTTAGTCTTTTACTTCGACAAGTTCTTCACCCACGAGCTTGATGGCTTCAGCTAAGAACGGATCTTGCTCTTCCTCGGCAGGGCTATCCTTTTGCCCTACTTGCTGTTCGACCGACTGCCATTCCTCTTCCATAATGGAGAGCAATTGCAGAGGCTTACCCAGCGCACTCAACATGACCCGTTCTACCACGCCTTTTAATTCAGGCTCCATGGTTTTATCGCAGTGGATGGGACTGGTGAACGTGACAACCACCGCATCACTGCCAGCAGCAACAGGCTGACCGTTTACCAGCCATGCCTGGTACTGGATTTTCACCTTTTTTAGATCAGTCAATATCTGGCTCCATTGTCCGCGCACCTGACGAGTCAGATTTTCGTCCAATGCTCTAGCTACCTCACGCACCCTGTTCATCGAGGTACGGGAACCGCCTCCTGCCGCAGCCACTCGCTTCGGCTCAGCCTTTCTTGGCTCATCCGCTTTTTGCGTCGGCAAACTTACCTGCCCCTGCATGACCTGAACCAGACGTTCTTCCAATACGCGTATGCGGTTTGCCATGCCCGTCAGTTCTTCGCTGTTTACTTGTGGGGCAGCAGTAGCTGCCGTCGAACCTGCTTGCTGTGAAACAGGCTGACACATTTTGACCAGTGTCAGCTCCACGAGCACTCTGGCATATGTCGACCATTTCAATTGAGACAGCGCCTGATTACACGTCTCAATCGCAGCGTACAGTTCAGGAAAACCGTAAAGCTCAGCTACGTGGGCGAACTGATCGTCTATCATCGTCCGTTCCACGATTTCCTCTAGCTGAGGGGCAGTTTTCAAGAGCAGCATATCCCTATAGTAGTACAGAAAATCATGCAGGAACTGCTCGGGGTCCTTGCCCTGCACCATTACCTGGTCGAACTGCTCCATGACCTTTGCTACATCGCGCTCGGCGATATAACGAGCCAGGACAGAAAAGTACGTCTGGGAAACGGTACCCGTAATCTGCATGATGTCGCTTGCCTTCACTTCATCCCGGCTAAAGCTGATCGCCTGATCCAGCAAGCTGAGGGCATCGCGTGCTCCACCCTCTGCCATCTTCGCCACCAGCTGGAGTGCTTGTTCTTCGACTCGAACTCCTTGCGACTGGCAAATTTTCTGCAGAAGATCGACCATCACTCGGAGCGGAATCCGATGAAAATCAAATCGCTGGCAGCGGGAAATAATGGTAGCAGGAAGCTTATGCGGCTCCGTGGTCGCCAAAATGAAAATGACGTGCGAAGGCGGTTCTTCCAGCGTTTTTAACAACGCATTAAACGCCTCCGTCGTCAGCATATGCACTTCGTCAATGATGTACACCTTGTACTTGACGTCGCTTGGGGCAAATTTAACTTTGTCGCGTATGTCGCGAATTTCTTCAACCCCGCGGTTCGATGCAGCGTCAATCTCCAGCACATCTGTTACAGAACCGCTTGTAATCGCGCGGCACGAACCGCACTCATTGCACGGCTCACCGTCTATCGGCTGTTCACAGTTTACGGCTTTGGACATGATTTTGGCCGCACTCGTCTTACCCGTACCACGGGGACCATTGAACAAATAGGCATGGGAAAGCCTTCCTTCGCGTAATGCATTACGCAAGGTAATCGTCACATGTTCTTGTCCGACGACATCTTGAAACGTCTGCGGTCGGTATACGCGATATAGCGCGGTATAAGCCATGTTCGTGTGACACTCCCCATCTGCACAGTCCTCATTTATATCCTATTCATTATACACTATTGGCATCGTTCATTTAAAGCAAACTTGGTTTGCTAAGCTTCGTGCGTAGGCAAAGTATTAGTTTATGAAAGAAAACGCCCCGTTCACATGGTTGTGAGGGACGCTTTCGATGGGTTATTTCTACAGGTAGGGCAGCATGATATGAAAGGTCGTTCCGTACCCTTTGGACGAGACACGGATTTGACCTCCGATATCGTGGATGATCTTTTGGCAGACGGATAGCCCCAAGCCTGTTCCTTCTTCCTTGGTCGTAAAAAATGGATCGAAAATTTTGTCGATAATGTACAACGGGATTCCCGGTCCAGAATCATGGATATCGATACTTACCTTGTCTCCATCCTGATCGATATGGTGGGAGATCTGAAGCGTCCCTTGCTCACCCATGGCTTCGATGCCGTTTTTGCAAACGTTGATAAACACCTGCTTGAGCAATTCGGTGTCTCCTACGACCATCGGCAGCTTGCCATTGGAAGTAAACTTCACGTCAATCCCGTACAAAATGGCCTGTGATTCGACGATCGGCAATATTTCAGAGAAAACCGTATTGAGATCGACCATCGAATATTGGATGTTGCGTGGCTTGCTCAACAAGAGAAATTCGCTCACCAACGAATTGATGCGATTGATCTCCGTCAGCATGATTTCGGTGTACGTCTTTTCCCGATCCATCCCACTTTCCGTAAACGACTTTAAGAACATTTGCAAAAATCCCTTGATGGATGTGAGTGGGTTGCGAATCTCGTGGGCAGTGCCCGCAGCGATCTGTCCAATCATCGCTAGTCGTTCGTTTCGTTCGATTTTCTGCTCAAAGGAACGCAGATTGGTAATGTCCTTAAAGAGGACAAAAGCGCCCACCGTTTTGCCCGTATCGTCCTGCAGCGTATTGGCATCCACGATCAGTTCATAGCGCTGATTGTCGTTGGTCCATGACGTGGCGATATTGTGTAATTTCACTCCCTCTAGCAGCTCTTTTTTGATGAGCCGATGCTGTTCGGGAATTCCCGCGAAAACGCGATCAATGTGTTTGTTGATGACATGCAGCCGATCCATCCCCAAAAGCTTGCATGCAGTCTGGCTCGCCTCAATAATATTCGCCTGTTCATCCAGAATGAATAAGCCTAGATTGGTATCGTGCGTCAGCTTTGCCAACAATCGTTGAGACAAGGCGTAGTCGGTTTCCTTTGCCAACTGAAATAAATGAATTAAATACAAGGGCTGTTCTGCTTGCTGCACTAATATCATCGCAGGAGTCTTTCCACATTTCCCCTGTTTATTCTTCCATTCTACCTCCACGTTGAATTCCGATTGCGCTTCCTTTTGCAAAAGCTCCTCGTACATCTGTTCTACGGAGCCATCAAAAGGAAGGATGGTCTGAAACGGCTGATTGACAAGTCGATCGCGTGAATATCCGGTGACACGAAGCAGTTGTTCGTTTACCTCGACGATACTACCTGCCTGATTTACCAAGAAAACGGCAGTGGGCAATTGATGCATGAACTGCTGCAATCGTCCGGACGAGCCGACGAGATGTAGAGAAAAAGATGCACTCACAGCTTGTCCCTCCTGACCTATAACGTAGTTCAATGTGCAGGAAAGTATATTGTTTATCCTTCTATGAAAGTTCGTGAAAGTCCGCCCAAACCCTGCCTTTTTGGCGAGAGAGGGAAGGGAAATGTTTCGCTGTTTATCGTCAAAAAACAACAAAAAATACGTGGAACGATTGGAAAAGTTGGCTGAACAAATGAGAAAGGTGGGCCTCGAGGAAGCTCTTGGCGATGCCCAAGTAATAAAAAATAGCATGTCTCCCGGAGGAAACATGCTATTTACTGTCGTTAGAAGGTACCGTGCACCTATCTTCGATAATCCTCATCCAAGCGTTACTTATGGTAGCAGCTCAGACCAGGCCACCCTGCGGCACACGCGATGATCCACTTATGGCTGCTTCCTTCCGGACCTGACCAGGTTCATGGGTTCGCGTTGCACAGGACCCGATCCTCAACACCGCCGCCATAAGGCAGCCTCACATGAGGAAACCTATGATAGGAATTCAACCCTGCTATTGCGGATTGCAGGTTACAGGGCACCGCAACCTCCCCGTCTAGCACGGTACGATTAGAATACCAAAGATACGGATTGATAGCAAGGCGAAAAAGCCACCCAATACAGGGAAAAGTCCCCTCATTCTCGCTGATCGACTACGGATGCCGCTATTTCACGCTCTGTCCCGCTCGGATGAGAAAGCGAATCTACGTGGAGAACACAAGCATGATACGCTTTCTGAAACACGCTCACGATATACGGATCAAATTGCGTAGACGAGCATCGCACAATTTCGTCGTACGCTTCTTGAAACGTCATTGCCTTGCGATAGGAACGTGTCGTCGTCATAGCATCAAACGTGTCGGCAACTGCAATGATCCGCCCTATTAAGGAAATTTCCTCTCCCTTTAATTGGTCAGGATAACCTCGACCATCCCATCGTTCATGATGATGTCGAACTCCTTGGCTGACGTGAGCCAAGCTCTCGATCTGCTCCACGATATTTGCCCCGATGGTAGAATGCTGCTTCATGTGTTCGTATTCCTCGTCCGTCAGTTTCCCTGCCTTTAGCAGAACATGATCAGGTATCGCCACTTTTCCGATGTCGTGCATCAAGCTGGCATAGCGCAAGTCGTCCCGTGAGAATTGACTGCTTGATTTTTCATCCAGATGATCGTAGAGAATAAGAGCGTACTCCGTAACACGTTCTGTGTGTCCTGCTGTATAAGGATCCTTCATTTCCACCGCCAAGTAAAAGTTGCGTACGATTTGATCAAGACTCTCCTGCATGTACTTCCTTTCTCGCACGATCAGCGTATGCATCTGCCCAGCCATCTCGTTGAATTTCTTTTCGAGTATCGTGATTTCTTCCATCCCTTGTATCGGGACGCGTATAGAAAAATCGCCTTGCAGCAATGAATCAGTGGCTGACACTAATGTATAGATAGGTTTTCCGATCCACAAAGAGAGACGAAGCGCTACATACGCGGAGAAGCCGACGACAAGACAAATGGTAAAGAGCAAAATCAGCTTCAGCCGATCGAGACGTTGCGTAATTCCTTTTCCTCCGATCCATTCGAAATACCCATTGCCACTTATCGGTGATACGAAGTAAAAGGCGTAGATTGTCTCCCCATCTTTTCGGAACGTGAATACGCCCTTTTCCTTTTCGTTTTGCAACGTCCTGCTGATCGCGTCATAATCCGGAAGCTCCTGTATATGTCTTCCTATGAATTCGCCGATCGTATGTATAAAAATGTTCCCCGTGGGAGAGATGACCATCATATCGTTCTGTTCCGGCGCATAATTCGTTCGAATCCAACGACCAAGCTTATCCAGACGAATTTCTACCATCAGCAAGGATTCTGACTTCCCTGATACATGCTTTACCTTTTGTGCAATATATATCGAATTGGGATTACCGAGTTCATCTTTCCGACTTAATAGCCAAAGCTTACTGGTATGTAACTCAAATGACTCCCGAGAAAAAGAAATCGGCATGTCTTGCGGCTCCCAGCCTTTTTCAGGGCGCAGGGAGACGACGCTGAGGTCATCTCTAAGCAAATGAATGTTACCTACCATATCTTGCATGCGGACAAACTGCGAAAATAGTGCCTGTAGAGAGGCATCACTCCGCTCGTCCGCACGTAGCAGCTTATTTTCCGCCAAGTCATTGACCTCTTGTTGCATGGTTCGTAAAAAAAAGGACAAGCGCACATCTGCTAGCTTCATGTGGCCTTCGGTACTCGTTTTGTACTGCTCAAACACTGCCTCTTGGGCTTCCCCATAGAAAAGGAAGCAGATGAACAAAATGGGGATAAGGCTTAACAACAAAAATGTTGCAAATAGCCGGACTTTTACTTTCGGAAAATACATCTGCCTCCCCCTGTTCTTCTACGCTGTCTGCTAGTCACTTTATTTCCCGCACATGGCCAATGGAAAACCTTTGATTGGGGACAAAGTGTATTTCCTTACATAGACAAACTTTGTATCGCGTATTATCCTTGCTAAGGATAAATTGAACTGGGACAAGGAGATACGACTCATGCGTTATATACTACTGGTCTTTATAGGAGCGTGCAGTTACGGAATCCTCTCCACGATTGTAAAACTCGCTTATGGACAAGGATACTCCCCTGCAGAAGTGATCGGTGGGCAAATGTTTTTCGGCTTTGTACTAACCTGGCTGCCTGCATTGTTTTTCTTGCGGACTAAACCGCAAATGCGACAATTACTCCTGTTGGTAGCTGTAGGTCTGACTGTTGGAACGACGGGCATTTTTTACTATAACGCCCTTCAATACATTCCTGCTTCAGTTGCAATCGTTCTGTTGTTTCAATTTACGTGGATGGGAGTATTTGCGGAAGCCATCCTGTCCCGTCGGCTCCCTGACAAACAAACGGTAGGCTCACTGGTTTTGTTGCTCATTGGAACTTTGCTTGCCGGAGGACTTTTCGAAAGCGGCGGATTAGAGCAATTCAACCTCATCGGCGTCATTTTCGGATTACTCTCGGCGGTATCCTACACCTTGTTTCTTTTAAGTAGTGGTAAGGTTGCTATCACCGTTCATCCGTGGGTGCGCAGCTCGACCATGGCTACAGGCTCCCTGCTCTTGGCCAGCCTGATATACCCACCCGTCTTTCTCTTCAATGGCGCGCTGTGGGACGGGTTATTCCCGTATGTATTCCTGCTCGCCTTTTTCGGAATCCTCTTGCCGACAGTCCTCTTCAACTTTGGCATTCCGCACATCGGCGCAGGCATGGCTGCCATTCTCGGTGCTGCCGAGCTACCCATGGCCGTCATTTCGTCATACTTCATCCTGCACGAATCAGTAAGTTTGCTGCAAACAGTGGGGGTTATCGTCATTCTGATCGCGATCGTCCTGCCGGAATGGCTGCGCCAACGGGGGAAACGCAAAAATTCCACTTCGAACGAATAGGGGGATCCGTGTGAACATCAAAAGTGGCCTAACCATACAAGATTTTATTCAAATGGAACAATTAGAAAAAAAGTACTATGGGGAGGAACATATTACCCCCTATGCAGAATCGTACGAATGGTATGTGCATCGTCCTCACTCGATACTCGCACTGGAAGTGGACAATCGCATCATTGGATTTATGAATTTATTTCCCGTTCGACAGGATATTTTCGAACAGATTGAAAACGGTACTTATAACGACAAATATCTTACGTACAGAGAAATCATTCCTGTAGAAAGCGAACCTGTCACTTTTTTGAACTTGTTCCTCTCCTGTGTTGTCATTGACGACCATTTCCGGAAGTCTCATGCGTTACTGTTGCTAGTAAGCAGCTACATGGATTACTATGAGGCACTTCAAAGGAAGGGAGTGAAGATCGAAGGGATCGTGGGCGATGCTGTGACCGCAGATGGCGAACGATTTTTAAACAAAATCGGATTGAATCGGTATTGTTCTTCCGACCACGACTCCACGATCTATCGGGGGACCTACGAGGAATTTGTAAAGGCGGTTACGAAAATGAAGTCAGGTTCTAAGACTGTAAGCTAGGCTGAAGCGAATCTGGAACGAACAACTAGAGCAGTTCCTTTTTGATTGCCACGAAAAAACCTCTGCGAGAGCAGAGGTTTTATTTGCTGTATTCTTTGGATGTGACGACGCGTTCCTTCCGTCTTTTCCACACCTTATAGACATATACGCCCACTACAGCAACGAGAACAAGACCCGCTACACCCGCTGCCATTCCTTGCGTTAGCGTGTTTATGTGTGCACTGAGATAGGCGACATTATTCCCTGTGAAATGGCCAATCGCAAACAATGCTAGCGTCCAAACCAGTCCAGTCGTGTACGAAAATAAAGCATAGCGGCGAAAGGTCATCTTTCCAATCCCCACCAGATAGGGGACAACGTGACGGACGACCGGCAAAAAATAGCTGATGCACAACGCATAGCTTCCGTACCGTTCCAGAAGCGATTGCGCGTGCGCTACGTACTTATTCATCCCTTTTTTCCGCCCGATCCAATTCAGTGCTGGCGCCCCTACTGTCCTGCCTAATACATACCCTAACGACAGGCCGGAAACGACTCCCAAGTAGGTAGCAATAAAGGCAGGGATGACGTGCAGCACACCTGTCGCAGTCAACACACCTGCTGATAGAACAATCACTTCATCCGGAATCGGCATTCCTACAATACCCAGCCATAAGAGAAAAAAGAGTGCAAAATAACCAAACTGGCCTACCGAGTCCGTCATCATTTCCACTACCATACTGCGTACCTCCCTCCCTTTCTAGCCGAGTTCTTTTCGACACACATATACAAAAGCAGGCGGTAGGTTGAACGGAACCATTTTGACGGAAACGTCCGTAAAGACCGTTTGTAACTGCTTTTTCATCTGCAAGGAATATTGAAACGCGACAAAGACTCCCCCTGGCTTCAGTGCTGCGTATATCTGCTCCATGATCTGATCGCGCAGCAATTGGGGAAAATTCGCGAATGGCAAGCCGGAAATGATAGCATCAGCCTTGCCCAATCCTGCCTCGGTCAGCACACTAACCAACTCCACGGCATCCTCGTGAAACAGGGCTCCCGGAAACTGAAGTTCCAAGCGCTTTCTCATACTGGCTTCTTTTTCAAAGGATACGAGAGTCGCATCCGGCTTTTTCAGTTCATCGATCCATTTGGTAAAAATACCGGTTCCCGCACCCAGCTCCACAATCGTATTCGCTCGTTCCCAGTCCACTGGCTTCATCATTTGCTTTGCCAACGCATGAGAACTAGGCGTGATGCTCCCGACTTGACCAGGTGCCTGCAAGAAATTATAGAAAAACATCAGCCGTTCTTTAAAGCCGATCGGTTGATGGCAATCAATCATCATGATTATTTCGCCCCTTTTTGTAAACCTACATCTCATCTTACCCATTTCACCTTTAGAATTACTTGTGAAAAAACAAAAGATTTTCTTAAGATTCACATTAACTGATCTGAATGGAATTTTCCTCCGTCTTCAGTCGGAGCGGGCAATCACGCTTTTGATGGTTTTTGTCCGTTGCACTCCTCATGTACAATAGGATCATAGAAGTTCGTCATGAACGACGATGTTCGTCATGAACGACGAGGAGGACTATTCAATGAATTATAACGGTGTAAAAGCAATCACACATGCGAGTGCCTTTTTCGCGCCCTTCCTGGTTCCATTAATTGTATGGCTGCTCATGCAGGATCGCGATGCTAAAAATATGGCATTACAAGCTCTTTTGTTTCACGTCATCATGGGAATACTCATCAGTATTTCCTGGGCACTCTCTTTCATACTGATTGGCATTCCATTCCTGATCGTCTTCGGATTGATGGGAATCTACTATCCGATTAAAGGAATCGTCTACTCTCTGAAAGGGCGACCGTTTCATTACCCGGTGATTGGGTCGATGGTGCGATAAGGCAAACCGACGAATACAAAAAGACCAGCTCAAAAAAATGGGCTGGTCTTTGTTTGTTCCGATGCACTTTTCGTAGATACGGAATTTTTATTTCGATCCTACTGTGAAGCGTTCGTTGCGGTGCTGTGGGTTCTCGATTTCATCCAGGACCGCAATGGCATAGTCAGCATAGCTGATGTAGCTTTGTCCGCTTGCATTCACCAGCAAATGATCTTTTCCTGCTACATACGAACCGCTGCGTGCTCCTTCAGCGTCAAAGAATGCAGATGGGCTGAGGAACGTCCATTGAATGGAATCAGTTCCCTGCAGAATGCGGAGATTTTCTCCCTGATTTTGAGCAGTAGCCAAAAACATCTCTGGGAAATCGGGTGTTTCCAATACGCGAGTCGTTTTTGCTTCATCCACGAACAGGCTACCTGCTCCACCCACTACGAGCAATCGAGTGTTAGGCGCACCCTTCATCGCTTCAATCAGTACATTTCCTGCTTCCACGTGCAGATGTTCCTGACCGAGTGGGGCACCAAACGCATTGACCACGACGTCAAAGCCTTTCAGATCATCGGATTTCAGTGCGAATACGTCCTTTTCCAAAACAGCCACGTTTGCTTCAGTCACTTTCGCTGCATCACGAACGATTGCTGTTACTTCATGACCCCGATCCAGTGCTTCCTTTGCAATCCATTTACCTGCTTTACCACTTGCTCCAACAATAGCGATCTTCATGATTGTTTCCCTCCATAAAAGTAGAATTGGCCACATATAGCAATCGTATTACCTGAACGATCAGTTGTAACACAATCAGTTACATCTCGTATTAAAAAAGAACAAGGTGTGTGTTTGTTTCCCTGTTGTAATCATTTTAGTTACAACAAACCAAGATGTCAAGGCCGTATTATTCTTCCTTTTCCAATGTCCCTGACGAAGCTTTATTCATGTGAATGGGTTGAGGAGGAGAAAAATGCAGTATATTTAACAATTGTTCAGCCATGTAGGAAGGTGAATAAGTAAGCCCACCATCTACCCACTCCATAATCATTCCAAATATGGCGTAAGAATGATAGCTCGCAAATAATGCCTCATTCCGCTTGGCATTCCTCTCCGCTGGAAAGAGATCTTTCAAGTAGAGATTCTTCAGCTCCTGACAGATTCTGTTTTGAAAGCCGGGTAATGCGTTGGATTTAATAATCATCGTATAGAAACGGGAGTGTGTTGCGACATGCTCAAAAATCTTGATTGCAGATGAAGTCAAATTTCTTACGTCGAATATCTCGACCTGCACATACGGCTCCCGATAGGATTTGACGAGATCAGTCAGAACTTCCTCAATCAATTCGTCCAGAAGTTCCTCTTTATATTGAAAATGTCGATAAAAGGTCCCCCGGTTGACGTCGGCTGTCTCCACGATGTCTGTGACGGAAATATCCCGAAAATCCTTTTCCTGCATGAGGGATATCAAAGAATCTTTTAACGCATTTCTCGTTTTTCTCACTCGCTTGTCGACACCTTGCTCTGCTTTGGACACGTGACACCCTCACTCTTCCTGATCGTTTATTGAGAAATGAGACAAAACCTTCGTCAACTGTACGTTACGCAACAGAATCGATTACTTTTGCTGATTGAACAGTCCGTTTTGAAGTCATTATACTAAATGTGTCGGATAGATCGTTAGTCCACTACTACACGTAAAGCTGTGAAAACGTTATCCATACAAGGAGGCATGATTCATGAAGCTTCAAGACAAAGTCGTCGTTGTAACGGGTGCAGCATCTGGGATGGGAAAAGCCATCGCTACTCTTTTTGCCAAAGAAGGCGCAAAAGTAGTTGTATCTGACATGAATCTCGAAGGAGCTAACGGAACTGTCGCCGATATTGAAGCGAATGGCGGAAAAGCGATTGCCGTAGCAGCCAATGTGGCTAAAGAAGAAGATGTACAAAACATGATCGATACAGCCGTGAATACGTACGGCACCTTGGATGTTCTCGTAAACAATGCAGGCATCATGGACAATATGGTTCCTGCTGCTGATTTGACCGATGAGCTATGGGATAAAGTATTCGCAGTAAATACGACAGGTCCTATGCGTGCTATCAGGAAGGCACTTCCATTGTTCATGGAAAAAGGGCACGGCACCATCGTCAACATCGCTTCTCTGGCTGGATTAAACGGTTCTCGGGCGGGAGCGGCCTACACCTCGTCGAAGCACGCTGTCGTGGGTTTGACCAAGAACGTTGCTTTTCAATACGCGAATCAGGGAATTCGTTGCAATGCGATTGCGCCGGGTGGAGTAAGTACGAATATCGGAACGACAATGGCTACTCCAAATCCATTTGGCTTGGAGCGAGCTATGGCTGGTATGTCACTCAATCCACGCACGGGTGAGCCAGAGGAAATCGCTACGGTCGCTCTATTTCTAGCATCCGATGACTCGAAGTTTGTGAACGGCGTCGTGATCGCGGCCGATGCCGGCTGGACCGCTTATTAATAGCGAAAAACCCACAGTGCATGGTGCGCATTTGGCCGTCCATCGCTGCGGGTTTTTCTTTTATTTCTTTTTGACTGCACCGTTCCACGTAGAAATGCCGCCTTTTAGATGAGCCATGCTGGTAAAACCATGCTTGCTCAAGACTTTGGCTGCCTGTTTGCTGCGCATGCCACTACGGCAGTAGAGCAATACATCATTCTTATTGGATATTTCTTTGACACGGCTGTTCAGCTGAGACAGAGGAATGTTGACTGCAGATGGGATGTAGCCTCTCTTGTATTCATGAGGCTCCCTCACGTCGATCAACATCACTCTGCTTTTTTGATTCACTCGCTCTTTAAATTGCTCTGCCGTTAAATTTTGAAGTCCCTTCACTGGCATGAATCGCGATACCAAGTACCAGGTCGTGACGGCATACGCGATAATCAGGAGAATAGTCGTGAAATCCATACAGACACCCTTTCGTTTTAGCGGCTTTTCACCAACAGTTCAACAGCTTCTTTCACCATCTTGCTGGTGTCCCCACCGGCTGCTTGTTCGTCCAACAAACAACGTTGGAGATTTTCCGCCACGATCTGTGCGATAGCTCGATCGGATGCATTTCGCACAGCAGATAACTGAGCGACTACTTCCTTGCAGTTTTTTTGATCCTCCATCATTTTCAAAACCCCGCGGACTTGTCCCTCGATTCTACGCAGACGTCTTTTAATATCTTCACCATAGTTGTAGTCCATGAAATTTCCTCCCGTCTCTACCTATACAGGTATATTATACGAAAAAGGGAGCGGCTTAAATAAACAGATTTACTCTTGCTTGTGTAGCATCGCCCAGATAAGCCGCTACTCCTGCATATTCCATCCCGTCCAACAGTTCTTCTTGCTTGAGGCCCAAAAGGTCCATGGTCATGGTACAAGCCACCAGCTTCACACCTTGCTCTTGAGCCAGTTCAATCAGTTGTGGCAACGTCAAGGCGTTATGCTTTTTCATGACGTGTTTGATCATCTCAGGACCCATACCCATCATATTCATTTTGGACAACCCGAGCTTTTTCGCTCCACGCGGCATCATCCAGCCAAATGCCTTCTCCAGAAAGCCTTTGTTCACTTTGACGATCTCGTCTTTTCGCATAGTGTTCAAGCCCCAAAACGTAAAGAATATCGTCACGTCATGATCATAAGCTGCAGCACCGTTCGCAATAATAAAAGCAGCAATCGCTTTATCTAAATCCCCGCTAAATAGGACAATCGTTGTTTTTTCTTTTTGAGCTTCCATGAAAAAGACCCCTCCCGGATTTTATATTTATACTTATACCCCTATAGGTAATTTTAACGCATTGGAGTGCAATTGCAACGGAAATTTGTAGAATTCCGTTTACAGGATAATGTCACTCCAAATTTTGATCGCAGTCGCACAGATGAGAATGAGCAATCCGTAACGCAGAACGTTCACATTCATCTTCGCACTGACCCTACTGCCCAGAGGTGCACCTATTACACTACCGATCACGGTAAACAAAACGGGCCACAACGGAATGTGTCCCGTAGTCAGCTTACCCAACACACCACCGATCGCGGAAATGAATACAATGGCTAAAGACGAAGCAATCGTGACTCTGGTGGGGATTTTCAGAACGGTCAGCATGATCGGGATGAGGACAAAGGCACCACCTGCCCCGACAATTCCTGAGACGATACCGACTACGAAGGCGGACGGAATCGCTATTCCCCTGTTGTAAGTCACATCCTGTACGTTTTCTTCTTTCCCTTTGTTTTTGATCAGCATGAGAACGACGGCAACTACAGCCAAAATCCCGTAGACGAGATTGATGCTTTCTCCCGATAAATACTTCGAGATAAATCCACCCAGCAAGCTCCCCATGAGGATACTGATCCCCATATCCTTGACTAGCCCTTTATGAATCAATGGCGACCCTTTTCCGTTTTTCTTGCGGAACGCCAGCACTCCTGACAAAGAGGCAAAAAACACTTGGAACATGGAAATCGAGGATACTTCCTGCGCGGAGAAATGGGCAACATTCAGCCAATCAGGCACAAAGAGCAGCAATGGGTAGTTAATGATCGCACCGCCAATTCCAAGTAAACCGGAAAAGAAGGAACCAATTAAGCCCAGTGATAGCATGAGTATAAACAGTAAAACGTCCATACGTCCTCCCTTCATTCTCAAATAGTGACGGCTTGAGAATGTTCTGACTGCTTTTCAAATGAAGGATGATCAGGTAAAATAAACCCAAGTAATTTAATGTGAATAAGGTGATATAAATGATTCGATATTTGAAATCGATTTTTCAGCACCGTTGCCCTACCTGCAACGAGCCGTTGTATTCTCATATAGATGAATTGCGCAGTGAAAAAATTTGTCCCAACGGTCATTATCGAGAAGAGACCTACGGACACTTAGGAATTCGCATCATCTATGAGGATGTGGAATAAGCGAACACGACTACACATCGTGCTCGCTTCTTTTATTTTTAGGCTTTCTTGACCAAAAATTTGAATACTCCATTGTCCTCTTCGTGGGAAACCAGCTCATTCTTGGTTTGTTTGACCCACGCCTGAAAATCGTTCAGGGAGCCTTTATCTGTGGAGAGCACCTCCATGGTTTGACCAGGAGCCAAGCTGTCCAACGCTTTCTTTGCCTTTACGATCGGCATCGGGCATGCCATTCCTTTTGTATCTACTGTAATATCTGCCATTTTACATTCCTCCTCGTATTTTTTAATCCTATTTTTGTGAATTTTATTCTTATTTATCGTGAACGGCACAACGATTTGGACCAATTTCCATTTCTCGCTGCTCCTCATCACTCGGTGTTATTTTCCCCATGTTGGTTTGGCGAATTTCTTGATACGCATTCGGTTGTGGTGGCAGGTTTTGCGTCACAATTTTCCGGAATTCGCCCTCGTCCTTGATTTGCAGACCTGGGTTATTCGCAAACAGGTCCCCGAGTCGAGCAGACACCTTTCCTCCCTCTCCCAGCTCCGTATATTTACCAAAGTGAGCTGGCAAGACGATGAGATCATCAGAAAGCTCTCTGTAGCGATTATACAAAGTATTGCGCAAATCTCCCACCCAATCTTCGGCTAAACCTGCCAAATCTGGGCGACCAATAGACTCCACAAACAGGATGTCACCAGTCAGAAAATACGTATCATCCACGATGAATGACGTGCTCCCAATCGTATGACCTGGAGAGTGGATGGGTTGAATCGTGATTTTCGAGTTCCCCACATGAATATCGCGGCTCTCTTCCAGCTTTTCATAGGAGAACGTAACCTCTGTCGCGTCTTTTTCCGGCAGCCAGTACGTAGCTCCAAGCTGATCGGCCAATCGTTTCCCCCCAGAAATGTGGTCTGCATGGAGATGGGTATCAATCGTATGGGTGATCTTCACATGATGTTTGTTGGCGAATTCCGTGTAGGCGTCCGTCATGCGTAGTGTATCGACAATCGCAGCTTCGCCGTTAGATACCACCATGTAGGACAGGCATCCCTTTCCAATGCGAACAAATTGGTAAAGCTCTCCTCCATCGCGTAGATTACCGACTTTGATTGGCTCCAGATGCTCACTCCATGCTTTCATACCGCCTTGCAAATAGTATACGCCGCTTCTTCCTGCTTCTACGAGTTGTTCTCCCACAAAGATAGAAGAACCCTCTTTGGCACAGACGACCAGTACTTTTTGACCTTCTGGAATTTTGTCCAGAACCGCGTCTACGCCTTCCATCAGATCAAAGTAAGGAATGTTGACGATCTGGACGTTGTGGCCTTCAATTTTCCAATCGTTAAAATCACCTTCATTCCGTACGTCCAGAATAAATAGCGGCTGTTTTTGGAAGAGAATTTGCGTCAATTCATGTGGCGTCATAGCTTGCAAAGCTGCTGTTTGTGTAGTCATGATTCATTTCCTCCTCTTTATTGATTTTCTGTTGGACCTGTCCATCCAGCCATGCCGGGAATAACGTTTTTCACTCGAGTGAAGCCCTTTTCAGCGAGCAGCTGGCAGGCCAAGTCACTGCGATTGCCAGAGCGGCAAATGACGAGTATCTCGTCTTCTAGTTGTAACTCGTCGAGCCGACCCTCCAATACTCCCAGGGGTATTGAAATGGCCATAGGAATACGTTGAAAAGCAAATTCTGCCGGCTCCCGTACATCGATAACAACCATCTGCTCCTGATTTTGCAGCTTTTTCATCAACTCTTCATTAGAAATGGTGTGCGGATATTTCGTTTCTTCTTTGACTTCATGAGCATTCGCCTTGCGCAGAAAATGTTTGAGCACATCTCCATCGTGGATCGTCCCTAGATACTGATGACCTGTGTTTTTCGCCCAGCCTTGCATGTCTGCGAGTGAGCCTTTATCGGTAGCCTGTACTTCTATGACTTGCCCTGGCTGTAGTTCGTCCATGGCTTTTTTCGTTCTCACGATGGGCATCGGACATGCCAGCCCTTTGCAGTCCAATACTTTATCGACCGAAATCGTTGGTTGAACCGTCATATATACCCCTCCTGGTTTAGTTGCGTTCTTGTTTTCCTGTCCACGCCAGCATACCGCCAACCATATTGTTCAAGTTTGCATACCCTAGCTGATCCAAGTATTCGCATGCTTTGCCACTACGATTCCCACTTCGGCAAATGAAGATGACTTCCCGATTTTGATCGATTTCATGAATGCGCGCAGGCAGTTCAGGCAACGGGATGAGCGTGGAACCTGGTATATGTCCATCCCCATATTCATCTGGATTTCGTACGTCGATTAGCTGTAACGGCGCATCGCTAGATAGTCTCTTTTCTACTTCCTCGGTCGTTACGTCTTGCCAGCCTTTGCTCATAAAAGATTCCCTCCTGCAGATTTAATGTATATGAGACGAAATTTCTTAATACCAATACCCCTATGGGTATCATGATAAAGCGTAAAAGCTCCTTTGTCAACACCTCTCTTACTTTCTCTTACGTCTGACAACCAGGCATCTTCCACGCTCTTTCCTTCCGCCATTGAGAGAACAGGTAAATAGTTACAGCAACAATGATTGTTTGATATAGTGAATGAAGTGCAATAGGTAATCTGTCCCAGTCAGATGGAAGATCAAAGGGTGTGAATGAAATGAGCTATTATTTTTCTCCTTGTAGAACGGAAATGTATATGCAAAAGTACCTTGAATTTCTGCTGGAGCATTACCGCGAACTGAATTTGCCTTATTCGTTCCCCGTTACCTTCAGCTACATCGCCAGTCCTTCCTTTATGGGGCAGGAAGCGATCTTGTGCTATTCGGACGAGTACGAAATAATCGGTGCAATCGGCTACATAACTGGCACCGGGGAAAACGATTATCAGGACACACATATCGCTCAAATCCAGATTGCCTATTTCCTCGAGCCCTATCGCGGAACCTTGCTCTTTCTCAGAGCTATGCAATTTCTTACACAGCATCTTGAACAGATTCCTCATGAAGTAAAGGAGCTGCGCTTTTGGGCACCGGTCGATGATCGATTACGTCCTTTGTTTGCCAAGCTAGCTGAACGAACGACTACCGTAGAAACCGAAAACGGATTCCTCGAGGAGTATCGTGCTTCTTTCCCTGACTTGCATTCCCTCGCTACAAGATTCCGGCACGATAAATACTACAACTGATCAGAAGGAGACGTCTTCATGCTAACCGTCATCAAAAACGTGTTGAGCTACCTGCGAACCTATAAGCTGTTGACGGCTCTCTTTTTACTGACCTTGCTGTTCGACCTCGCTTTCCTTTCGTTGGCTCCCCTGAGTTTTAAGTTCATTATCGACAAAGCTGTAGAACCGCGCGATCTGGGCTACTTCTTCTTTATATTGAAAGTATTAATCGTTAGCGGTGTCATTTGCCTCAGCTTTGGAATTTTGAGTGATTATGTCTTAGCCAAGCTGAATGCACGTGTACAAACTGAGTTGCGCAAACGGCTGTTTGAACACCTCCAATACTTGAATATCGACTTTTTCCATAAAGCACGTGCTGGAGACCTCATCTCTTATTTCTCGGTTGATCTGCCCGCGGTTGAACGGGTCATGACCGCCATGTTAACGACAGGAATTCAGTCGCTAACTGTTGTACTTGTTAGTACGGTTGCCTTGTTTTATTTACAATGGAGCATGGCGATCCTGATCTTGATCGGTGCCATGGTTATCTTTATCGGTCCATACCTGCTTGGACGTCGTGCACACGCTGTAAATGAAAACTACATCAATCAGTTTTCGCAAATGACTAGTGACATTCAGGAAAACATGAAGGCCCAAAAGGTGATTAAAGGCTACAACCTACAAGCGGACATGATCAAAAAATTCAGTGCGCGATTGCAATTATTATCTGTCAGCAGCTACCAAAGACAAGTTATGAACTATCAAATGGAACGCCTTCCTCTGATCAGTCTCCTTTTCATCAACCTCACGATCATCGGATTAGGTTCATACCTGGCTCTGAAAGGTCATATTACGATAGGCGCGCTCATTGCTTTCTTTACGATGTATACCTCCATGGGTAATTCCGTTTTCAACCTGACCTTCATTATTCCTTCCTTTACTGATGCCCAGGTCAGTATGGAAAGAATCGCCCATTTGCTGGATCAACCTCGGGAATCGAACGGTCGTTTTTCCCTATCGCCATCAGACGATAACCGACAGGTGGACATTCGAGTCGACGATGTCACCTTTGGCTATCAGGACAATCAACCTGTCCTCCAAAACGTCAGCCTCCACATTAGCCCTGGCACCAAGGTGGCGTTCGTAGGTTCGAGTGGTTCCGGGAAAAGTACGCTTCTCCAACTGCTGCTAGGCTTCTATGATCCACAGCTTGGGCAAGTACAGGTGAATAGTATCAAGCTACAGGACTGGGAGCGGGGAGCATATAGGGAGCGCATCGGCGTCGTGTTCCAAGACAATTTCCTGTTTCACGGCTCGATCTATGACAATATTCGTATCAGTCAACCATCGGCTACTCGAGAGGATGTTGTGGCAGCCGCCAAACAAGCGGAGATTCATGACTATATAAGCGGTCTCCCCGATGGCTATGAGACCCTTGTACTTGATGAAGGAAGTAACTTTTCTGGAGGTCAGCGACAACGGATTGCTATCGCCCGAGCGATCTTACGTGATCCACCACTCTTGCTATTGGACGAAGCGACCTCTGCGCTCGATCCAATCTCAGAGTCGTCCATCAACCGGACGTTTGAGGAAATTGCCAAGGATCGAACCGTCGTATCCGTCACACATCGTCTGTCATCCATCACAAGCTATGATCAAATCTTTGTATTTGATCAAGGTAAGCTCCTTGATCACGGAAGTCATCAGCAGATGCTAGCAAACGGTGGATTTTACAAAAGTCTGTGGGAAAAACAGAGTGGTCTCTCCCTTTCCCAAAATGGGCAGGAAGCCACAATTGACGAGGAGCGTTTGTCTCGTCTTCCTTTCTTTCAAGGAATTGAGCGTTCTGTTCTAAAAGAAATCTCCAATCTGTTCAACACGGAGACTTACGGTGTGGGACAAACGGTTATTCATGAAGGGGAGCCTGGGGAAAAATTTTACCTCATTGCCAGGGGGAGAGTAGAGATCACAAAATCAACCCCTGACACCGAGACGGGACAAGTCCGTTTGGCTGTTTTGGAGGACGGGGATCACTTCGGGGAGATCGCACTGCTGGAGAACGTACCACGCACGGCGACTGTCTATGCGCTCACACCCTGTGTTTTTTTGACCCTCCAACGCAAGGTGCTATACTACATCCTGTCTAGGTACCCGGAAATCGATGCCCATGTGCGACAGACATTAAAGGAACGACGGAGCTAGGAGTGAATGCTGATGATAGGTAAATTCAGACGATGTGTGAGCGATGAAGATTACGCACAATTCGCCCTATACTTTATCCGCCACCGAAAAGAGTTCCATTCGCAATTTTCCTTGAACGACACATTGGTTCACATTCTGGAAACGATCCAAAACTCCCGGATTATCCTGGTAGAAGATCACTTGGATAACATGATTGGGTGGGTCCATTACCATTATTACAACGCCGATTATCAAGATGACTCTACTGGTGAGATTGCTTTTGTGAATTCGGTCATTATCGCAGAGCAATTTCGAAGCAGTCGCATTTTCCTACAGGGATTTCGTTACTTGGTCAATCAGATCGCCGAGGAGAGTCAGGCCATCAAACTCTTTCAGTTTTGCGCACTAGAAGAAAATGCTTATTTAAATCGATTGTATGCTAAATTTGCGCAACCGATCGGCAAGCGAGAAGGGTACAACGGCATTGAAAATATCTTTTCTACCGAATTTCAGTTACTTCTGTCTTATTTGAATCGAGCGAATATGTCTAATTGACTATTTTTTCACCCCAATGTTATGATTTACATAAAATAACATTTGCGAAAGGAGCGATAGACATGGTACCTATGTTGCCTAGTTTTAAGAAGGATCGCAAGCCCTTTACTTTCTCCAATCTGCTGAAACAAAACGAACAACTGAGAATCGCAGCCACTCCTGCGAAATAATCAGAGCTTAAAAAAGACAAGCTGTCATCGAGAAATATCGCGATGGCAGCTTGTTTTGTTATTTTGATGGGAAAAATAAAAAAAGCACAACTCTGCCACTAAGGCAAAATCATGCTTTTTCTGTAAGCGGAGAGAGTGGGATTCGAACCCACGCACGCCTCACGACGCCTAACGCATTTCGAGTGCGTCCCCTTATGACCACTTGGGTATCTCTCCATGATAAATGTTTGGTCAGAAACATTACTAACTATAGCAAATACATGACAAAATTGCAAGACTCAATCCTCTGTGTTCCTCTTGATTTGCGAGCTGCATTAGGCCAAACTAATAACCATATACCAAAACGGGTTGGACCGTTTTGTTTTATATAGAAGAAGAAAAGTGAGGAACATACATGAAACGTGAACGTTTGGATAAAGTACTAGCCAATATGGGACTGGGCACGCGCAAGGAAGTGAAGGTCCTGGTCAAACAGGGGTTGGTCGTAGTCGAGGGCATCGTCGCTACAGATCCCGGCATGCATGTCGTGGCAGACGAACAGGACATCGTGGTGGACGGAGAACCACTGAACTTCAAGCGTTGGGTCTATGTCCTGATGAACAAGCCACCTGGAGTTGTATCAGCGACAGAAGACAATGTGCACGAGACTGTCGTGGATCTCTTGCCTTATGAATGGGCGATTAAAGTACATCCCGTAGGACGGCTCGATATCGACACCGAAGGACTCCTGCTGTTGACGAACGACGGACAGCTGTCCCACAGCCTGCTTTCTCCAAAGAAGAAAGTCGACAAGGAATACTTTGCTCGAATTGATGGCCGGGTCACGGAACACCATGTTCAGGAATTTGCCAAAGGGGTAGAACTCGAGGACTTCACAACCCTACCTGCCAAGCTAGAAATCCTCTCTTCCGGTGACACCTCTGAGATTCGCGTCACCATTATGGAAGGGAAGTTCCATCAGGTAAAACGCATGTTTGCCGCTTTTGACCTTCACGTGACGTATTTACAGCGTATACGTATGGGCCCTCTCCATCTGGACACAGACCTCAAGCCTGGTGAATATCGCGAATTGACCGAAGAAGAGCTGGACATGCTTCAAAACCATAGATAAAAATAACTTCAGAATAAAATCACAAACCGCCCGATAGCACCACGCTATTTCCGGGCGGTTTGTTTGTATGCTGCAAAAATCAGTTCTCTTTTGGTTGCCGCTTATGACGCAGAGCGCGGAAGAAATCTTTTAGCATTTGCCCGCACTCCTCTGCGAGAACGCCTTCGACGACAGGGACCTGATGGTTAAAGCGTGGTTCTTCCAGCAGGTTCATTAATGTCCCTGCACATCCTGCCTTGGGATCACGAGCCCCGTACACCACCTGCTCGACTCGGCTTTGGACGATGGCCCCAGCACACATCGGACATGGCTCCAAGGTCACATAAAGAGTACAGCCAATCAATCGCCATCCGCCTAAACGTTCGCTGGCTTCACGAATCGCGATCATTTCCGCGTGCAACGTCGGATCCTTTTGGGTTTCCCGCAGATTGTAGCCTCGTCCCACAATTTCCCCGTCGCGAACGATCACAGCTCCGATGGGCACTTCACCGATCGCAGCAGCTTTTTCGGCTTCTTCCATAGCAGCCTTCATGAACGCTTCGTGTTTATACAAATCCTGTTCGATCACTTCGCTGTAAACACACCTTCAAATACCGTTTCAGACAGATCGCGGCGGGCCGATGGTTTTTCCCGCTCCTGCAAAACTTCATTCAACTCTTCTTTGGCTCCTTGGTATCCGACCGCAATAACCGCTTGTGGCTCGTATCCCTCAGGAATTCCAAGTACTTCACGCGCTTTCTCCGGGTCAAAGCCGCCCATTGCGTGTGTAACAAGACCCTGACGAGTCGCTTCTAGAGCCAGATAACCCCATGCTGTACCTGCATCGAATGCATGGGCACGGTTATGCGTGTCGCGAGAGCTGATCGTTTTCGAAATGACGAGAACCAGTACAGGAGCTTTTTCGCACCATACGCGGTTTCCTTCCGCGATAAACGGATAAAAACGCTCCTTGTCTTCCGCTGTACGGACAAATACAAAGCGCCATGGCTGCTCATTGCTCGCAGATGGTGCCCAACGCGCTGCCTCGAACAGGCTAAACAATACTTCATCTGGAATAGCGTCAGACTTGTAAGAGCGTGGGGACCAGCGATTCAAGAAAACAGGATCGATGTCGTGACCTGCTTCGCGATTTTCTTTTACTTGAGGAAGATATTGATTCATCATGTGTGTAAGCCTCCTGCAATTCGTTAAGGTTTATCAGGGATATGAACCCCATTTTATAATAAAGAACAATGTTCTTATTATCGTTTTTCTTCCTATGTACGACTATTTCATAAAATCACCTTTGATCCATCACATGAATTATCGCTTTGGACAAACTACTTTCTCATGCTAATACTCCGCTACATGATTGATTAGTTACGTTTTTTGTCCCTACCTGTTCACATACTCTCTGCGAGATTACATACATTAATGATGTACGGATCATGTATGGAAACTATAGTTGCCTCTATCTGGAGGGATGTGAGTGGGCTTAACCTCTGCAAATACTCTGTTTGATTGCTTTCACAGTCCGACTAAAGGGCTGCTTGCCAAGGAGGATGTGTTCTCCCACATCGAGCAAACCATCTCGTCAATGACAGGTCCGTTTGAGATTATCGTAGGAGCCGATTCACAGCTAAAAAGCCGCGGAACGTTTTTTGCCCTGGTCATTACTGTGATTCGTCCTGGCCACGGAGGCACCTTCTTTTATCACAAATTTCAGGAGCGGCGTTATTCATCACTGCAGCAGCGTATTTTTCAGGAGGCTATGTACGCAGTCGGTCTCGCTACGGAGGTGCGTCAGTATCTTCGCGACCGCCAGCACGATACGCCGATCCGTCTGCATTTTGACATCGGGATGAACGGCCCTACTCGTAAGTTTATCCAGTCCTTGCTAAGCTTAGCAGAGACCAATCATTTTCCGGCTGAAATCAAGCCGAATTCGTTCTGTGCTTCCACGATTGCAGACAAATTCACGAAATGACCGAACAAGCTGGCGGATGCTCTTACCGATCCGTCAGTTTGTTTGTTGTTATTCGTGAATCATTCGCGGACTCCTGCCCGTGTGTACAGTTCCGAAGAGCCACGTAATTTCAACAGCCAAGAAATCTTCTTCCTTCCTCACAAAATAGAGATAATCATATGTCATCACCTTCTGTAAAAAAGGTATATTTTTCCACGATTTTACTTCTACCTTCCCCTCTTCCCTGTCAATAAAAGCCGCAATTTCCCTTTGTACAGGGTGATTGACAACCGGAAAATCGTAAGCTAAGATATAAATCAATTGAAGCGTTTTCACACAGGCGTGTTACTGGTTATGCAGGCATGAGCCGAGAAGATCTTTTTATGTGCTAAAAAGGTTTTTTCGGCTCTTTTTTGTAAAGTAACCGCGTTTGGTTCTAAAGGTGGTGGAATTGGTTGTCCCGAGAACAGGAAAAAGTGTATGCGATCACTCGCGTGTTGAACCACAACGTCGTACTCGTCGAAGAGCCTGACTCCCAGCAGGAGATCGTGCTGTTCGGAAAAGGCATTGGATTTGGCGCAAAGCCCGGGAACACCATCCCTGCCCTTGATCCTCGTGTGGAGAAGCGCTTCCGATTGGAAAGTGAGAGTCATCAAAAGCAGTATCAGACCATTCTCAGCCAAGTGGATCCCGCTGTCGTAGGTATTGCGGAGGAAATCATTGCGTTGATCGCTATCGAGATCACCCCGCAATTAAACGAGCATGTGCACGTTGCCTTACCTGACCATATCCAGTTTGCCATTTATCGACTAAAGAATGGCATGGAGATCGTCAATCCGTTTTTGTTTGAAGTGCAGTCGCTGTATGCAAAAGAGTACGCGCTGGCGAAACGGGCAGCGGACATGATCAAAAAGGCGTTTTCGTTGGATATCCCTGAAAGCGAGATTGGCTTTCTGGCCCTGCATATACACTCCGCAATCAGTTATACACCGGTCAACAAAGCTGTCCAGTTCGCCAACATCATCAGTGAATTGGTCACGATCATTGAGCAACGAACAGGCAAAACCATCGAACGAAGTACTGTCGATTACGTTCGTCTGATCACTCATTTGCGATTTGCTGTAGATCGTATCCGTCAGCAAAAATCTATTCAAAATCCTCTACTGGATCGGGTAAAAACGACGATCCCGGAAGCTTACGAGCTGGCCTCTGAGCTTGCCGACTACATTTCGTCTCGTCTGGAAGTGACGGTACCTGAAGACGAAATCGGCTATATGGCCATGCATGTCTTTCGTTTGTTACAACAATAAATCAATATGAAATCCTGCGTGTTACTAGTTCGACTAGGCATGAGCGGTGAGAACATACGGACATAGTAAGTATGTCGTGTGTCTTTACCTGCTCATGCCTATTTTCGTTCAACGCAAAAGGAGGAACTTATGCTACGCAGTTTGTTTTCCCGTAAAAAACAACAAGAAATCACTTTCCTTGCCCCTCTGACTGGTACGATCGTGCCACTATCTGAGGTGCCAGATCCAGTCTTTGCTCAAAATGTCGTGGGTGATGGAGTAGCGATTCAGCCAACTGAGGGACTCCTGCTCTCTCCGATGGATGCCAAAGTGACGCACCTGTTTCCCACTCATCATGCTATTGGTTTGACTAGTGATACCGGTCTGGAGATCCTCATGCACATCGGGATTGATACCGTCAAATTGAAAGGACAGGGCTTCACTCCTTTTGTAGCTGTCGGTGATCAAGTCAAAGCCGGTGACAAGCTCATCCAGTTTGATCTTGCCACGCTGCAAGAATCCGGTTGCCCGATCGTTACTCCTATTGTGATTACCAACGGCGATGTCGTAGCGGAAAAGAACGTGGTGGCCAAAGCCAATGTGCAAGCAGGCCAAGAGCCACTTATGACCGTCGTTTTAAAATAGCCAACCAAGCAGGAGGTCCCTGATGATTCAATTTGAAGTAACCGTTACAGTCGAGGGCGGGCTGCATGCTCGTCCCGCAGCTCTCTTCGTCAATCGTACGTCGCAGTTCCAGTCCAAGATCACGCTCAACAAGGGTGCGAAAAAGGTGGACGGGAAAAGCATTCTTGGCATCATGACCCTGGGTGTCACCCAAGGGGACCATTTGACTATCGAAGTCGATGGCTCGGATGAAGAGCATGTCGCGGCTGAAATCCGTGAGCTTTTTCATCAAGAATTCGCGAGCTGATTCACACGCGAAAGGAAGGACGGTGAGTTACACATGTTAAAAGGTATACCCGTATCTGCTGGCATCGCGATCGCTCCCATCGTCCGATTGTCCCAAGAGCAGCCTGTCATCCACGAGACCGCGATCACTTCATCCGACATCAAAGCAGAGCAGGCACGACTCGCACAAAGCATCGAGTTAGCTCGTGACCAGCTAGAGCAACTGAGACAGCAGACCGAAGATACGCTTGGCTCGGAAAAAGCCGCTATCCTTTCTGCCCATCTTGCCTTTTTGGACGATCCGGCCTTCGCGGGAGAAATGAACAGCGTGATTGAAAGCCAGCTTCTCAGTGCCTCCGCGGCAGTACAACAAGTATCGGATCAATTCATCTCCCTGTTTGAAAGCATGGATGACGCATACATGCGAGAGCGTGCCGACGACATCCGCGATGTGAGCCGCCGAATCATTCGCAATCTGTCTGGGAATGAGCAGTCTGTGTCCTTCCCTGAAGAGCCTTTCATACTGGTTGCAGTGGATGTAACACCATCTGAAACGTTGCAATTACCGATCCAGCACGTTCGCGGGATCGCTACGGTAAAAGGCGGAGCAACCTCCCATGCAGCGATTTTGGCCCGATCGCTGGGCATTCCTGCTGTGATGGGCGTAGGCGAACAGCTTCTCTTCGAAGTGGAATATGGCACCATGTTGATCCTCGACGGAACCAGCGGAGAGCTTTTCCCCGATCCTGATGGTGAAGCGCTGACCCGTTATCAGGAAAAAGCGGCTCTAGAGCAAATTCAGCGCCAAGCCTACGAAGCCATGAAAGATCTACCAGCAGAGACCCTCGATGGTCATCGCGTACATCTGATGGCGAACATGGCAGTCCCGGAAGAAGCAGATGCACTCGTTGCATCCGGGGTAGAAGGCATCGGATTGTTCCGTTCCGAGTTTTTGTTTATGGACCGTAGCACACTGCCAGATGAGGAAGAACAATTCCAGGCCTACAAACGAGTGGCCATCGCTTTTGGGGAAAAGCCTGTCATCATCCGAACCCTAGATGTCGGTGGCGACAAGCACTTGCCTGCTCTCGATCTGGATCAGGAAGAAAATCCTTTTCTCGGTTTCCGGGCCATCCGTATATCGCTCGCCCGTCCTGAGTTGTTCCGCGTACAGCTGCGCGCTCTGTTGCGTGCCAGTGCATACGGTCACTTGCTGATCATGTTCCCGATGATTTCTCATTTGGAGCAATTACGAGAAGCCAAGAGCATCCTGGAACAGACGAAAACGGAGCTACGGGCTGAAGACGTAGCCTTTGATGAAAACATCGCTATCGGTATGATGATGGAAATCCCAGGGGCATGCCTCCAAGCCGATGCCTTTGCCAAAGAAGTACAATTCTTCAGTATTGGTACGAATGATCTCGTGCAATACACCTTGGCAGTAGACCGTATGAATGCCCATATCGCTGACTTGTACAGCTACTATCACCCTGCAGTGTTGCGCCTGATCTCCCACGTGATCGATGCTTCCCACCGAGGCGGTATTTGGACCGGGTTGTGCGGGGAAATGGCTGGCGATCCTCTAGCGACAGAGTTGCTGTTGGGGATGGGACTGGATGAATTCAGTGGCGCCGCCTCGGTCATGCCGAAAGTAAAAGAGCGTATACGCGCTACCACAAGGGAACAGGCAAAACGCACAGCCGACCACGCCCTGACTCTGTCCACCGTGGAAGACGTCGTCTCGTTCCTGAACAACAAAGCAGACTGACTGTTTTGTTGTTGTTTTTCTCTCCCGCTTGTAAGCGATTTCAAAATAATTGATCAGAATAGTCATCTCCGGGCCATTCTTCGTGCCCTCATCCTCTGCCTTTCATCCGGAGAACGACTTGCTGATATACATCTCATTCCAAGGAGGTTTTTCTTATGCTCGCCTTTCTGCAAAAGATTGGGAAAGCCCTGATGCTCCCAGTCGCCACGTTGCCGGCCGCAGCGCTTTTGCTCCGCTTCGGTGCCATCAACTACGAAACCGAGTTTCACCTGGGATCAGCTGTTGGTGGTTTCCTGAACCAGTACATCGCGCCTTTCCTGCTCGCTGGCGGATCTGCTATTTTCGATAACTTATCTTTGATTTTCGCCGTCGGTGTTGCAATCGGTCTGGCAGGTGACGCCGTAGCCGCCTTGGCAGCTGTGATCGCCTACATGGTACTGACTGCCGTCCTGTCCAAAGTACCTGCTGCTATGCCTTTTATCGCAGACGACGCGAAGCTGAACATGGGTGTTCTCGGCGGTATCCTCGCAGGTGGTGTAGCTGCTTACTGCTACAACCGTTACCACAATATCAAGCTCCCCGAGTGGCTAGGCTTCTTCGGCGGAAAGCGTTTCGTACCCATCATCACTTCGCTTAGTATGGTTATCATCGGATTGCTCTTCGGGATCGTTTGGGGTCCTATCCAGGACGCTCTAACCAGCATGGGTAACTGGATCGTGGGTCTAGGCGCTGTGGGTGCCGGGTTGTTTGGATTCTTCAACCGTTTGCTCATTCCGTTTGGTCTCCACCACGTGCTAAATGCTATCGCTTGGTTCCAAATCGGTGACTTTACAGATGCAGCTGGAAAAGTGGTCCACGGTGACCTGAATCGTTTCTTTGCCGGTGACAAATCGGCTGGTATGTTTATGACTGGCTTCTTCCCGATCATGATGTTCGCACTGCCTGCAGCTGCTTTCGCTATCATCCACACAGCGAAACCGGAAAAGCGCAAAGCAATCGCATCTGTGTTTATCGGTACGGCTCTCGCCTCGTTCCTGACAGGGATTACGGAACCGCTCGAATTTGCGTTCATGTTTGCGGCACCTTTGCTGTATGTCATTCACGCGATCTTGACGGGTATATCCGGTTATATTGTGACTGCGATGGGGATCAAGCACGGCTTTGGTTTCTCGGCTGGCTTGATCGACTACGGACTGAACTTCCCGCTTTCCACCAATGCATGGCTGATCATTCCGATTGGTCTAGCGTTCGCAGTCGTTTACTACTTCCTGTTCCGTATCTTGATTGTGAAAATGAACATCAAGACCCCAGGACGCGAAGATGACGACCTAGAAGTCAGCACATCTGGAGGATCGAATACCATGCAGGAAAAAGCACAAAAAGTACTGACCCTCATCGGCGGCAAAGAAAACATCGTCAACGTCGATGCGTGTATCACTCGTCTTCGCCTCGTGCTCAAAGACGACAAGGTCGTGAATGAAAAAGGCTTGAAAGATCTCGGTGCTGCTGGTGTCATGAAGCTCGGCAAAGGTAGCGTACAGGTAGTCTTTGGTACTCAATCAGAGCTTTTGAAAGACGAAATCACGAAGCTGTAAAGCAAACGCCAAGCAAAACAAAAGTTGCCCGGTAACGGTCTATCCGTCCCGGGCTCATTTATGAACGCGTCGGGTAATCCCGGCGCTTTTTTTATTGGTCACAGCTTTTTTTATTCATCACAGCTTTTCTCTTCGCAACAGCCTACCGGTTCTTCTGCATCTAATTCAATCCATGTCTGGGCCCAATTCTCAATGCCTTTTAACACCGGTTCCAGAGCAAGACCCATTTCAGTCAGAGAATACTCCACCCGAACGGGAGCGGAATCCGTATATACTTGTCGATGCACAAGGCCTTCCTTCTCCAGATCTTTCAGTCGTTCAGAAAGTAGCCTTCCGCTCACAGGCAGAGCACCTTCCAACGCACAGAAACGCTGAGGTCCCGCCAGCAACTGATATAAGATTAGCCCTGTCCATCGTTTTCCTAGCAACTGCATACCTTTTTCAAATCTTGGACAGAGAGAGGACTGTTTCATAGGAATCACCTCATTCTTCTTTCAGTATAACGCTCTTTCGTAAATCCTTCAAAAAGAATGATTGGATTTGGACAATTACTGTACAATTTCAACCATTGACCCAGCGCATTTATTATTATACACTAACTAACGAAAAGTAACCTTGTTACTTACTATCAATTTCTTCTTGGAGGTATTTATACATGTCTACACGTTTTGAATGGAGTGCTCTCGTTTTACGTTTGATTGCTGGTCTCACTTTTCTCATCCACGGTATTGATAAGTTCCAGATGGGTTTGGGAAATGTAGCCGGATTCTTTGGAACAATGGGGCTTCCTGCTTTTATTGCGTACTTTGTCGCTTTCCTTGAACTCATCGGTGGGATTGCACTGATTTTGGGCTTGGGTACTCGCCTTTTTTCGGCCGTTATGGTGGTTATCATGGTAGGTGCCATTCTTACAGCTAAACTCTCTATTGGCTTCTTGAGTGGACAAGCGGGCGCCGGCTATGAGCTGGATCTGGCTTTGCTGGCTATGACGCTCTCTCTCGCTATCAGTGGCAGCTCTAAATACAGCCTGGATGGCGCTCTCTTTGGCAAAAAGAACATCGCGTAATATCCTTTTCAAAAGCGCTCTCCACCACAAGTGTGTGGCTTCGAGCGCTTTTTTTTCTACAAAAAAGAGCCCCACCGTGTTTTGGTGAAACTCTACTATCCTTCACTCACTCGGAAAACTGCAGACGTTCACTTTCCTTGCGCAGCTTTTTACTGGTCGCCCGATGATACAGGCTGTAATAAACGACACCTGCAAAGGCAACGATCAAAGAAGATATCATGTACATGGAGCTAAAATTCATGGACGAAGCAACGATCCCTAACACAAACGATCCGACCCCCATACCTAGATCGAACAACAAATAGTAGGTACCTGTCGCCAAGCCTCTTCGCTCTGTCGGAGATGACTTGATCGCAATCGCTTGAAAGCTGGGAAACACGCTCCCATAGCCCAAGCCAATCAACGCACTGGCGACGAGGAACATGGCAGGACCATGCGCCTGACTGAGCAGCACGAGTCCAATGGCGTACAAAATGATGCTCGGATAGATCACGACATGCTCCCCCAGCCGGTCAAACAGCTTCCCGGTAAAAGGACGCGACAATACAATCATAATCGCATAAATAACAAAAAAGTAGCTGGATACCTCTGACGCTCCAATATCCTTTGCATAGACAGGAATAAAAGTTAGAAGTCCACTATAAGCAAAGGACATGAGACAGGCAGTCAACGAGATCGGCATAGCACCTGGCTCAATGAAGTTTTTCCAGTGAAATTTCTTACCATGTTGCCTTTTCACAGCTGCCTGAGCTTCCTGAACCTTCGTCAAGCCTCCACATGCAAAGGAAACAATAGCGAATACGGAAAGCAGCATGCACAATACAGAGAAGCTGTACTTGTCCATGATCATCAGGCCGACAAACGGACCGATTACCATGGCCAAATTCATGAAAAGTGCATAGTAGCCGATTCCTTCTCCTTTTCGTTCTTCAGGAACGAGATCTGTAGCGATGGCAGCCATGGCAGTAGTGGCAAAACCAAAGCTCAGTCCGTGCACAAAACGTAGAGCCAGTAGAAAGAAGAGGCTGATTACTCCGAAATATGTAAAAGTAGAAACCATAAACAAAGCCGACGCCAAGATGGCCACCTTTTTCTTGCCCAGCTCATCTACCCATTTTCCGGCTATTGGCCGAACGATAACGGCTGCAATAATAAAAGCTGTTAAGGCCAAGCCTACTTCCTGCTCGCCCCCACGCAACGTATCCATGATATAGACAGGCAATGTTGCGAAAAGCGCGTAATACGTAATAAACAAAAACAAACTGCTCAAACAAATCTTGATAAAGTCCCTGGTCCATAGGGGCTGCTTTTGCAAGTGAATCTCTCCTATCCACACGGCACCAAGCTCTCTCTATTCCGCGCTCACGTTCTCTCGTATTTTTGACAGTACTTGCTTCAGAAACGCTATTTCCTGCTCAGAGATTCCTCGCAACGCGATCTCATGGACTTTTTCATCGATCGGGATCAGCTGGCTGGTGATCTCTCTCCCTGCTTCTGTCAGATAGACCAACGATGATCGTTTATCTTCTGGATTTGGCTTTCGGATCAGATATCCTTTGCGTTCCAGCAGATCTGATATTCTCGTCACGTTAGCTTGGTCTTTCCCTACCCTTCTACTCAGCTCCTTTATCGTGATGCTGTCTTCTTCCTCCAAACGTTTCAATACCGACCATTGTTCAGGCGTGACTTCCAAATGACTGAATTCGCTTGTCAATAATCGCGTTAAGCTGCGGCCCGTGTTATTTATCGAAAATCCTACCGCATCATCTAGATTCAAAATGGTCCCTCCTGCCCATAAATTACATGTCATAACATATATGTTGCAACAACAAAATAATAACATAGGTAATGAATTGGAATCAATTTATAAAAAAAGAAAGACCCTTATGCGAGATAAGGGTTAATTCCAGTGCGGAGGGCGAGTAAATGACGGCGGAAGCTTCGTGTCAGCATCGCCTTTCGCAGCATTGAGTTGGGTTTGGGTAAGAAAGAGGCACTCGGTCAGATCCGCTCCTCGCAGATCAGTATCGCGGAAATCTGCCCCAATCAGGTCCGTCATCCGCAGATCAGCTCCTCGAAGATCAGCGGCAATTAGGTACGCTCCTCTCAAGTTGGCCCCTCTGAGGTCTGCTCCCTTGAGCTTTGCCCCGATAAGATCAGCTCCTCGGCCGTACGTCTTCTTGCCTTTTTGCTGATGACTGACTTTTCCTCGTACGAGTTCGCTCGTCCGCAAGAGCAGTTCATTGACCCTTGATCGATGCACGGCGATATCCAGCTTTAGGAGAGCTTCTGGGCTAAGATCAGTGAGTCTCTTCGTCTCATCGAGGGCGTCTCTGATAGAATCGTGGATCGAACTGGCTGATTCCAATGCCAGTGCCTCCGTCAAATACCAGAGCAGCTCATGAAGTTGCCACATGATCGGAAACACATCAAACATTTGCTTTGCCGACTCCGGAGCCTGGTGCCAGTCGCGTCCCTCAAAAGTGCTTTGGGAAACCTTTTGCCCCGCACCAAAGCAGTCATATACCGTGCAGCCTCGGAAGCCAATTTCTCTAAGGCTAGTATGAACGCTGCACCGAAAGTCAGATTGTAAGTTGCGACAGGGCTTGCCGGCATCTTTATGGATGGCAAAGTCAGAAGAAGCTGCAAAAGGCAGTGCCACACAGCACAAGCCAAAGCAGCTTTCGCAGTCACCTTGCAGCTGGTGCCGCTCCTCATTCGTGAAAGGTTCTTTATTTGGATGATTCTCTGACATGTAGACCTCCCAGTTTCGTAGTTACAGAAAAAACACGACTCCCTCGCACTGTAGGCGAAAGGAATCGTGCTGGTTCTTCGTTCTTACTTAAATGCAATTTGTGATTCCAGCATGTAGTTGACGAACACGTCCGCAAAAGCCTCTGCCGTATTGTAGCATTCCTCTAGCGTATTGTTGGTTCCCCCGAACTCCAAAAGCAGGCTTCCCTCGGAAACAGACTGATTGTATACGCCGTTCCCTTCGTTCTTCCCTTTCAGAATCACTCCGCGTGACAAGCCAGGATAAGTCGCTTCCAGGCGAGCATGCAGATTTTCCGCTAGCTTCTTGTTTTCCAGATAGGTCGGGTTGGCAGTTCCAATCACAAACAAAACGCGTGAATACGTCTTCCCATTCAACGTAAGGGCAACCTTGCTGCGTGGCTCATCACTATCCCGATGGATGTCGAAAATGTATTTCAGGTTAGGGCTCGTTGTCGCTGCTGCCATGACGGCTTTGTACGATTCCGTGTAGGACATCGAGTAGCTTTTATTTTGCTCCGCCAGCTTCTGAGCAAAGTCGTCCTGATTTACCATAGACTCAATACCTTTGCCTTGCAACAGCTCACCCAAGCGTTTTCCAACCAGCGTGATATTGATTTCCGGGTCATCCACGGAGCTTCCTTGCGTATTTCGCGCAATATTTCGCCAAGACTCTCGGTTATGCGTAGAGTAAATGTACACCTTTTCATTCCCGATCATGCCGTTGTTGTATCCTACGCCTGATGTGTCTCCTCCGCTCGGTGGCAAAGTGTTGACTGGCTGAATGCGATCTACGATCCAACCGGCGATGTATGCTGTAGAATTGTCAGGCATGCGGATTACATACCAGTCTCCCTCTGTTTGTACAATAGGGAAGATCTGACCTGGCTGTACATTACCCACGACCGGATATGTTGTTCCGGGACCGCTCCTCAGATTGGTATCCGCATTTTTCACGCGAATCGTCGCTTCTTGTTGTACCGGATCTGGAGTAGTCGTCACGGGTATTTCTATCGGCAGTGTCTGCCCTGGATCTTCCGGTACGATTGGTTTATAAATGTAGGCGTAGGTGCCGTTATAGTTAATCGTATACCAACCGCCTGCATATCCGTAATGGTTGATAATGGTACCTGCGCTAACTTGTCCGATCACTGTGCCCAAAAAGTCTGGAGCCGTGTACACATCATAGCCTTCTGTTAATTCAATGGTACCCGCCCCAATACCAGCATCAGAAGGATAGGAAGGAACTTCTGGCACCGTCTGAATAGGAACCGGTTGTGGGATTGGTACAGGCATTGGTGCTGGTGCTGGAACTGGCTTTGGCGCAGGCGCTGCCGTTTCCGTCAAAAAGCGCACATTTACCCAGCCGCTTACTTTGTCAGACAGCTTAATTTGCGCCCAATCCCCTTGTTTTTTCACTTGCAAAAACACGCCATTTTTATCGATAATCTGCAATATTTGGGCAGTCGCATTCGGTTCTGCCCGAACATTCAGCATGTCCACATTGCTTTTTACATATTTGATTTGTGGAACCTCAATCATTTTGACATACTTATTATTGATCCAACCCGTCTTTCCATTGGCGAGCTTCACCTGTGTCCACTCTTTTTGTTCTTGCAGAATGGGCAGTCGTGTAGCTTTCGTGACTGTTCCGACGATTTGGGTGGTTGTTCCTGGAACGCTGCGAATATTTAACTGATCGACTGCTACCTCGACATGGGTGGCTGCTTCAGCAAATGACGGGGGCATCAGCAATAGTAGAAAGCAAACAGCTAACAAGCTGTTTTTTACACGTACAAGCAAGACCCTCATTCCCCTCCTCTTCCTCTTCTTTTTTTGGAAAATACATCCTATAGTACAAAGTTCTCGACTCGTCAACATATTCCTTCATTGTGCGACATCTTTTGCTTGTACAAAGACATAAAAAAGGATGAAGCGACAGGCTTCACCCTTTTCTCTTACGATCTCATTCCTGTTCCTCTTGTTCCTCCTTGTGAAAGCCACATTTCAGCAGCACTTTTATAGAGCCTGCGTTATTCGGCATGACCCCTGCTTCTATGCGATGAAGATCTGGCTCACCTCTTGCCATTTCTCCAGAGCATGTAGATATTCGCGAGGGAAGTAAGAAAGAGCAAGCCCAAAAGAATATTAGTCACGACCAGCGTGTTCGTTAAGCTCTGAATGGGTTCATTGATTAAAGTAACAATCCTCATCAACTTGCTCGGGAGCTCGTTAATCGAGGTGATGATGTCATGGAAATACTGAACGTAGCCCGCCAAACCGCATACCTCCTTTGTTGCCCGGTTCTATGTATAGTTTGAAAAAGAAAGCGAGCTTAAACATCGATGGATGAATCTATCCTACAAACACTAGGAAAGGCCCAGGGTGTCATTCATCCTTGGGCCTCCCAACTACTCTGTCATCTTCTATGATGGATAGACCCATAAAAAACAAAAAAGCCTTGATATATCAAGGCTTTTTCATCAATGGCGTCCCCGAGAGGATTCGAACCTCCGACCTACAGTTTAGGAAACTGACGCTCTATCCTGCTGAGCTACGAGGACATAGATATGATCTGGACAAGCCACCTAAATCTGCTGCCCACCTACCACCTTATTATATGCCGTTACCCTCCTTTTGGCAAACAAACAGGCCTCTCGAGCCGTGCCTGTGAGTACCGAAACGTACAAAAAGAAAGGACTAGGAGACGCTTCCCTAGTCCTCTTCCCGCATCTTTATCCCTTACTGATGAGCAAACTGCTCCTCCTCTGTAGACCCACTGAGAGCCGTCGTAGAAGATGTTCCCCCTGCAATGACTTGTGCGATCTCATCAAAGTACCCAGTACCCACCTCACGTTGGTGACGAGTAGCCGTGTAACCATGGACCTCGCTGCCAAACTCTGCTTGCTGCAGCTCAGAGTAAGCAGCCATACCTCGATCACGATAGCCTCTCGCCAGCTCAAACATACCGTAGTTCAGAGCGTGGAAGCCTGCCAACGTAACGAATTGGAACTTGTATCCCAGCTCACCCAGTTCATCCTGGAAGCGTGCGATCGATTCTTCATCCAGCTTTTTCTTCCAATTGAAGGAAGGCGAGCAGTTGTAGGCCAGTAGCTTTCCAGGGAATTTTTCATGGATCGCCTCGGCAAAACGGCGTGCTTCCTCCAGATTTGGCTCAGATGTTTCGCACCAGATCAGGTCAGCGTACGGAGCATACGCGAGACCACGAGCGATCGCTGCATCCAATCCACCATGTAGACGGAAGAATCCTTCTGGTGTGCGTTCTCCGGTGAGGAATGGCTGATCTTGTTCATCGATGTCGCTGGTAATGAGGAAAGCGCCATTCGCATCGGTACGTGCCACGATAATTGTCGGTACTCCCATTACATCCGCTGCGAAACGAGCAGAGATCAGGTTGCGAACAGCTGCTTGGGTCGGAATGAGTACCTTGCCACCCATATGACCGCATTTTTTCTCAGAAGCGAGCTGGTCCTCAAAGTGAACACCTGCTGCACCCGCTTCAATCATTCCTTTCATCAATTCAAATACATTCAGAGGGCCGCCAAATCCCGCTTCTGCGTCAGCTACGATCGGCGCGAACCAATGAGTATCGGTACCACCTTCGGATTGATCGATTTGATCGGCGCGCTGGAGTGCCTGGTTGATGCGCTTTACGACTTGAGGGACGCTGTTTGCTGGATAGAGACTTTGGTCGGGATACATTTGCCCGGAAAGATTGGCGTCCGCCGCAACTTGCCAGCCACTCAAGTAAATAGCCTTCAGTCCCGCTTTTACTTGCTGGATAGCCTGATTCCCGGTTAGTGCACCCAACGCCTTGATATGATGCTCAGTATGGAGCAACTGCCACAAACGCTCTGCACCCAGTCGCGCTAACGTATGTTCTACCTGAACAGATCCACGTAGACGGACGACGTCTTCTGCAGTATACGTACGAGAAATTCCTTGAAAACGCTCGGCTTGCCAGCTTTGCTCTACCTGTTGAATCGCTTCTTGCTTGTTTTGTTTGCTCATTTTCGTTTCCCCCACTCGATTTTTATTTTTTTATAAGAATTTACGATTTCCTACGATTATGAAAGATAGCGATAACCAGGCACGGTCAGGAAGTCTTCGAATTCATCTTCCATCACCAATTGCAGAAAGAGTCCTCCTGCCAACGGAAACTTGCTTTCCTCATACCGCTCCAGACCCATTGTTGTTTTCAATGTTTGCAGTTCCTCACTCAACCATTGTTTCACCAATGCCTCTGTTACCTTTCGTCCATCCTGTAAGACTCCACGCGGGTGACGCATCCACTGCCAGACCTGTGCTCTAGATATTTCTGCGGTCGCTGCGTCCTCCATCAGATTGTGGATGGGTACAGCACCAGAGCCGCGCAGCCAAGCTTCTACATATTGCAATCCGACACTGATATTCGTGCGGACGCCTTCCTCGGTTATCACCCCTGCTGGTACAGCCAACAGATCGCTAGCCGTTACTTGCACGTCCTCACGTTTGTACCAGATCTGGTTGGGCTCTCTCATTAAACGGTTAAATACTTCCATTGCCACTGGCACCAAACCAGGATGTGCCACCCATGTGCCGTCGTGACCGTCGTACGCCTCACGCTCTTTGTCCGCGCGTACTTTGGCGATTGCTTCCTCATTTTTGACCGGGTCGTTCTTGACCGGAATTTGTGCGGCCATCCCACCGATGCATGGCGCTTGCCGCTTGTGGCATGTTTTTACTGCCAACGACGTGTAGGCCTTCATAAATGGAACCGTCATCGTCACTTGAGCACGGTCTGGTGTAATGACATCTGGTTGATTGCGCAGCTTTTTAATGTAGCTAAAGATGTAATCCCATCTTCCACAGTTAAGTCCAGCACTATGCTCCCTCAACTCGTACAAAATTTCGTCCATTTCAAAAGCAGCTAAGATCGTTTCTATCAACACCGTTGCCCGGATCGTGCCGCGAGGAATATGGAGTTCATCCTGAGCAAACAGGAATACATCATTCCATAAGCGTGCCTCAAGATGGCTTTCCAGCTTGGGAAGATAGAAATAGGGGGCTGTACCATTCGCCATCAACGCCTGCACATTGTGGTAAAAGTACAGACCAAAGTCGAGCAGGCTACCTGAGATCGGTTTGTTATCTAAGGCGATGTGTTTCTCTTCCAAATGCCATCCGCGCGGGCGAACGATTAGTACAGCTGTCTTTTCATTCAGTGAGTACTGTTTCCCCTCAGGACTGGAGTAGGAGATATTCCGGCGTACGGCATCCTTCATGTTGATCTGGCCTTGAATGGTGTTGTCCCACGTTGGTGAGTTTGCATCCTCAAAGTCTGCCATGAAAAGACGCGCCCCTGAGTTTAGTGCATTGATGACCATTTTGCGGTCACCAGAAGGTCCGGTGATTTCTACACGCCGATCCATCAAATCAGCTGGCAGGGGCGCTACTGTCCAATCACTTTTGCGGATCTCTACAGTCTCTGGCAAAAAGTCAGGTAGCTGTCCCGCGTCAATTTTTAGTTGTCGTTCTTGTCGCTCGGCCAGCAGTTGCTGGCGTCTGTCACCAAACTTCTGTTCCAGCCTGATGATGAATTGGATCGCTTCTGGTGTAAGAATGTCGCGATAGTCGTCGAGCAATTCTCCGGTAATGCTCAATTCCAAAGGATAGGGATTAGTAGGGATCGTGGTCAAAATAGCTCCTCCTCCATCAGAGAAACGTTATTATGATACAGACGCATTTTTAAATTCGTATTATAGTACAGGAGGTTCAAAAAAAATAGTCTTACTCCTGATATCCGCTGCCGCTGCAATGACTGCAGCTGACATGCCCATCGCCTAGACAATTGTGGCAAGCCGCCCCATTTTCGTCGTGACCTACTCCTCCACATCTTGTGCAACATTGTTCGCCGTTTCCCTCGCAACGGTAGCAGTCCATTTTCCATTCCCTCCACATCTGTATTAAAACAATATTCTTAAGATTTGTTTTTATTATATAACAGAGATTAGTACAGTGCAACACACATTTTTTAAATTTTTCCTTCTGTATTACAACAATAGAAAACTTGGAAGCCTTGGCGCTGGCGAATTCTTAGTTGCACTTGTACTATCAACCTTAAATATGAGTTTTTACGATAGTACAAAGAAACAGCCCTTGTCCCTAGGGAGCAAGAGCTGTTCTGCACGTCTTTTTTGTACTTCTTATTTAGGCGAAATTTTTTCTACTCCACCCATATACGGACGAAGTACTTCTGGGATGATGATCGATCCGTCTGCTTCTTGGTAGTTTTCCAAAACAGCAGCGACGGTACGACCAATCGCGAGGCCCGAGCCATTCAGCGTATGCACGAATTCAGGCTTCGACTTGGTATCGCGGCGGAAACGAATGTTGGCACGACGAGCCTGAAAATCTTCGAAGTTCGAGCACGACGAAATTTCCCGGTACATATTGTTGCTCGGAATCCATACTTCGAGGTCAAACTTCTTGGCAGCTGTAAAGCCCAAATCTCCAGTACACATGCTCAATACACGATAAGGCAAGCCCAAGAGTTGCAGTACTTTCTCCGCATTTTTCACCAGTTTATCCAACTCATCATACGAATCTTCCGGCTTGGCGAACTTAACCAGCTCGACTTTGTTAAATTGGTGCTGGCGAATCAATCCACGTGTATCACGGCCTGCCGAGCCCGCTTCCGAGCGGAAACAAGCGCTGTATGCTGCATAGTAACGAGGCAGGTCTGCCCCATCCATGATTTCATCACGATGCATGTTGGTCACAGGAACTTCAGCCGTTGGGATCAGGAAGTAATCAGGCCCTTCCAGCTTGAACGCGTCCTCTTCAAACTTTGGCAATTGGCCGGTTCCCGTCATGCTCGTACGGTTGACGATATAAGGTGGGATTACCTCTTCATAGCCGTGTTGATTAGCATGCAGATCAAGCATGAAGTTCATCAAGGCACGTTCCAGACGAGCTCCCATCCCTTTGTAGAACACAAAGCGGCTACCCGTTACCTTTGCCGCTGCTTCAAAATCGAGGATACCTGCTTGGCTAGCGAGATCCCAGTGAGGTTTTGCCTCAAAATCAAAGTTCCGTGGCTCTCCCCATGTCCAGGCGACTACGTTCTCGTCCTCGGAAGTCCCGATCGGTACACTATCATGAGGTAGGTTAGGCAGGCTCAGCAAAATCAGTTCTTGCTGTTCATCCAGCTGGCGCAGCTCCTCATCGAGAACTTTGATTCGCTCGTTTACTTCTTTCATTTCTGCAATCAAATGATCCGCATTTTCCTTATTGCGCTTCATTACTGCTACTTGCTCGGATACATTATTCCGTTTGTTTTTTAAGGCGTCAGCTTCCTGAATCACCTGGCGTCTTTTTTCATCCACTTCAGCGAATTGATCCAACGCCGAAATATCTTCATTGCGATGGGCTAAACGACGTCTTACTTCTTCCAGATCTTGACGCAATACTTTTACGTCCAACATGTGAGAATCCCTCCGAATCGATTTTCAAAAAAACAAAAAACACCCGTCCCCTGGTAAGGGACGAGTGTTGTATACCCGCGTTGCCACCCTCGTTGACAAATGCACCGTACTACTCGCATCTGTCCACTCTTCCGTCATAACGGGACGGTGCCGGACAAAGTTTATCCTTTGCCACTCCGAGATGGATTCCTTCGCACGCCGGATCGGTTTGCACCCACCACCGACTCTCTAGGCCAGGCTCTTGCGAAGTACTTGTTCTCATCAGCGCATTCTCTCATTCATTCTTGCTTCTATTGTTAACTGTACTACAGGTTCTATACCTGTGTAAAGGGCGGCTGTCTGCGCAAAAGAAAAACCGACACCACATCGATGTCGGTCTTGTTTTGTTTCATAATCCGTTAACTATGGTATTCTTTCACCATGTCGAGGAAGTACTTGTGCAAACGGATATCATCAGTTAATTCCGGGTGAAAAGCTGCAGCCAAATAATGACCATCTCTTGCAACAACGATCTTCTCTTCGTATTTCGCCAACACCTGGCCATTTTCCCCTACTTCCATCACATAAGGAGCACGGATGAAAACAGCAGGATAATCAGCGGCCACACCCGCTACAGGCATCTCGACCTCAAAGCTATCCTTTTGACGACCAAATGCATTACGTTCTACTTTGATGTCCATCAGACCAAGGTGGAAATCGTCTTGCCCGTTGATCCGATTCGCCAACAGGATCGCTCCTGCACATGTCCCGAAGATCGGTTTCTTCGCTTCACCAAATTCGCGAATCGCTTCTATGAAGCCGTATTTATGCATGAGCTTGCTGATCGTTGTGCTTTCTCCGCCCGGAATGACTAAACCGTCCAGGTCGTCCAACTCTTCCACTTTTTTCACGGAAACGGCTGTCGCTCCTGCCTCTTCCAGCATTCGGACGTGTTCCACTACCGCACCTTGCAAAGCTAGTACACCGATTTTCATAGCGCTCACCTTACCAGCCGCGATCTTGCATGCGGTCCGCTTCACGGATTTTGGAGATCTCGATACCTGTCATTGCACTACCCAAGCCTTTGGATACGCGAGCGATCAGTTCGTAATCGTCATAATGAGTGGTTGCTTCCACAATCGCGCGTGCAAATTTCTCAGGATTTTCTGATTTAAAGATTCCGGAGCCTACGAATACACCATCGGAACCCAGTTGCATCATCAGCGCTGCATCTGCAGGAGTGGCTACACCACCTGCTGCAAAGTTAACGACTGGCAGCTTACCGGTTTTGTGTACTTGTTCCAGAAGCTCATATGGTGCCCCCAGATTTTTCGCTTCTGCCATCAGTTCATCGTAGGACATTGCTTGAACTTTACGCATTTGAGCCATCATCGTGCGCATATGGCGAACTGCCTCTACGATGTTTCCGGTCCCTGGCTCTCCTTTTGTGCGGATCATGGATGCACCTTCACCGATACGGCGCAGAGCTTCACCCAGATCACGTGCGCCACATACAAACGGTACAGTGAAATCTTTTTTATTGATATGGTACAAATCGTCCGCAGGGGTCAATACTTCACTCTCATCGAGGTAGTCTACACCCAGGGACTCCAGAACACGCGCTTCCACGAAATGACCAATACGTGCTTTTGCCATGACAGGAATCGATACAGCGTTCAACACTTCTTCCACGATGCCCAGATCAGCCATACGTGCTACGCCACCTGCTGCACGAATGTCAGATGGTACACGTTCCAGTGCCATTACCGCTACTGCACCGGCTGCCTCTGCAATCTTTGCTTGTTCAGCATTGATAACGTCCATGATGACGCCACCCTTTTGCATTTCAGCCATACCTTTTTTCACGCGGGATGTTCCTACCTGTACCATTTCGATTCCCCCTATATCACGAAGTCAGAACCAGAACTGTTCTGTGGTGTTATGGTTCGTTGATAAGGTCATTGTAAACGAAAGGTGTAGAAAAAAACAACCCTTATTTCTTCGATCCAGAAAAAAGAAAAAAAGATCCCCACCTCGCGTAGAGATGGGGACTGGCTTATTTACTTACCTGTAGCACTGCTAAACAGGTTGCTAAAGAACTGAATAATGCTACGGAAGAACAGTCGGATCCAGCTACCTTCTTCGACTTCCTGGCTAGCTACGACGTCAATGCCCGCTTTTGCTGCATCTTCCGGTTGCAAGTAATCGCTGTCCTTTGCTCCCTCTTCTTTCAAGACGAGCTTACCGATGACTTGACCTTGCTTGATTGGTGCCGTTAGCTCTTGGAAGGTCACGGTTGGTGTATACTTCGCTTCCGTACCAATCTTGGTAAGCACGTTTACTTCACTGCCCGCTTGAGCACCGACAGTCAATTCTACACCGTTTTTCACAGGTGCGGTTTCAAAGCCTTTGATTGTTGCGCCCTTGTCCATTTGCTTCGTGAGTTTAAAGTTGCTAAACCCGTAGTCAAACAGCTTTTTGGTTTCCACAAAACGTTTTGTTTCATTGTCGGTACCCATAACAACGGAAATGACACGCATGTTGTCACGAGTCGCTGTTCCTGTAAAGCAGTAACCAGCAGCTTTGGTATAGCCTGTTTTCAGACCGTCTGCCCCTGGATAGTAGTTGTTCAGATCAGGCAGCATCCAGTTGTAGTTTGCTTTCTTCAGCTCATTCGGTTTACCGTCACGGAAAGTCAGGCGAGGAATTTTGGATACCTCGATCGCTTCCGGGAAATCGCGTATCAAAGCACGTGCCAAAATGGCGGAGTCACGAGCAGACATCAGGTTTTCTACTTGGTCCGTTTGTACAGAGTATGGACCCAGTTCATTCGCTGGCAAACCAGTAGACGTTACAAAAGACGTATTGGTCATACCCAATTCTTTTGCTTTTTTGTTCATCATTTGCACAAAGTTTGGTTCACTGCCGGCAACTTTTTCCGCCAACAGGACAGTCGCATCATTTGCCGATACAACAGCCATTGCCTTGTACAGTTCTCTGACACTAAAAGACTCACCAGCATTCAAGTAAACGCCAGATGCATCAGAAATTTTCGCCACATAAAAAGCGTATTCACTTACGGGAACTTGCTCGTCCCACGTGATCTTCTTTTGCTTCACGGCCTCTTGCACCAGATACTCGGACATCATTTTACTCATACTAGCAGGTGGCAATGGCACGTCAGGATTAATGCTATACAGGATTTTACCTGTTGATGCCTCTAAGAGAATGGCAGATTTGGCTGCCAGTTGTAGATCGGCTGCAGGTGCTGCATCGGCCTTTGTCGCAGCTCCTCCCATTGCTGTAGCAAATACAGCGACAGAAAGGAACAGACCTGTCAAACGCTTCGTCCATGTCTTTCGTTTCATTAGATTCTCTCACTCTCCCATTTCTGTCGATATCTTGTCTTCCTACTAAACGCACACACCATTTTAAGTTTACCATAGTTTATAGGCACGCTTGAAGCTTGTTTCGGCCTGTAATCTATGGCAAACCTTAGAAAAAACCCCCTTTCACTAGAAGGAAAGGGGGTTTTAGGTCCTGTGAACTACAGGGTTCCCTAGGAAATTGAGTAGTTTGGAGCTTCTTTGGTGATTTGAACGTCATGTGGATGACTCTCACGCAATCCAGCACCTGTGATGCGAACAAACTGGGAGTTTTCGATCAAATCGTCGATCGTTTTCGCTCCGCAATAACCCATACCGGCACGCAGACCACCGATCATTTGGAACGTAACGTCTGCCAACGGCCCTTTGTAAGGAACACGACCTTCGATACCTTCTGGAACCAGCTTTTGTTCGTTTTCCTGGAAATAGCGATCTTTACTTCCCGCTTTCATCGCACCGATGGAACCCATCCCGCGGTAGACCTTGAAACGACGACCTTGGAAAATTTCAAATTCCCCTGGGCTTTCTTCCGTTCCTGCAAAAAGGCTACCGATCATAATGGCAGATGCGCCAGCTCCTATCGCTTTTGGCAAATCACCGGAGTATTTAATGCCCCCGTCGGCAATAATTGGAATATTGTACTCTCGCGCTACACGGGCGCAGTCGTTAATCGCTGTGATTTGCGGCACCCCGATACCAGCTACTACACGGGTTGTACAAATGGAACCAGGTCCAATCCCTACTTTTACTACCGATGCCCCTGCTTCGATCAGATCGCGCGTAGCTTCACCAGTCGCTACGTTTCCTGCGACAATTGTCAGGGTCGGGTATACTTTTCTAATTTCTTTTACCGTATCGATTACGCCTTTGGAATGGCCATGAGCAGTATCAACTACCAGGACATCCACACCGGATTTTACCAAGGCTGCAGCGCGTTCGAATGTATCACCGGAAACTCCTACTGCCGCACCACACAATAAGCGTCCCTGTGTGTCTTTTGCTGCATTCGGATACTGGATGGCTTTTTCAATATCCTTGATGGTGATCAATCCCATCAGGATGTTATGCTCGTCCACCAGTGGAAGCTTTTCAATCTTATGCTTTTGCAGGATAGCTTCTGCTTGTTGCAGGGTTGTCCCTACTGGGGCAGTCACCAGACCATCCTTTGTCATTACATCATGAATCGGGGTGGAGAAGTCGTGCACGAA
>NZ_LJJB01000010.1:1837630-1847630 GCF_001420695.1 Brevibacillus choshinensis | reverse complement strand
TGGCACCTTGATCCATTTTGCAATCATGTAAGAAATGATTCCGACTGCAATGGCGTGTTCATAGGCATAGCTGTCCATCCGTGAGAAGTGACGCAAGGAGAGCATCACCTGTGGCTGTGACTGGAACTGCGAGAGAATAGGCGCGACCACTTCCCTTACTTCCATTACCGGAATATTGTCACCGCCTTGCACTCGAACCAGTAAATTTTTAAGAGTTGTGACTGCTTTCTCAAAAGATTGCTGGAACGCTGCCGGCTTCTCTTGAACAACCTTTGCGGATACAACTGGTTGATCCATTTCTTTTTGATCAGATTGCTCGACATACGTTACTTCCTCTGAATCTTCAACGAGTACCTGTTTGACCATAAAAGCCTCCAGATACTCCATATCCTTTTCAAAAAGAGTTGTCCCTTTTGCAAAAAGTAAGCCGCCCAGTGATGTATGTACTTCTTCAGCTAATTTTGTTCCAATGGTCAGTTGTTTCACGTCCACGACGGGCACGTTGGTCACCATCCGATCCAACTTGATAAATGATATAGTTCTCTATTCCCAATTTTATACTAGATTGAAACCAGTTGCAGGAAAAAACGTTCTTCACTTCGACCCTCGCTTATAAAAAAGACGCTCCATCAAGTGACGGAGCGTCTCGCTTTCCTTATTCTTCGGTTGGCTCAGGATCAGTAGGATCTTCAAGGTCAGGGACATCCAAACCTTGATCTTCTACCCCTTCATTGATGATCTCTTCTTCACCTAGAGTACCTTCCATATCTTCTTCGTCATCTTCGTTAGGCGGGCACTTGGCAACTGAACCAACCTGCTCGTTTTCACCCAGGCGAATCAGTTTGACCCCCTGCGTGTAACGACCCATAACAGAAATGCCTTTCATCTCCGTACGGATAATGATCCCAGAAGTCGTGATAATCATCAGATCTTCCTCTGGTTCCACTACTTTCAGGCCGACAACATTGCCGCTACGCTCAGTTACATTGTGCGTTTTGATACCTTTTCCGCCGCGAGACTGAATCCGATATTCCTCTACTGGCGTCCGCTTGCCGTATCCATTCGCTGTAACGATCAGAACTTCAGCGTTCGGTTTGATGACATCCATATCGATCACATCATCGTCGTCATCCAAAGTAATGCCTTTTACGCCGGTAGCATTGCGCCCCATCGTACGAACATCACTTTCCTTGTAACGAACAGACATACCATTCTTGGTACCCATGATGATCTCTTGATGGCCATCAGTCAGACGCACACCTATCAACTCGTCATCGTCACGCAGGTTGACCGCGATCAACCCGCCTTTGCGGATGTTCTCGTACGATTCGAGCGTCGTCTTTTTGATTATCCCTTTTTTGGTAGCAAAGAACAGGAAGCGCTCTTGGTCAAATTCCTTGACAGGAATCACCGCGCTCACACGCTCACCTTTTTCAATCTGAATCAGATTGATGATCGGCGTACCTTTCGCTGTACGGCTGAGATCCGGAATCTCAAAGCCTTTCAGGCGGTATACCTTTCCTTTGCTCGTGAAGAACATGATGTAATCATGAGAATTGGTAATGTAAAGATGCTCGACGAAGTCGTCATCTTTGGTACCAAGCCCTTGAATCCCCCGTCCCCCGCGTTTTTGCGCGCGGTACGTGGAAACCGGCAGACGCTTGATATATCCATCATGGGTCAGGGTAATGACCACATCTTCTTCTGGAATCAAGTCGGCGTCCTCAATATGATTTTCATCGATTGTGATGATCGTGCGGCGGTCATCTCCGAATCTCTCTTTGATTTCCTCCAACTCATCGCGGATGATCCCGTAGATCTTGCCTTCATCAGCAAGGATCGACCGGAGTTCTGCGATTTTCACCATCAATTCCTGGTACTCATTCTCGATTTTCTCCCGCTCCAAGCCAGTCAGGCGTTGCAGACGCATATCGAGAATGGCCTGTGCCTGTTCATAGCTCAAGGTGTAGTTGGCCATGAGTCCATCGCGAGCTTCTTCCGTTGTCTGGGAAGCGCGAATCAGACTAATGATCGCGTCAATGTGATCGAGCGCGATACGCAAGCCTTCCAAGATATGAGCACGTGCTTCTGCTTGCTTCAGATCGTACTCGGTACGTCTGCGGATAATTTCACGCTGATGCTGCAGATAGTAATACAGCATATCCCGCAGGTTCAGGATGCGCGGGTGGCTATCCACGAGGGCAAGCATGTTGACCCCAAACGTGGTCTGCATCTGGGTATGCTTGTAGAGGTTGTTCAGGACAACCTTTGGAATCACGTCACGACGCAGTTCCATTACAATCCGCATACCTTTGCGGTCAGACTCATCGCGCAGGTCGGTAATGCCTTCAATTTTCTTTTCACGAACCAGCTCTGCGATCTTCTCTACGAGTCTGGCTTTGTTCACCTGGAAAGGAATTTCCGTCACAATAATGCGCGGCTTTCCTTTTTCCTCTTCAATCAGGGTCTTGGCACGCATGATAATAGAACCGCGGCCTGTTTCATAGGCACGACGAATCCCGCTGTAGCCGAGAATCTCTCCGGCTGTAGGGAAATCTGGTCCTTTGATGATCTTCATGAGCTCAGGGATGGTAATATCCGGGTTGTCGATCATGGCTGTTACGCCATCAATCACTTCCGTCAGATTATGCGGTGGGATGTTCGTTGCCATCCCTACGGCAATACCGCCCGCTCCGTTGACCAAAAGGTTCGGGAACCGGGAAGGCAAAACGACCGGCTCTTCTTTACGGCCATCGTAGTTCGGTGCAAAGTTAACCGTTTCTTTATCAATATCGCGCAAGAGCTCCAGGGCAATCTTTGAAAAGCGCGACTCGGTATAACGCATTGCCGCTGCCGGGTCACCGTCAACAGAACCAAAGTTCCCTTGACCTTCTACCAGCATGTAGCGCATGTTAAAATCTTGTGCCATCCGGACCATTGCTTCATAGATCGAAGAGTCACCGTGCGGGTGATAATTGGCCATTACTTCCCCGACCGTGTTTGCTGATTTACGGAAAGGTTTGTCGGGTGTAAGACCCATGTCGTGCATGGCATACAAAATACGCCTGTGTACAGGCTTGAGTCCATCTCGAACATCAGGCAAAGCGCGACTCACGATAACGCTCATCGCGTAGCTGATGAACGACTGTCTCATCTCTTGACTAATATCGACTTTTGGAAACCGAGCAGTTTCTTCTGCCATAAAGGGTAAACCTCCAACTGGTTATCACAATACTTCATTATACCATATAGAAAGAGGGCACGTCCAAAAAATCCCGCAAGGTTGCTCAATTCTCCCCATTTCCCCAGCGTCTTAACCGCCTCTGTTCCCAACCTGGAGCGTTTACCTATATATTACCAAAAACATTCTGGAATTGACTCTCTTACGTCCACAAGAAAAAACCCAAAACGGTTCAGGAAGAAACCGCTTTGGGAGCAGAAGCCTTTTTCGATTGGCGAATCACATAGACAATATAGATCACTAAATAGAGAACCATGACAAGCATAGAGTAACGGTACATCAGCGCAAACCCCGTCTGTTTGGCAATCGCACCTAAAATCATGGCACCGCCACCAATCCCCAGATCGAATGCGGAAAAGAAAGTACCGGTAGCTGCCCCTCGCCTGGAAGGATCCACCCGCTGGATCGTCCACGCCTGCAGGGAAGGCTGTACGGCCCCCGCTCCAATCCCAAACAATATCGCCGCCGCAATCAATCCGACCTCTGTCGTACTGTAGGATAGCGTCAGTACTGCACCCCCCGTAATAATCCCACCAGGCATCAATACCCAGAATGGCCCCTTTCGATCAAAGAGCTTTCCAGATAGGGGGCGGACCAGCATCAGAGAAATTGCATTGAACAGGAAGTACAACCCGACATTTTCAATGCCTACTTCCTTCCCAAAGAGTGTGATAAAGCTCACAATACCTCCGTACATGACCCCTATGAGCAACGCCAGCAGCGCAGGAAACAGTGCTCTTTTCTCAAACAAACCTCCATTGCCTCCTGCAGTCGGTTGGGTGGCACCAATTGGGGCTTTGATTTCAACCATTCGAGACAGGATCATCGCGAGTGCCGTCAGACCTCCTGATACTCCAAACAGCCAGCCGTATCCCCATGATTGAGACACCCACAACCCGATTAATGGACCGACTGCCATTGCGAGGTTGGTAAACATCCCGAAGTAGCCCATCCCTTCACCACGTCGCTCAGCCGGAATAATGTCCGATACGATCGTCCCGTACGTCGTGGTGACAATCCCCCAGCCGATCCCGTGTACAAAGCGGAGAGCCAACACCAGGGCAACGCTGGCCATCCAATAGTAACCAAAAACCGCTAACAGAAAGATTGCCAGCCCGCTCAAGAGAACAGGTCGTCTGCCCATCGTATCGAGTGCTTTCCCGGTAAAGGGGCGAACTAGCAAAGCAGAGACGGTAAACAGACTCACTACCAGTCCCACAGCCAACTGGTCTCCACCCTTATCGGTTATATAAACCGGCAGTGTCGGAATCAGCATTTGGAACGCAACGAACAGCATAAAATTGGAGAGTGCGAGTATGACAAACTCCTTGGTCCACAGTGAATTTCCTTCTTTCAAGCTTCTCACTTCCCATTTGTCTTTACATTTTGTATACATTATCATTTAATATGTCTGCATATGTCAATCCTTTCGCTTCGCCAAAAAGTTTTCGCTGACACTTACTGTCCAGGTCTCCTCCACATTTGCAAATCTGTTAACGTCTCTTTGTACTCCTTTTCCAGCGTCTCCTTATCTGTCGCAGTTAGTGTCGGTATCGATAGCCTGCTTACCAGATCAGTCAGCTTTGTCTCCAGTAGCAGGATTTGCTCGGCTCTATCGTCTCGTGTCTTTTTACGTTTCTTTCCATCCAGGTATTCCTGATACGCTCCTTGAAAGAGGACTGGCTGCGGTTCATCAAACGAAAGAACGGCGTCAGCCAGCCCATGCATCAGCTTTCGATCGTGAGTCGCAAACAAGATGGCACCAGGAAAATCAGCTAGCAGCAGCTCCAGCTCCTCTTGTGTCGGGATATCGAGATAGTTGGTTGGTTCATCTAGTAGAAGCACGTGATAGTCCCCAAAGAAAACTTTGGCGAGTGCCACTTTGACTCGTTCACCTCCACTTAACGAGGAAACCAGTTTGTGGACGGCCTCCCCTGGAAACAACAACCGAGCAAGCGCCGTTCGAATCGTCGACTCAGGATAGCGGCTGTCTTTTTTCACATTTTGCAGGATGGACTGCTCTAGATCGAGAATCGACAGTGACTGATTAAAATACCCCAAACGGATACCCGGTGACATCGCGATCCCTTCCGCTTTTTGTGCAATCATAGACAACAGCGTAGATTTCCCGCTCCCGTTCGCCCCAATGAGCGCGACCTTTTGACCTCTTTGCACACGGAATGTGAGATCCGTAAACAAGCTTCTCGAACCTGCTTGCACGTTTACCTGGTTGCATTGAATCGCTGATCTCCCCCGATACTCTCCTTCTTGATGAAGATCAAACTGTACCCGCGCCAGTTCCTTTGGCCTTTCCTTCTCCTCCAACTGAGCCAGACGACTCTCCAACGCCTTGGCTGATTGCTCTACCTTTTCCCGCTTCCCCTGAGCCTGCATTTTGTGCAGCTTTGCTTCTGATGTGCTCATTCGCTTAGGCGCATCCTTCATGCCTTTCGCGTGCTGCTTCTTGTCGATGACCGCTTGAATCAGCCGTTTTTTCTCTTTTTGATAGGCCTCGTACTCCGTCCACTCCCGCTCCTTTTTCTGTTCCTTTTGCTGACGATACGCGGTGTAGTTCCCCTTGTACTCGATCACAATCCCATGCTCTACTTCCCATATTCGTGTACAAATCGTATCGAGCAATTCCCGGTCATGCGAAATGAGCAAAACGGCCCCAGGATAGGAACGCAGGGAGTCCTCCAATTGACGGATCCCGGATAAATCGAGATGGCTGGTCGGTTCATCCGCAAAAAGCAAGGGCGCCTTTGGCTCGAGTGCGGCAGCAATTTTCAGGCGTACGTGTTCTCCCCCGCTCATGGACCCGTGAACCAACGATACCCCCCATTTCTGGCGCCCTTTGCTCGACGTGCCCGCCTCATCAGCCAGTTCCAGCTGTCGAATGATAGCTGCAGCCGCATACGTGGATAACGTACCACTGTCTGCTTCTAGCTCCCCTGACAAAATGTTGAGCAATGTCGTTTTTCCAGCCCCATTTGGCCCTACGATACCAATTCGATCTCCATTTTGGACCTCCAGCTTTTCTGCCCGGAAAATAACGCGGTCCCCATAGCTTTTTTCAATATGACGCGCTTCCAGTAATAGCATACACATGCCTCCTTCTGAGATAAAAAAAAAGACGCCGGATGATCCGACGCCTTATGTCTCCATAGACCGTATGCCAAGTACACCGGTTATGCCGATGACTTTCCCCATAGAAAAAGGCACCGACATACCGGCGCCTTGGAATTCCACGTTTGTCTTCTTGTCTGCCTGATTGTAGGCATGCAAAAAGAAACTGGTTATGTTGAGAGCACCCGATACGTTTTCGTTACTATGCAATTTGTTTGGGTAGTAACGAAACGATCTTTCAATGGATTGCCCTCCTGCGTAGCTCGCACGAATTTTGTAAACATCTCCAGTTTATCTCAATTACTTTTGCATTTCAAGGTCATCCTTTTTTGTCAATTCCCCTCGCTTATCCCATACATTTCTCACACTTCCCCTCTACCATGGTACTCGTACACCAATACCTGACAGGGAGTGAATCACCAATGAAAAAATTTCTTTCAGTATCTTTGCTTACAACCAGCTTGTTGGCCAGTAGCACAGGGATCATCCATGCCGAGGAAAAGCCGGTGAAAGAGCCAAAGTTGAAACAAACTGCTGAATATCAACAACTGCAAACTCTCCAAGGTCAATCAAAAGAATTAAATATCGAACTGAAAGCACAAGGCGAAAAGAACAAAGCGATGTGGGATTCCTTCAGAGGCGACATTCCCCAGGAAGTCCGTGATACAGTAAAAGCTGCAATGGCCGAACTGAAGCCTCTGCGCGAAGAGAACAAGAATCTTTCTGTTCAGCTAAAAGAAGCAAAGCAAGCAAAAGATAAAGAAAAGGTTGCCTCTATCAAGGCAGCGCTTGAAGCTAACCATCAAACGATCGAAGCAAAATTAGCTCCAATCGCAGACGAGGTGGCTCAAGTAAAAGAAGGCCACAAAAACCTGAAAGAACCTCTAGCCGAAGTCAAACCGATTCGCGATGCAAAGAAAACAAACAAAGACGAAGCTCATCAAGTGAAGCAAGAAATTAAAGATACAATCACGTCTGCCAAGGAATCCTTCAAAGACGGGGACGCGGCTTGGCAATCTTCCCTGAACGATGCGATCGATCTGACTGAACAATTGAATGCGTTGAAGTCCGAAATCCTGTCGCAAAAAACTACGATTTACGAGACTCTGAAATAGACCTGAAACGTTCCTCCTCTATAAAAAAGACAGCTCCGCTTAAAGCCGAGAGCTGTCTTTTTGCTGTAGGAAATGACTTTACTTGAAAGTGTATGGGAAAAGTGTGGGAAAACGCTCAGATGCCCTGTTCGCTCACGGATCTGTTGTACAATAGCTAGAGAATACGAAGGTCTCGGAGGAACCCACATGAAGCCTTTATCCATTGCCATCGTAGACGATGATCCCAATATCCGACAGATTGTAGAAGCCTATTTGCAAAAAGAAGGCTACCTCACCATGAGCGTGCCGTCTGCAGAAGAGGCATTGCATCTCAAAGAAACGAATCCACCTGATCTATGGGTGCTAGATATTATGCTGCCTGGTATGAATGGCTATGAGTTCTGCCGCCGTATCCGTATGGAATCTGAGACGCCAATCATCATGATTTCAGCCCGCGACGAAGAAGTGGACAAGATTTTGGGTCTAGAATTGGGTAGTGATGATTATTTGACCAAGCCATTTAGTCCTCGTGAGTTAGTGGCCCGTGCCAATCGTGCGCTACGTCGCTGGGAGCACATGAAAAACAGCCGCGAACATTCTTCCCACGCTGGCGATGAAATAGCTCTTGATCAACCTGAGAAAGGGCTGCTTGTTTTGGATAAGGAAAGACGACTTGTCTATTCGCTTGGCGAAGAAGTAGAAGTAACCTCCAAAGAATTTCAAGTGCTCTCTTTGCTTTCAGAAAATCCAAACCGAGCTTTTTCTCGCGATGAACTGCTGACCCTCGTGTGGGGTGACGATTATTTTGGGAGTGATCGCGTGGTAGATGATTTAATCCGGCGTGTTCGTAAAAAGCTAGACAAGATCCCTTTGGAAACCGTATGGGGATTTGGCTATCGGCTGCGCTCGACAGAGAGGACGCAGGACGGATGAGTCTTCAGCTACGTATTACCCTCATGTTTGGTCTCTTATTGCTAGTCCTTACGTCTATATCTGCCAGCCTGATTCATTCCTTTTTGCTCGATAACCTGATTGACCAGCAAAAAAATGAGCTAGTGTTAAAAGGCCAAACTTGGATCGATAAGAATAATGACCCAACAGAAAGCGTTCAACCGGAATCGATTGCCGAGCTGACTAGGCTGTTTGTCTCCAATCGTAAAGTCGAAATCCTGTTACTGGGTAAAAAGAAAAAAGTACTGTACACGACTCTTCCTTCTTCTAATCTGAATCAATGGCTGGACGTCTTGGATCGAAAAGCAGAAAAACGTAAAGATAAGAACATTTGGATCGTTGGCGACGATGATTATGTCGTGGTCAATTTGCCGTTTAAGAACGATGAAAAACAGAGACTGATTCTAGGCTCTCCCGTTCGTGGATTGAAAGATGTACGTCTGGAGCTGACACAAAACATAATCATCGTTCTCCTTATTGGAGCGGTATCTACCATTCTCCTCAGCTTTTTCATGACAAAAAGCATGGTACGCCCCTTGAACCAGTTGGAGAAGGAGATTAAAAAAGTGCAGTTCCGCCGCTTTTCGGAGGTTCGTCATATTCCTGCCCGGGGAGAGATTTCCGAAGTCTCTGAGAGTGTTTATTCGATGGCGCAGGAATTGGATCGCTTTCATGAAATCCAGCGTCAATTTTTACAGAATGCTTCCCATGAATTAAAAACCCCCCTGATGTCCATTCAAGGATATGCAGAGGGGATTCGAGACGGTATTTTCACGGACAAGTCAGCAGAACAGGGCCTAGATGTGATTGTCGCTGAGACCAATCGCCTGAAACATATCGTGACGGACATTATCCTTTTGGCAAAACTGGAGAGTGAAGAAGATCTCTTTCACGCCTCTTTCTATTCAGCCTCCGAGTTGGTGTCAAAAGCCGTTGAGCGCCTGCATCCATTAACGGTTCAACAGAACGTTACCATCACAGTACGTAGCCTGAGTACAGATCCCATTCTGTATGTCGATGAGGACAAAATTTTGCAAGCTTTACTCAATATTGTGGGGAATGCGCTACGCCACGCCGACGAGCATATCGAAATCCGGATTGATGGAGGAAAACGTCATGCTATCATTGAGGTCATCGATGATGGAGAAGGCATTCCAGATGATTTGTTACCTCACCTGTTTCATCGTTTTGTAAAAGGAAAGAGTGGTGACGTTGGTCTGGGGCTAGCTATCTCCCGTGCGATCGTCGAGAGATCAGGAGGGGCAGTCGATGTGAGGAACGGCACTGTCGCCGGAGCTGTGTTTCGCTTGACCCTTCCCCTTCGCCCGCCTACACAAAGCTAACACCCGAGGCCATTTATCTGCCCCGGGTGTTTGTTTTATTCCAGTATGCTTTTTACCGTTACATATTCCGGGAAACAGATGGGGTGAGCGCGTTCCTTCCGATTCTCATAACCATGAGCGAAGCCAGCAAACAAAACGCACCTGCTACGATAAACATAAAGAAGTAGCTATTCAGCATCGTATATACGACTCCTCCGCCGTATGCGGCGACTGCAGCTCCCAACTGATGGGCTGCCAAAATCCAG
>NZ_LJJB01000010.1:910130-1125130 GCF_001420695.1 Brevibacillus choshinensis | reverse complement strand
AGGATCCATTATATATCGACTATCACGATCACGAATGGGGAGTACCGGTATTTGACGACCGACTCCTGTTCGAGTACCTCAATCTTGAGGGGGCGCAGGCAGGGCTGAGCTGGTATACCATCCTGAAAAAACGAGATAACTACCGAATAGCATTTGATAACTTCGAGCCCGAGAAAATCATTCAGTACGATGAAAGCAAAATCGAGGAACTCCTGAACAACGAAGGAATCGTCCGCAACAGATTGAAGGTCAGAGCAGTCGTTACCAATGCGAAGGCATATTTCCGAGTCGTCGAGGAATTTGGCTCATTCCGCGACTATATTTGGTCATTCGTCGGTGGCCAACCGATCCAAAACCGCTTCACAGCGATGTCAGAAGTACCTGCCACCACAGAAGTGAGTGACAAGCTGAGCAAGGATTTGAAGAAACGCGGTTTCACTTTTGTGGGCTCTACGATCTGCTATGCGTTTATGCAGGCAGTAGGAATGGTCAATGATCATATCACGACTTGCGGATGCTATGCCAAGAAATAAAAAGTGACAAGTAACAGACAAGGAAAGGTTACAAAGCGTTTATAATGATTACCTTTCGATCGTTTTGCCCCTTTTGGCAGAGGAAATGAAGCTCTCCGTGATTCAAGTACTGAGTGGCTGACAGATATTAGTGCCACACGTGGACAAAACGGGATGGATGATGGTTTGGACAAGGCTACGCAGTATAGCAGGACAGAAAAGAAACAGCCACATCTTCTGAGAAATAACAGAGGATGTGGCTCTTTTGTTTTAGATCCGATGATACTAATTGGTCTTTTTGCATGTCACTTGCTTCGATCAAGGAGAGGTTTTTCGTCTAGCTAGCAATCCTTTTGCTCACAAGGACCATACATATCGCCAACAGAAGAAAATACATAGGCATCGTTACTAGTGAATCATTGTGAAGATAGCTCATCCCACTGGTAATAAGGCTGACAACAACATAGTAGCCTAGCCCAAAAAAGGCACCTGCTGTACCCAGTACATCGCTGTAATGGATGAGCGCCAAACTCAGGCAGTTAGGTATAGCCATTCCAATTCCTAGCAGGAGGATAAAGATGGAAGCTACCATAAAAAGCAACGATTGTACGGAAGGGCTCATCCCATACAGAGCAAGGCCAGTGAGAAATACTGCTCCCAAAGTCGTTACGGCGGAGCCTATAAAAATAATTCGTTCTGCTGGGAATCTAGCTAGCAGTCTTTTCGATAGCATGGCACCGAAAATGGAAGACAACGCCACGAGTATCCCCAAAAAACCATACATACCAGGTCCCATTTGGAAAAATTCGATGAAAATAAATGGAGCTTCGGCGTAGTAACTAAACAATATCCCATTTGTCGTTCCGATGAGAAAACCAAACGCCCATACTCTACTGTCAGTAGCCAGTCGCCTAGCAACAGAAAGCGTGTTGATCTTTGTGGGCGTGGCCACTCTTGTCTCTGGGAGAGAAACGAGCGTGTAAATAAAAATAGCAATGCTCATCACAATCAGAGTGAAGAAAACAGCCCGAAAACCAAGAGATTGATCTACCCATCCTCCAAGTAGTGGACCAATAGCCGGAGTAAAGGCCAGAGCTGCAGAAATCTGAGCAAATACAGCATGACGTTTGTTTCCAGCGATACTCTCGCGCAGAATGGTTTGCGTCACCACAGAACCGGTACTAGCGCCAAAAGCCTGAATGAATCGGCTCACCAATAACCATTCCGCTGAATCAGAGAGGTAGCATCCCAAGCTTCCTAGTCCATAAATCAAAATCCCCCAAAGTAATGCGGGACGCCGTCCTATAGAATCAGAAAGCCTTCCCCAGCAAAAAACACCAAAGGCAAAACCCAGAAAGTAAATGCTAAGTGTCAATTGAATCGCATTACTGCTTGCATGCAGATGATCGGCAATATCAGGTAAGGAAGGTGTATAGATCGTTTCGCTAATTTGTGGGAAACCCACAAGAATGACTAACAGCAACAAGGATGGTGTTGAGATTTTTCTTTCCACAGCTAATTCCCCCTATATTCAAAAATCTCAATTAGGTGGAAAGAAATTACGGAATTGGGGGTTTACACTTGGTCAATCTAGCAAATGAGAGCATCGTTAATCACCTTTATTCATATAGGGGGAGGAATATATAGACGACTATATCACGATCGTTGGAGTCGTACCATGTATATTGAAAAAGGCTGACCTGTTGATATTATCCCTCAAAGTAAACTGCAGTGCGCTTTTTACACACTGTCTACTAAAAGGGGATAATATCAATAATCCGGCAGCCTTTGCTACACGAAACGGGCAGGATCGTTAAGAAACAAAGTTATTTTATATTTTCAACCCTATATAGCTTAGATCTCTTTCACAAAAACAACCCGATCATTTCCTCTACCATCGTAGTTGGATGAAACAGAAATCCCATCCACCATTTTATCGCCCTGTTCAATAGCAAATCCTAGTTTGGTGTGGAACGAAATGGAGGTTCTATTGACTGGAGAGGTGATACAGCGAATGGTATGGCAACCCTGTTGTTTCACTGTTTCAAAAAAATGCTGATACAATTGGCGCCCAACTCCATCCTTTCGTTTGTCAGGATGTACCCCAACGAAATGAATATAGGCTTCACCGGGAAAAGTTTGGGACAAGAAGCCTACAAGAAAAGCAGTCATTTCTCCATTCTCTTCGGCGATAAAACTAGTAGGCTGGAAATGGATAAAAAACAGTTTTGGCAGCATATCAGCCATTGGCCGTCCACCCCACCAATCATTGATGACAGCAATAATGCTAGTGTAGTCGTGCTCTTGGACATTCCGGATTTGAAGCATTGTATACCTCCCGTAAAAGAGCAAAGTTAAGTGCTATTCATCCAAATTATACCTTCTGGTAATGATTCACAAAACATTATGTGTATGGTGAACTCTGTGCCGGCTACTTTGGACGCTGTTCCGCTTTTGGAAAGGAGCTGTCAGTGAATCCCCCAAGCAGTCCCTATAGTCGCAGCGCTTTCTCCTTTTTCCGTCCCGACCACTATGCCCAATCAAGCGCTTAAAAGGAAAAACAAAGAATAATAAAAAAATACAGAATTAATCATATGCAAACAAAAACCAAAGCTGTATAATCAAACATATAAAAACAAACAGGTGCAAACAAAAAGACCAAAGGTACGTTTCCAACTGGAATAGGAGGACGTTCATGTCAGATTACGTTCTTGAATTGAGAGGAATTACGAAAACGTTTCCAGGAGTAAAAGCGTTGGATCAAGTGCACTTTCAGCTAAAGCCCGGAGAAATCCACGCGCTCATGGGAGAAAACGGAGCGGGCAAATCCACCTTTATCAAAATCATTACGGGTGTCCATCTCCCAGACGAAGGCGAAATCTTTATAAACGGGCAGAAAACGGAAATCAAAAATCCAAAGGACGCCCAAAAGTTGGGGATCGCCGCCATTTATCAGCATGTGACTTGCTTTCCCGACCTGAGTGTCACGGAAAATATCTTTATGGGGCATGAGAAAATTACGAAACGAACAAAGCGCATCTTGTGGGGGGACATGCACGCCGAAGCAAAGCGGCTGTTGGAAGAGCTAGGGGCCACTTTTGATCCGAGAACGAAAATGGGGGCGTTGAGCGTCGCCCAGCAACAAATCGTCGAAATTGCGAAAGCGCTTTCAATGGAAGCACGTATCATCATCATGGATGAGCCCACGGCAGCACTCACGGCGAGAGAAAGTGAAGAGCTCTACAGGATCGCGGAAAAGCTGCGCGATACCGGGGCGTCGATCATCTTCATTTCCCACCGCTTTGAAGACATGTACCGTCTTGCGAGCAAGGTCACGGTATTCCGGGATGCCAAATACATCGGCTCATGGGGCATCTCTGACATATCTAACGACGACTTGATCGTCGCTATGGTCGGACGGGAGATCACCCAGCTGTTTCCGAAAAAGGAAGCCAAGCAGGGGGAAGAGCTGCTGCGCGTAGAGGGTCTCGGTAAAACCGGATTTTTTGCGGATGTGTCTTTTTCCGTTCGCAGGGGCGAGATTGTCAGCCTGACCGGCTTGGTCGGAGCGGGAAGGACCGAAGTGTGCCAAGCTATCTTTGGCATCACCTCTTACGATACGGGGCAGGTGTTCCTAAAGGGCCAATCCATCAAAGTCAAAAATCCGTTGCAGGCAATGGATCTTGGTATCGGGTATTTGCCCGAAGACAGGCAAAAGCAAGGTCTCGTCCTAGAGTGGGGAATCGAGTGGAATATCACACTATCTGCGCTCGGGAAGCTGTCACGCAAAGGCTGGATTCAGGAGAAAAAGGAAGCGGAGCTGGCACTGGCTCTGGCGGAAAAAGTCCAAGTGAAAGCGCGCAGTATCTTTGACCTCGCGAGCTCCTTATCCGGCGGAAATCAGCAAAAGGTCGTCGTCGCCAAACTTCTGACGGCAGATCTAGATGTCATCATTCTGGATGAGCCTACGAAAGGCGTAGACGTCGGAGCCAAATCGGCAATTTACGAGATTATCAGTGACCTCGCTTCCCAAGGCTATGGTGTCATCATGATTTCGTCTGAGATGCCCGAGGTGATCGGGATGAGCGATCGTGTCGTCGTCATGCGGGAAGGTAGAGTAACGGCCAAGCTAGATGGCTCGACTGTGACACAAGAGGAGATTCTGGAGGCTGCCATGGCGAGCGGCGTACCAGAAACAGTGTCGTTACCAAATAGCGCGACAGAGACGTTTAGCTCGTAAAGGACAAGGAAAAAGGTGGTGAGAGAAGTGCCAGAATATTCGCTGCAAAGGACTTCTGCAGGAGCCAGCATCGCCAAGTTTCGTGAGCTGGGCCTGCTCGTATTCATTCTGCTTTTATGCGTTGGGGTGCAGCTGCGCAACCCTAGCTTTTTGACGCTGGAAAATATCAATGACATGGTCACGAATACGGCCATTCTGAGCATTTTGGCTGTCGGCATGATGCTGGTTATCGTGACGAGAGGGATTGACCTGTCGATCGGTGCGACGCTCGCATTGTCGGGAATGATCTCGGCCATGACAGTAAGCGCCTATCCAGACACACACCCGCTACTCGCGCTGCTTCTGGGAACAGTCGTTGGCGTCGTCAGCGGAATGATCATCGGCCTGCTCGTATCCAAAGCAGGTATTCTTCCCATCATCGCCACACTTGGGATGATGAATGCCTTTCGCGGGATGACTTTCATGGTCAGCGGAGGCAAATGGGTCAGTGCGCATCAGATGCCGGATTCATTCAAGGCGATTGCCACCAGCTCCGTTTTTGGACTCAATACCTTGATTGCAATCGCGATTGTGATCTACCTCGTCTTTTACTATTTCATTACATATACCAGAACGGGCAGACAGATCTACGCAGTCGGCAGCAACCCGGATTCCGCGAAAATCAGCGGGATCAACAACGACAAGATCTTGTGGCTGGTCTATACGATAATGGGTGGACTGTCCGGACTGGCAGGCGTCCTGTGGGTCTCCAAATTCGCATCAGCGCAAGGCGACACGGCTTCGGGCTATGAGCTCAGCGTCATTGCTGCGTGTGTACTGGGAGGCGTCAGCATCGCGGGAGGTTCCGGTAAAATTTCCGGCATTATTTTGGGCTCGATCCTGCTGGGGATTTTAAACAACGCCTTGCCGCTGATCAACGTCTCTCCGTTTTGGCAAATGGGCATCCAAGGCTCCATTATCCTCATCGCTGTCGTCATCAATGCGTTGGTCAAACGAGGCGTCGATCGCAACAATCTGGTGAGGAGGAGAATTTAGGGATGGAAAAAAGAGTGATCATTGGGAGAAAGGAATTTTCGTGGAAAACCTTTTTTCTGCAGTGGGAATGGATGCTCGTCCTCATTTTCATTCTGGTCAATGTGATCAATGCCAATCTTTCACCGTACTATTTGAACGCTGACAACCTACGGGATGCGACGATGACCTTCCTCGACAAGGCGTTTATCGTTCTGCCGATGGTCTTCGTCATCATTCTCGGAGACATCGATATTTCCGTCGCTTCCATCGTAGCTCTATCCTCGGTAGTGATGGCAGACCTCTACACAATGGGTGTCCCCATGGGGCTCGCCGTGGTGATCTGCTTGGCAGTCGGGACGCTGTGCGGGTACATCAATGGTATGTTGATCACCCGGTTCAAGGAGCTGTCAGCGGTCATTGTGACATTGGCGACCATGATCATTTACCGTGGGATCGCGTACATTCTTCTGGAAGATCAGGCTGCAGGTAAATTCCCCGAATGGTTCAAGTTTCTCGGGTGGGGTTATGTGGGAACGGTTCCGTTTATCTTGATTGTTTTTGCGGTTTTTGCTTTGAATTTTGGCCTGTTGCTACACAAAACCACATTTGGCAGACGCGTGTACGCAATGGGGAGCAACCTGACGGCCAGTCAGTTCTCCGGGATTCAGGTCGACAGAATCAAAATCCTCGTGTTCACGCTCGCGGGACTCATGTCTTCAGTTACCGCGCTGTTTCTCACTTCGCGGATGGGTAGTACCCGACCCAATATCGCGACGGGCTACGAGCTTGATGTGATCGCGATGGTCGTGTTGGGCGGGATCAGCACGTCAGGTGGCAAAGGAAGAATGATCGGTGCGATTCTCGCCATCTTCCTGATTGGTTTCTTGCGTTACGGATTGGGTCTCGTCAACGTACCGGCGCAGATGCTATTGATCATCATCGGACTTTTGCTGATCGTAGCGGTCATGGTCCCCAATCTCAAAGGGTATTTGCGAAAATGGGTCAAAATTTGACCTTCCAATAGGACAGTCCATCAATCAGAAAAACGTGGAGGTACGACATGATACAGAGCTTATGGAATCGTGAACAGGCTGCACAATGTCAAAACGGACTGGATGAGCTGGTCTATCGTTCCAACCTGATCGGTACGGACCGGCGGGTATGCAACTGGGGCGGAGGGAACACCTCTACGAAGACAAAGACAACCGATTTTCGCGGCAGAGAAATAGATATCATGTGGGTAAAGGGCAGTGGATCTGATCTGGCGACGATGAAAGCGGGGAATTTCACAGGGCTAAAGCTCGAAGACATCCAGCCTTTGCTGGAACGAGAGGAAATGTCCGACGAGGAAATGGTCGCTTACCTGGCTCACTGCATGGTGGATAGCAAGCACCCGCGCGCTTCTATCGAGACGCTCTTGCACGCATTCCTACCGTTCCCTCATGTGGATCATACCCATCCTGATGCGATCATCAGTATTTGCTGCGCGGACAACGGAAAAGAAGTGGCACGTGAGATCTTCGGCGATCGATTCGTCTGGGTTCCCTATGTACGTCCGGGCTTTACCTTGTCCACAATGATTGCAAAAGGTGTACAGGAAAACCCGCATGCTGAGCTGGTGCTGATGGAAAAACACGGACTCGTAACGTGGGGAGATACGTCCGAGGCGTGCTACGCGAAAACAATCGCGATCATACAGGAGGCTGCTACTTACATCGAGGCAAAGGTGAGGGAAGAGTCTTTGTTTGGCGGATCGCGCTACGAAAGCATTCCAGAGGATGAACGCAAGCAGATCCTCGCGCAAGTCATGCCTGTCATTCGAGGTGCAGTCAGTGATACCAGGCGGATGCTTTTGACCTACGACGACGGAGAAAATGTGCTCCAATTCGTCAACAGCAAGGATGCTCGTGAGCTGTCACAGGTAGGAGCGGCATGCCCGGATCATCTGGTGCATACGAAAATGGTTCCGCTGTACGTGGAGTGGGATCCAGCCACGAGAGATATAGAAGGCTTAAAACAAAGCTTGCTCGCAGGCATCGCACGATTCAAGGAAGAATACACGCTCTATTTTGACCGGAATAAAAACGACGGAGACCAGATGTCGGAAGCAGCGCCACGTGTCATCCTGATTCCTGGCGTAGGGATGGTCAATACCGGGAAGAGCTGGTCGAATGCACAAGTCAGTGGCGCTCTCTACCATAGGGCGATTGCAGTCATGCGCGGAGCGACGGCATTAGGCAGCTTTGTCTCCTTGAGCGAAAACGAATCGTTCAATGTGGAATATTGGCCGTTGGAGCTCTATAAACTGTCTTTGGCTCCAGTAGAAGCGGAGTTTTCCCGAAAAGTGGTGTTCGTAACCGGTGGAGCTGGCGGGATCGGCAGTGAGACATGCCGTCGCTTTGTCGTAGAAGGTGCCCATGTCGTGCTAGCAGACTTGAATCTCGAAGGCGCAGAGAAGGTCGCTCAGGAGATCAATGATCGTTTCGGAGAAGGCCGCGCGATCGCGGTAAAGATGGACGTCACTCGCGAAGAGGATGTGCAAGCTGCCCTGGCGCAAGCAGCGCTCGCATACGGTGGAGTCGACACCGTCGTGAACAATGCGGGATTAGCGACCTCCAGTCCATTTGACGAGACGACCTTGAAGGAATGGAATCTGAATATAGCCGTACTGGGGACCGGGTATTTCCTCGTCGCTCGCGAAGCATTCAAGCAGATGAAGGCACAGGGAATCGGAGGGAACATGGTGTTCGTCGGCTCGAAGAACTCCGTCTATGCCGGGAAAAACGTGACGGCGTACAGCTCGGCAAAAGCGCTGGAGGTTCATCTCGCCCGTTGCATCGCCGCAGAGGGGGGAGAGCACGGCATTCGTGTGAATACGATTTTGCCTGATGCCATCCTGCAAGGCTCGGCGATCTGGAATTCCAACTGGCGCAATGAACGTGCCGCTGCGTACGGCATTGCTCCTGATCAATTAGAAGACTACTACCGCAAACGCACGACCTTGCTTGTCAACATTTACCCCAGAGATATTGCAGAAGGCATTCTCTTTTTCGCCTCTTCCAAATCAGAAAAGACGACTGGCTGTATGCTGACGATCGACGGCGGAGTGCCTGCTGCATTTACGAGATAAGCAGTCAAAGGAGGAATGAGGATGATACGCAAAGCATTTGTCATGAATGTGTTCGGAGATTGTCACGAGGAGTACCAGAGGCGCCATGACGAAATCTGGCCGGAAATGATAGAGATGCTGAAATCGTACGGAGCGCATGATTATTCGATCTTTCTGGATCCGACGACTAATCGCCTGTTTGCCTATCTGGTTATCGAAGACGAGGAGCGCTGGAGCAAGACAGCAGAGACGGAAATCTGCCAAAAATGGTGGGCGTACATGAAGGACGTCATGGAGACCAACGAAGATCATAGCCCTGTGTCTGTCGAACTGAAAGAAGTCTTTCATCTGAAATAAATCGTCAAGGAATAGACGCTGTGAGAAAGAGGTGTATGGCGTGGGAAACCATATCGCCGTAGATATTGGGGCTTCGAGCGGTCGTCTGGTCTGGGGTATCATCCAGGACGGGCAGATCTCACTGCAAGAGATTCATCGTTTCAAGAACGGCTTTGAAGAAAAGGATGGTCATTGCTACTGGGATATTGATTACTTGTTTCAGGAAGTGATCACGGGCTTGCAAAAGGCAAAGCAACTGGGGATTGCGGATTGTACCTTGGGCATCGACACGTGGGCGGTCGACTACGTACTGATCGATAGCGAAGGGCAGAGATTGCATGAGGTGTACGCGTACCGCGACGAACGGACGAAAGATGCCGTCGAGAAAGTAACCCGACAGCTACCCGCTCATGAAATCTATGAAAAGACGGGTATCCAGTTTCAGCCTTTCAACACCTTGTTTCAGCTAGCCGTGCACGATCCGGAGCAGTTGAAGAGGGCGGAGCAAATCCTGCTGGTGCCTGATTATTTCTACTACCTGCTGACAGGAAAACGAATCAACGAGGTGACGAACGCCTCGACGACACAGCTGCTTCACTTGCAGACGTGCGATTACGATACCGATTTGCTAGAGCTCCTGAGTCTGGGCCGCTCCCAATTTGCGGAGCTGGTTCAGCCAGGTGTCTCGCTCGGACCAATCAGACAGGAATTGCGTGAACAGCATGATTTGCCGGACTGCGAAGTGATTTGCGTCGCTACTCATGATACAGCATCGGCAGTGCTTGGTGTCCCTGCTGACCCTCAGCAATCGTATGCCTATTTGAGCAGCGGAACATGGTCGTTGATGGGAGTGGAGCTGGTTCGTCCCATCCACGATGAACAGGCGCGGAAGCGTAATTTTACAAACGAATGGGGCGCCTATCAGACCTATCGATTTTTGAAAAATATTATGGGGATGTGGCTTATCCAAGAGGTGCATCGCCATTACGAGGGAGCCATCTCGTTCGCAGACTTTGCTACGCTGGCCAAAGAGGAGCCAGCCTTTACGACCTTCATCGATTTTACGGACGTCAGGTTTTTACATCCGAAAAGCATGGTAGGTGAAATCCAAAGCTACTGCAAGGAGACCGGACAACTCGTTCCGCAGACGCCAGGAGAAATCGCGCGCTGTATCTATGACAATCTGGCGATCCTGTATACCCTGTGCGTAGAAGAAATGGAAGCGATTACGGGCCGTGCTATCGAAGTAGTCCACATTGTTGGCGGGGGCTCCAACAACGAGCTTCTGTGTCAGCTGACGGCTACGGTATCGGGGAAAAAGGTAACGGCAGGACCAATCGAGTCGACGGCACTCGGAAATCTCGCCGTACAGATGATCGCAAAAGGCGAAGTGAGCGATATACACGAGGCGAGAAGCCTCATTCGACACACGTTTGCGAGTGTCGCCTATGTACCCGAAGACTTTGGGGATCGGATGGAATGGATCAGGGAGTTCAAGCAAGTGACAACGGGCAAAAAGAAAGGAGTGGATGCGGTGAGTGCAAACGTAGAAGCGAGCTATCAAGAGGCGAAAAAGCTGTACGAAAAGCATGGGATCGACGTGGAAGCCGTCCTGGAAAAGCTGGAAAAGATCAAGGTATCGATGCATTGCTGGCAAGGAGATGACGTACGCGGATTCCTCAACCGTGATCAGGAGCTGACAGGGGGAATCGCTGTTACGGGGAATTACCCGGGAGCGGCACGCACACCTGGCGAGCTGCGGCAGGATCTGGAGAAGGCGTTTTCGCTCATTCCAGGCAAGCACAAAGTCAATTTGCATGCCATTTACGCCGATACGGACGAGCAGGTGGAGATCGACAAGCTGGCGCCCAAGCATTTTGAAAAGTGGGTCAGCTGGGCACAAGAGCAAGGCTTGGGGCTGGACTTCAATCCGACCTGCTTCTCCCACGAAAAATCTGCAGATGGCTTTACGCTGAGTCACCCTGACCCGGACATTCGCCAGTTTTGGATTGATCACTGCAAAGCATCCCGCAAGATCGGAGCCTACTTTGGCGAGCAGCTTGGTCAGACATGCGTCACGAACGTGTGGATTCCGGATGGCTACAAGGACATTCCGGTTGATCGGATGGCTCCACGCCAGCGGCTGAAGGACTCGTTGAACGAAATATTCCGAGAAGAACTGAATCCCGCCTATAATCTGGACGCGGTGGAGAGCAAAGTATTCGGGATCGGTTCAGAGAGCTATGTCGTAGGTTCTCATGAATTTTACATGGGCTATGGCGTTCAGAATGGGAAAATCATCTGTCTGGATGCGGGACATTTCCATCCGACCGAGACAATTTCAAACAAGCTCTCGTCACTTGCTCTCTTTTCCAAAGGCATTCTGCTGCACGTTAGCCGTCCGGTGCGGTGGGACAGCGATCACGTCGTCATTATGGACGATGAATTGCTGGACATCGCCCGTGAGCTGGTTCGTCACGACTTACTCGGCATGACTCACATCGGTCTGGACTTTTTTGATGGCAGTATCAATCGCATCGCGGCTTGGGTAATCGGGATGCGCAATACGCTCAAGGCTTTGCTGCGGGCGATGCTGGAGCCGACGGACTACTTGCGTCAGGCAGAGCTGCAGGGAGATTACACTACGCGGCTCGCGCTCATGGAAGAGTTCAAATCCTATCCGTTTGGTGCTGTCTGGGATATGTTTTGCGCTCGCCACAACGTTCCCGTGCGTGAAGAATGGTTGGCTGAGGTCAAGCAGTACGAACAGGATGTACTCACCTTGCGGGGGCAGCAAGCTGCGGTCATCCCTTCCTAAACTTTTTCCCGCAAACAGCACGGTCTTTCGGGATCGTGCTGTTATTGTTGCGGAAGAGATAGGGAATCATGCTTTGAGAGGATTACTCATTCGGTGGAATGGAGTAATCCTTTTTTTGATGGAACGAACGAATCAAGATTCAGTAGAGGGAGTGAGACGTAATGAACCCTGGACATACCTCATAGCCTCGATATATTCGCTTTGCCCTGCGCGTTTTGCCATTTCCTCAGGAGTGAGATCCTCGATCCGTGTTTGAATCCACCAGATGTTTCCCAAAGGATCACGCACACGTCCGACCCGATCACCAAAGAACAGAGTCGTCATCTCAGTAACGGGAGTTGCTCCAGCCTGTAATGCTTGCTGATAAACTGCATCGCCATCTTCGAAGTAGAGACGCAGAAAGCTCGGTGTGTCTGGCCATTCCTCTTTTGCATCGAACATCATGACCACCGAATCACCGATCCGTACCTCGGCATGTCCGATCGTACCATCTTCGTTATATACGCGATTGTCATCATACGCGTGAAATGCTTCTTTCACGAACGCAATGAGCCGAGTAGTGTCTCGTGAAATGATCCATGGCGTAACGGTGCGATAGCCCTCAGGAATGTCTTTCATGTAGAAAGTTGTCCACAGACTATTCACAGGCATACGTAAATTACAAACAGGTTATGCACAGAGAGAATTTATAGATTGTGGATAAGTGGTGTGAGTCGTAGGTTATCACGGCCTCATAAAAAAATGTCGTGTTTTTTTGTTGTTTTTCCAGTTGGGAAATCTTGAACATTTTAGGATAGTATGAGATACTTGTACATAAATAAGAACAAACGTTCCTGTTTTATCGAACGAAAAAGATCTATATTCACATAGAACCGATTAGGAGGAATTAGAATGGCTACCCGGACATGTATCAGTAAAGATGAGCTGCGTGAACAAGTTTGCGAAGGATGCCCGGCGACTGGGTGGGGGAAAAAGGCTCATTGTCAGGTGCACGACAGACATGTGGGGAAAATCGAGTCTTGCCCGGAATGGGACAAGTTCTTGGAGGAGCAGCAGTCTCCAGGGCAAATGAATCGACAAATGGCAGTTTCCTTGGCAGAGATGGAGCCTGCGTTAGAACTGGTGCAGCGAACAGAAGAAGAGATCCGCGACTACAATTACATGCAGCTGGAATTGATTCGCATCCAGCGCTTTTTGCGGGACCTGGGAGAAGGCATGGTGGGGCAGTATGGTCTGGAAGCTGGCTTGCCAAAGGCTCTCGGTGGTCATGGAGACAAGACGCATGCTGAAGTGGCGCGTCGGGAGCGCAAGTGGAAGAGGTTGCAGAATTTGCAAGACAAGATTATGCGAATTGACGAAGCCGTGGAGACCATTCCTGACGAACAGGAAAGGCTCATTCTGGAGGCGCTGCTGGATGGCGACAAAAACAACCAGATCGCAAAAGAAATCGGTGTTTCGCGGCAGAGGTATTACGAGATCAAACGCAGCGCGGTGATGAAGATGGCGTGGGCGATGTATGGAAAGCAGATTCAATCGACGGGGTGATGGGAGGTAATGAAGTGACTGCTATTCAAGGGTGGTCCATGAACAAAATAATCGGTCTAAGGTCCAATGAAACATCCGACAAAGGTCTCGAAAATAATCCGACGCTCGTTCGTTTTGGGATAGATGGTGATGTTTGATAATAAGGACATGGAGATTATCCAAAAATGATGCGGGTGAATGAAATGGTTGACAAGGAGAATCATATTTATATAGTCTTGTCAGATACGGGTACATGGTTTACAAAGATAATACAGCTTTATACGAAGGCTCCACTTAATCACGCTTCGATCGCATTTGATCCGGAACTGAATGAGGTATACAGCTTCGGCAGAAAAAATCCCATGAATCCGTTTGTCGGCGGCTTTGTTAAGGAAGATATGCGCGGAGGATTGTTCAAGGATGCCACTTTTGCTGTATATCGTTGTTCCATGAGTGAGTCTCAATTCCTGACAATTCGTAATATTGTTCAGCATATTGAGAGAGAATCGCATTTATATAAATATAACTTACCTGGTTTGCTAGGTGTAATGATGAACATTCCTGTCGCTCCTGAGCGAGCCTATTTCTGTTCGCAATTTGTAGCATCCGTGTTCGAACAGGCTGGAGCAAGACTGGTGCCTAAATGCGCAGCGCTTACTACACCATCCGATCTGGAACGATCCGGTGCTCTTGAGCTGATGTTTCGTGGAAGAAGCAATTTGCCTGTTTCGGCATGACTCGGTAATCTCGTCGCACCGAAAAATAGAATCGCCACAAGTTATGGGTACAGTTTTTGAAATCGGATAGTCGAATGGAGAAAAAGATGGTTCAGAGCATATTGGATTTTTTAACGGAGTTTGGCATTTGGGGCTTGATGATCCATTCGTTTGCCGACGCAATCATCTTTCCCATACCCGCTTTCTTTCTACAAGTCTCATTAAGTATGATCGATCCATCCTCGGCTTTGTGGCTTGCTACCGCAGGATATTTCGCCTGCTTGCTTGGGACGCCTATCGGATATTTCCTTGGCAAATCAGTAGGTAACTCAGTGCTCTATAAAATGCTTAAAAAAGAATGGGTTGATTCTGCAAAGGCGATGTTTCAAAAAAATGGTGAAGCAGCAATTCTCATAGGCTCTTTTACGCCAATCCCATTTAAAGTATTTACGATCATGTCGGGGTGCATGAATTTTCCCCTATGGAAGCTGATTGGCTACGCTGCAATCGGGCGAGCCGTCAAGTTTTACGCAGTAGGTTTTCTGTTTTATTTTTATGGGCGAATGGCAGATGGTATGGTACACAACGTTTCCCTCTATATTTTTCTAATCGCCGTTCCAATCTTACTGATTGCCTTTCTAGTGAAAAACAAACTTCGAAAAAATAGAGAAATGAAGCAGGAGTTCGGATACGAAAAAAACGGTGAATAAAGAATAAAGATCCCTCGGGTGTATCAAAAGGTCCCCGGGGGATTTTTCTATTCCATGTACTTTCATGCAAATCAGTACGTATCAAATCGAATCAAAGTTAATAAAAATGAATCAGAGTAAATCAACGACCTTTCATGTCTGGCTGGTTTCAGAGGAGGAGTTTGCTATCCTGCAAGCGGAACGCTACGAAAAGATCACACAGTACGTGAATCAAAAAGGGTTTGCTTCTATTGCTGAATTGACGGAGCTATTGGAGGTATCGAAACCGACCGTGCTGCGAGACCTGCTGAAGCTGGAAGAGCAGCATCTGATCATTCGCACCTACGGCGGAGCGGCCAGTCTGCACAAAGGAACGAATTTTGAGCCTCGTCACTCCGAAAAGGAAAGGCAGGCAGCGCAAAACAAGGAAATAATCGCTCAACTGGCGCTCACCTTTATCCATCCGGGGGAGACGATTCTGCTCGACAGTGGTTCGACGGCGCTGATGCTGGCAAAGCAGTTGGTCAAGGCGAAAAACATCACGGTCATCACCAATGACATCAAAAGCGCGATGTGCCTGTGTGAAAACGAAGCGATTGATCTGGTCGTGCTGGGTGGACAGCGGCGTAAAGGTGTCTACAGTCTCGTCGGTCCGTTCACGGAAATGCTACTGCAAAACTTGAATGTGGATAAAGTGTTTCTGGGAGCAGACGCCGTCGACATTCATAAGGGAATTACAAACTCCAATATCGATGAGCTCAACATCAAGAAAGGGATGATCGCCATAGCCAAAGAGGTAATATTGCTGGCGGACAGCAGCAAGTTTGAACAGGTGGCTTTTTCTCACATTGCCGATCTAGACGTGCTGGATGCAATCATCACGGACAGACATATCGAGCAAAAGGGCGCTCTAAAAGCGCTGCTGGAGAAGGGAATTCAGGTTCACATAGCGGGAAAAGCCCAGAAAGGAGGGAACGGACAAGTCAAATGAACGAGAGGGAAAAGCATTACGAAATCTTTTGAGAGGGTGAAAGAGATGAAAACGGTGATTGTCGCCTGCGGGGCCGGCATTGCTACATCTACGTTGATTTGCGATAGAGTAAAACATTTGTTGAGCGACAACGGGATTGCTGCGGACATCATTCAGTGCACGGTGGCAGATATTGCCGGACATGCGGGAAGGGCAGATCTGATCATTACCTCCATGAAACTAGAAAACAGATACGACAAGCCGATCGTCACGGCGATCTCTTTTCTGACAGGTATCGGACGTGAGCAGACAGAGCAGGAGATTTTGGCGCATCTCAAATAGCGAGCTGACGAAAAGGGGGAGGTAGAATGGAAGCCATCCTGCAAGCTTTTACCTATCTTAGCGATCTTGGCTCCATGGTGATGATTCCGATCATCATCGCGATTGTCGGTCTCTGCTTTCGACTCCGTTTTTTGCGGGCGATCCGTGCGGGTGTCACGGTAGGGATCGGCTTCGTAGGATTGAACCTGGTGCTCGGCATTATTTGGACGTATATCGGCCCCATCACCACCATTTTCGTAGAGAAATTTCATCTGCAATTAACGGTGATCGACGCTGGATGGGCGGCAGCGGCAGGCGTCGCCTTTGCTACCAAGGTGGGTGCTGTGATTATCCCCTTTACTCTTCTCGTCAATGTCATCATGCTGATATCCAAACAGACACGTACGGTCAATATCGATATCTGGAACTATTGGCATTTTGCTTTTACGGGCGCAGTCGTCATGACTGTCACTAGCAGTATGGTCTATGGTTTGTTGGCAGCGGCAGCGCACTGTATCGTCGCCCTGAAAATGGCCGACCTATCCGCTGAGCGTGTACAAAAGGAAATCGGCATCCCCGGCATCTCTGTCGCGCAAGGATATGCGATCTCTTCTGTCCCTGTCTACATGCTGTTGGAAAAGCTGTATGACAAGATTCCTGGGCTACAAAACCGCAAGACGGACACGTCGTCGATCCAAACCAAACTCGGTGTGATGGGCGAGCCGATGATGATCGGTCTGGTCTTGGGGATCTTGATTGGTATCGTTGTCGGCTACGATCTAAAGAAAGTTCTGGAGCTGGGCATCGCGATGGGCTCGTTGATGCTGTTATTGCCGCGGATGGTAAAGGTCATCATGGAAGGCTTGGTCCCGATATCGGAGGCGGCTCGTACGTTTATGGAAAAACGTTTTAAAGGCTCGGAGTTTTACATCGGTCTTGATTCCGCCGTGACTCTCGGACACCCGACGACCATTACAGTGGGCATTTTGCTCATCCCGATTACACTCGTATTGGCCATGATTCTTCCTCTTAATTCCACGCTTCCTCTGGGTGATTTGGCAGCGACAGCCTTCTTTATCTCCATGGCAACCCCCATCCATCGGGGTGATTTTGTCCGCACACTGATCAGCGGCACGATCATGATGGCGATTGTCCTCCTTTTCGCCAGCTATTTTGCCCCCATCATCACGGATACGGCAAAAAATACAGGCTTTACGTTTCCAGAAGGGGCAACGCAAATTACGGCTTTGTCCGCAGGCAACTGGGTGGCGTTTGTGATCAGCAAGCTGATGTCACTTCAAGCGCTTGGGGTGGCGATTGTCGTTGTCCTGGTGGGGGCTTTGCTGGCATTCAGCAAAAAGCTCGTGTTGGCGAAATAAAGATGGTGGAGGATGGGCCACATGATCATTTCCCCCTCAATTGCGTCCGCAAACCCGTTGCGTCTGGAGGAAGAAGTCAAACGACTGGATCCGATCCTGTACACAGACCTGCATGTTGACATAGAAGACGGTCACTTTGTACCCAACATCACATTTGGCATGAAAACAGTGAAAAGGCTACGCGCCGTGACCGACCTCCCGTTTTCGTTTCACTTGATGGTATCCCATCCATTCGAATATCTCGAGGAAATCTGCTGCTGCCAACCAAGCGTCATTTTCGCTCATGTCGAGGCTCTCGATTACCCTAGCTCGTTTGTTGAGGCCGTGCAACGCCGAGGGGGAAAGGCAGGGCTGGCGTTTAACCCTAAGACATCGATTGAGCCTTTTCACTATGTGCTCAGCCGCGCCGATGCAGTCCTGATCATGACTGCTGAACCGGATGGACAGGGACAGCAATTTATTCCTGCTATGGTGGAAAAAGCGCAGCAAGTCCGAAATATGTTTTCCACGGTCGAACTGTGGGTAGATGGCGCAGTCACAGTGGAGCGAGTGGAGGAGCTGGAACGTGCAGGCGTTACCCACGCGGTGATGGGCAGAGCGGTGTTTGGGAACTAAGTCTGCAAGTGAGAAGCTCGGCCCCGTCAAAACCAGGCGGGGCTAGACTTTTTTATAGGCCTGTGGACGTCTAGCTTTTGCGGAACAAAAAAGGTGAATGAGCATCCGTTAGCAAATACTTTATACACGACACGCATACATATCGTAGTTCATGCAGGCATGATTGGGGGAATAAACGGTGAGTGAGCTGAACACTCTGTTTCGCAAGAGAATCGGAATGCCGGAAGACGAGACGATCACCTTTGCAACGTTAGGCAACGTGCTTGAAAAAACAGCAAAGGCGATCCCATTTGAAAACCTATGTATGATTGCCAATGAAACAAACGAGATCACGCGCGAGAATCTACTGAACAAATTGCTCGTCAAAAACGAAGGTGGTCTTTGTTATGAGCTCAATTCCATTCTGTATTTCTTTTTGCTCGAAAATGGCTTTCAGGTAGCTCTGGCACGTGGGATTGTATACAAACAAGCTACGCAAGAGTATCAGTCCATAGGAAGGACGCATGTCACGATTCTGCTAACACACGAGGGACGCAAGTATTTGGTGGATACGGGATTTGGGGGGAATCTGCCACTAAAGCCTGTACCTTTAACGGGAGAGACCGTCACCTCTTCGAATGGGGAATTTCGGGTCAAAGAAGTGAACAGCGACCATGGAGACTACGTGCTTGAAATGAAGCTGAAGTATAAGGATACGGAGTGGCGAATCGGGTATGCCTTTGATTCTACCAAGCTGATTTCGGATGTAACGGAGTTTAATGAGATTCAGACGGTTATTGGGGAGCATCCAGATTCTCCTTTTAACAAGAGCCCTTTGGTGACCAGGCTTACGGAGAGCGGGAATGTGACGCTGACGAATAGCACGTTTACGAAGTGGGAAAATGGGGTCGTTACGAAAGAGGGAATTGATGAGGTGAGGTATCGGGAGTTGTTGAGAGAGTGGTTTGGGAAGTAGTCTCCCTGACAAATCTTTACACAACCTTACACTACCATTCATTTTCCCCTTCTGAAAGCCATCTGGTTTATACTTAAGCCAAGCGAAACAAGTAAACGAAGACAAGGAACGCATGGAGCCACCTGAGCCAATCGGGTGGCTCTTTCTATTAAACTCGTCAGCACCTGGCGAGCGGGGACCATGGCGAAAAAGCCACATACATTGCGAGTTCCAGGCACAAGTCCACTCGCTCCCTGCTCGGCGGGCGTTGATCCATCCGTCAATTCAAGCGTCTCAGTGAAAGGAGGTGATACCTGTGACCACTGCAACGGTCATAGACCGAGAAAGCTCTATCATAACGGATACGGAGATGCGTTCGGTTGATTCACATTCATGTTTACGCGGATTTCAAAATCAGCTGCTCGATAACATGGAGGCGACAGCCTTGCTCTACGAAGAACTGCAAGCACTAAAAGGAGGAAGCTCTGAATGATTACGATTTACTACAACCTCGTAAAAGCGGGTCGCCGAACGATTGACCAGGTACCAGCCAATCTTCAGGAGGAAGTGAGGGCGATGATCAATGCTGAAAACACTCCTGCTTAATTTCGGCATCTGGCTCATTTCCTTGAAGGGAGATGATATCATGGCAGCTATCTACGTGGCACTCATCATTGCGGGCCGCAGAACTTATGAAAGTGTACCGGCTAACCTCAAACCAGCTGTAAAAGTAGATCTGGAAGCTCTCGGACTGAGCTCTGAAGGATTACCTCTAGCATAACGTCTTTTCCCAAATGGGAGGGGCGTTTAGATAGCAGACAATAGGATCGAGCTTGTCTACCATAAAACTGCCCGTTGTAAATCTTCACTTTCTTCTTCTCCGTTGATGGAACGCAGTGTGCGATGAAAGTCGCCTGCACGGTGTAGGCTCGAACGAAAACCCTCAAGAAGAGAAGGGGGATAAGTCGAGAATAGCGATACCTCTCCAGCAGTTGGATCCATCGCTGATGAGAGTACCCTATCTAAAATTATCATCCGCTTTGACAAAGCATTATCCAACGAAACCATTGCGAAAGAAGATCCCAAAAAAGTGGTGTCTTCATTGGGGAATAATGGAGCTGGGTGGAGTTACGGGCAACTTTGGACCAGGTAAATACGTATACTTTGTTAATGGAGCCATTAAAGATCGTCATGGAAATGTGATCACTCGGACAACACCCTAATACGCACAACCCATCAACGGCCCTCGGGAACTCCCGGGGGATTTTTTTATCAGCATAGCCTCGTTCCTAGCGAGGCTTTTTCATTTTAGCCCCAAGGGGGTGAGGAGGGAGATGAGCACATGCAGTTTCTACAGACCCTGGTTAATGCAGCGACCCCGGCAAATGGTTGGGCAGCAACAGCAGGAGCGATTGTGTCACCCGTATTCCACTACCTCTACGGATCAGGCCGAATGGATATCCTAGTAGTATTGCTGTTTTGTATCTCCTTGGATTGGGTGACGGGCATTCAGGCTGCCAAGAAGGAGGACAAGACCTGTTCTTCCGAATACGGACTGAGCCGCATACCGCGGACGTTTTTCTTTCTGGCCCTGCCAGCACTTGCTAATCTGCTAGATAGAGTCATGGCGACACCGGGGTTTCTCTTCTATGGAGTGACCTTTGGGCTGATTTACCACACGTGGAACAGCCTGACAGCGAATGCTCATCGCGCAGGATGGCCGGTCCCCAAAGCGATTGCCAATCTGGTAGAGTCGGAGATCAAAGCCAAGACAGAACGCGCAATGAAACAGAAAGAAGGGAAATAGACCTTGCCAATCACAGAAATGCTCCTGACCAATAAGACGGCACGACCTGGAATGAAAATCACGCCAAAAGCTCTCGTCATCCACTGGACCGCCAACGAAAGCAAGGGAGCAAACGCCGTAGCCAACCGCAATTACTTTAACAACCCGACAACAGAAGCAAGTGCCCACTACATCGTTGACGACAAGCAGATTGTCCGTTGCTTACCGGAAACCGAGATGGGCTACCACATCGGAGCGAAGTCTTACAAGCCGGAAGCGCTCCAACTGCTCAGCAGCTACCCCAATAACTGCACGATTGGCATCGAGATGTGTGTAAACGCCGACGGCAATTTCCAAGCCATGTACCAAAACACGGTGGAGCTGGCGGCAGGGATCTTGAAGCGGTATGGCTGGGGCATCCAAAACTTATGGCGTCATTTCGACATTACGGGCAAAAACTGCCCGGCCTTTTTTGTTTCTGATGCTTTTTCACTCCGCTTTTTCGGACGAAAGGCAGCAGAGGCGTGGGAGAAGTTTAAGAGCGATGTCCACATCTTACTCACAGGTTATACACAAAAATCACGGGAGTATGTGGATAACTGTAATATTCAGATAAGGCTCACTGTAAAAGGGCGCTTGCGTGAGGGTGTTTCCTATCTACCTGTACGAGCGGTAGCAGAAGCGATAGGTGGTGTGGTAGGGTGGGATGCCGAGACGGAAAGGGTAACGGTGGACGGACGTGAGCTGGCTGTCACGATCGAGGATGGGACGGCGTATGCATCAGCGAGGAATCTGGCGGTGGCGCTGGGCATGCAGGCTACGTGGGATCAGGCGAGTCGGACGGTCACTTTAGAAAATTTTCCGCAGAACCACGAATAAATCTGAAAAGTAAGATCCACAACTTATTCACAGTTTATTGAAGTGATACCCACAAAAAGGACTGACTTATGCACATTTTCCTCAGGTGTATGTGGATAACTTCTCTTTAGCGATAATTGCTGAAGGGTTTTGTCGCACCCGCTGCCTTCGCTCCTGCCCCGCTTACCTTCCTCTACGTTCTTGAATCCTCTTCAGCTTAATAGGCGGATGTCACGGAAAGGGCGCCACAGCATCAGGAGCGTCAGCCGGGGCTTGAGCATCTCATGGTACCTCTGCCGATATCGGAAAATCCTTCTGAAGGTGCGGACGTGGTTAGCGTGTATCTGTATGAATGCGAGGATGCAGAAGTGACCCGTCAATGGGAAAATTGGGTCCTAGGCACATAATGTGACAGAGTATGAAATAGGATGATACTAAAAGAGTACGGGAAGATGTCTGCCTGCGCGAAAAAAATGATCCATTCCATTGGATCTCCCCCTCTAGGCTAAGTGAGCTGAACGGCAAATTCGTACTTTTTCAAGAGATGGAGGTTGTCGCACATGTCTTTACCCAATATACCGGATGTAACGCCTCGCATAACTCTCAAACGGGAAGAAGTCATTCATCTGCTTTTGACCTCCGTAGCGATGGAGGAGATGAGTATGTCCCACATAATGAATACAGAGGTCGAAAAAATTCAGCAACTGCTGGAGAGAGAGGATATAAGCCTAGATGATATGCTTCGTTTGAACCAGAGTATGGAGCGAATGCTTCGCAATATCATCAGTAAACAGATCCTTCTGCAATTTAAGCTGGATCATATTTTGGAACTGGAAGGAAAAAGCAGCGTAGGTGATGGAGGAAACACAATTGAAGAAGGCAGCGTCAGCATAGCCGATGATGATTGATCTTTCGAGTGAGCGACTATTCGAGGAGATGATAAAACGGGCAAACCGAATGAGGGGAGATGAGCAACCTCATGGATTTGCCCTCTTAGTGGATTCGACTGTAGCAATGGAAAAAGCACTGGCAGGCTTAACGAGATGCCAGGCCCTGCAAACCAAAACCTGTCTGTTTTTGCTCATGAATCAAACAGCACCAATTCCGGCTATGCTGCTAGCAAACTGGTTGGAGGTATCAAATCGTTGGTTGGAAGCGATGGCCATGTTTCATTGGGTGGAGATTACCAGGTTGAAGAGGGTACTTCCTTACTGGCTGATGAGAGGTCATTCAAAGAAAAACGAGCGAATTCCTTCTGCAATTTTGGAGGCACAATTGCTAACAGTGTCGGCTTCTGGTTCCTTGGCAGAAGCACAAATTCAGCTATTAGACCAGATCATACGCAATCTGCAACAGTCTCCATCCAATGCGCAACGTCTGGACAAGTTGGAGAAGGAGGCTCTACTGATTCTGGATAGTATTGGGGAAATGCTACGCATACTGGTTCGGAAGCACGATCCATTTATGACGTTTGATAATGAAAAGGCTGAAAAGATAGGTAGCTCGGTCCAAGAAATAAGTGCCTCACTGCTTAGCTCCATGAAAAAACTGGAGTCACAAGCTGCTCTGTCCCCACTATTTTCGCGAGAATTTATCTATAAGCTTAGGGAAAGCCTCAAACGATTGATAGAGCACTACAGCTCATCCAAAAACTTCGCCCCAATGATTTTTCACTCAGATTCCCCTTTACCAAAGCCATGGTTAAACGAGGAAGTTTTCGGCCCTTTTTCCAAAAGGAATAGCAGGAAATAATAGGGAAAATGTTATGGTAGTCTTATTTTTGCCCATCAGGTGCAGGTGCATTAGTAAAAATATTTAGTTAACGGAGAGGATTAATAGTATAATATTTACAACAATATTATACGTGTACATTCAGAGTGAGGACAGATGCAGATGGATGAACTGACAACATTTTTGGACGAGCATGAGGCAACCATTGTTGAAGCGTTCAGAGCACAAATAGTTGTTTCCGAAGACGACCAGTTTAAAGATTTTATTCATCTAAACGGACAAGCGATGTACAGGATGGTAGTCGGTTATTTTCGTGAGCAGATTACGCAGGAAGATATCAAACAGTTGGCTTACAAAGTCGCGAACGAACGCAATCAGGCCGATATCAACATCGGTGATTTTGTCTTCAACGTTTGTTTGGGCAGACAGCTGATCGTGGATTTGCTGCAATCGGGTTCCTTTCCACCAGCTATTCTCGTTTCCGCCTTGACCAAGATGAACGAGTGCTTTGACGTCTTTCTAGTGCATGCCGTATCCAAATATACGGATCTGAAAAACAACGATTTGGCCGAAATGAACTTGTTTATCGAACGTTCCCACAAAGATCGCCTCACCATTTTAGGTCAGTTAGCATCGAGCTTTGTGCATGAATTCCGGAATCCGTTGACTTCGATTATTGGTTTCTCCAAGCTCCTCAAGGAAGATTATCCCGATCTTCCGTACGTCGATATCATCGTAAATGAACTGTTCCAGTTGAATTATCGGGTGTCGCAATTTTTGCTGGTGTCCAAAAAAGGGGTCATCCAGCGAAAAAGTGAAGTATTCAATTTCCAGCAACTATTCGAGGAAATACTCGCCTTCCTTTATCCCAATATTGTCGATGTCAATGCGGATATCCAGTGTCGCATCGATCCTTCGTGCGAGCTGACAGGCTATCGCGATGAAATCAAGCAGGTCTTTATTAATATCATCTCAAATGCTCTGGATGCCTTGCATCGAAAGGCGAGCAACAAAATCATTGCCATCGATGTTTTGCAAGCCGACGGCGCGACTCACGTATCGATCTCGAATAACGGGGCATGCATTCCCCCTGATCTTTTGAATGTCATTTTCGAACCCTTCTTCACGACAAAGGAGCTCGGGACAGGGATTGGGCTATTCGTCTGCAAAGAAATCATCGAGCGGCACGCAGGCACCATTACCTGCGAATCCACGGACGAGAACACGACATTTATCATGCAGTTCAGCCCAGCCACAGGACGAACGAACGAAAAAAAGGCACTCTCATGATTTTATTAAATGGATAGAGTTCTTAGAAAACATCTGATTCTCTATCCATTTTTCTTTGTTATTTACAGCGACATTATCACTCGAAAAACGAAATGATATTTAGTAAACGATCGATCTCCGTTAGTTCTGTCTCTATTAAAATTGTATTTGAATGAGCGAATGGAAATAACAGCCTTTTCTAAAGACGGAGTTCTCCTCTGGTCTAATCAGACCTTTGAGAAAGCTCCGTCTTTCTCATTACACCCAAACGAAAAAGCACTTTCGGGTTTCCTTCATTCTTCTCAGTTACCGCTAGTTGGAATTACATCTAGGAAAGTAACACAATCCTTCACATAAATGCTGGCATCGGAAGCGGATTGTAGGCCTGTGTCGTAGACAACCACACTGAGGGCGTTGCGGAGGATGAGGCGGAAGGTATCAAATGCGCACGGAAGTTCGCTTAGCGTAAGCTCGGCGCTGAGAGTCTCGTTCGTTCCTGTCGCAGTGAACGTCCGGATACCGGTAGCGGTGACCATGAGCTGTAGGCCGCCCGTAGGTGGAGCTGAGCAAGTAGGTGAGCTAATTTGAACAGGCGTATAGACAAAACTGAAATCGCCGAGAATTACGTCTGTCGGCGACGGCGTAGGTGGCGCCGTATCGACAAACGTATAAGAGAACGTGCTGCTTCCCGGATCGCAACTCGGGCAGATATCGGCAAGCAATTGTTCTGTCCCCGTTTCAGCCACACCTTCGAAGAAGACAGTGGAGTTGGTCAAGAGAGCGTTGGCTGTTCCCTGGCAGTCGCAGTTTCTGCGCGGGAAGATAATATCTGGGCACTGAGGCGGGAACGTGATCGGCGGACAGATGAACGAAGGAGTCGGAGGCGGTACTGGAATGATCGGGCGCGGACGACAGAACTTCGCCAATACTTCCAGCTTCAATTCCGCTTCCACCTGGATCTCTTTGCAGATGATGACTTCCAAATCTATCATACCGCCCAGGAGCACATTGCCGATCGGCGTGCACTCGACGGCAGTGATGCGGCAGAGGATGTTGGATTCATCCAATGGTTCCGGCAAACACAGTACGATATCGTCATCGAATTGTATGGTAGCGGGGAATTCGCACAACAGTGTGCCATTAGCAAATACACGGATCAGGAGCGTGGCGCCAAACAGGAAGCGGACGATCCCGACACGTACGATGTTTCCGTTTACAATGAGGTTTTCACGCCGGATACCAATGACGGTGCAAGAAAAGTCCAAAGAGTGTGTGGGCTGCGGTTTGGGGATCAGTGGGAATGTTGGTGGAACGATCGGCTCCACGCATTGGATCGTGATGTTCTGACCGGCACGGATCGCTGCATCTACCAGTGGTCGGCAATCGTCTGGGATAGGTACCTTGTTCCTGTCCCTATTGGCGGCAATCACCCAGTCGTATACCTTTTGGACGCGGATGCAATCCAATGGAAGAGAAAGCGCAACGGGAATAGGCATCGGAGTTGGAGGGGGAGTTGGAGGCAGTTGCAAGATAATTGCGATGCCAGCCGGCATGGTTCCCGATATGGTTATTAAATCAATTTCGGTATTGAAGGTGGGACTGGCGGGATTCGTATCGATCACGGAGACATTATTGGAGAGTTGGTCGCTAACATACGCGCGAGTACCATCTGGAGTGATCGCGACACCGGCAGGATCAGATCCTGATACCAGGATCAAATCGATTTCGGTGTTGAAGGTAGGACTAGCGGGATTCGTATCTATCACGGAGACATTATTGGAATTACTATCAGCTACATAGGCACGCGTACCGTCCGGGGTGATCTTTATTACGATTGGATTGGTCCCGCTCAACGGGATTAAAGCGATCTCGGTGTTGAAGGTGGGACTTACGGGGTTCGTATCGATCACAGAGACATCGTTGGTGGTTTCATTGGTTACATACGTACGGGTGCCATCAGAAGTGATGGCTGCCACAGTTGCAGTTAAACCGGTCAAAGGGATGAGTGCAATCTCTGTGTTGAAGGTGGGACTGGCGGGATTTGTATCAATCACGGAGACGTCATTGGACCCGGAATTCGGTACATATGCGCGTGTAGCGTCAGGTGTAATTTGAAGACCAATGGGACCAAGCCCTGTCAACGTGATCAAGTCGATCTCGGTGTTGAATGTGGGACTGAGGGGATTGGTATCAATTACCGAGACGTTGTCAGAGCTTCTATTCGCTACATAAGCACGAGTACCGTCTGGAGTGATGGCAATTCCCGTGGGAGTCGTCCCCGACAGCAGGATGAGATCAATCTCGGTGTTGAATGTCGGACTAGTGGGATTTGTATCAATCACGGAGACATTATTGGAAATTCTATTCGTAACGTAAGCACGGAAGTTATCCGGCGTAACCGCAATCAAAAGATGGCCAGACCCGCTCAAGGGTATAAGGTCGATCTCGGTATTGAAGGTGGGGCTGAAAGGATCCGTATCGATCACCGAAACATTAGCAGACATAGTATTGGCTACATAGGCAAGTTGTGACATATTTTCCACCCCTTTCTCTTGAACTTCCCTCTTGATGATCGAAGGTGGTATTCATTTTATGGGGATATGAACATTTCTGTATAGGCAAACAGCGAGTTATAAAAAAATTCAGGAAGGCTGTTTCTCCTTTTCGCAAAGCGTGAATAACCCCCACCCTGATAAAAAAGAGGATAAGCAATGCGTCAAGGGGATATCCCCTATGCATTACTCATCCTTCAATAGAATGACTGACATTGAATTCAATTGCTTGCTCTTACAGAGTGGGTGCCTTTTTTGTTTGTGTCGATGCTACTGCAGACGTTCCTTCCTGATTCTCCCCATGCTTGCCCAAGCGTTCTCCAAACGTTTGACGAGGCGGACCAGCAAGATGGCGAAGACCGCACTGCAGACAAAGATTGCGGCCAGGTAGAGGAGTGAGTACCAGGTATTTTGGAAAATCCAGGACACCTCACCGAAGACCTGATAAAGCAAATCTTTGAACAGAATGAGAAAAGCAGAGTGAAACAGAAAGATGAAATAGGTCAAGCCTTTTCGAAACTTGATGTGCAGATGGTCGACCAGCTCCAGGAAGAAGACCATGAGCACGAGAAAAGACAGCAACGTAGCAAAGACAAACGTCAGATGAACAGCCACATAAAGCTTGTTTGAGAAGACAAAATAGATCGCAGCCGCTGTGGAAACACCCGTAACCAGCATGAGGATCGAACGGTTGTTTCGCAGAAAAGAAAGGATCCACTCGCGATACCAATAAATCAGATGGCCCATGTACAGGGTGAAAATCCAGGTCGGAAGCATATGGCGGGTGGTCAGACCCAGCCAGCCTTGGTGAATGTAATGGATGTAAACGTATTGCACCGCGAGCAATATCCAGATGACGTAGAGAATATTGCGTTTGGTGATGATATTCCGTAAAAAGTAGGCTGCCACGTAGTACTGGCAAATCATGAACACGAAATAGAGATGGTCGCCTGTTTTGCCTAGAACGATATTAGCGTAATCACGAAAAGAATGAGGCATGCCGTTCTTCAGCAAGTAATGGTAGAGCACCCCGGATACGAGAAACGGGATGACGATGTAGATGATTTTGCCCGTGAAGAACTCGCGAAAAGCTGGTTGCTTTTTATCAAACGAGTAAGCAGTCAAGTAGCCCGTCGCAATGGTCAGAAGTACGGTACCATAGCGGCTAATCTGGTTGAGGGCAACAATCCAAAAAGGATCGTTAAAGTAAAGCACAGATGCAGTAAAGTGTCCGACTACGACCAAAAAGCTAGAAAACAGCTGAATGTAAAACAGAGACTTCAAGATTTTTGAATCCGTATACATAGCATTCTCCATTTATGTTTTAGTCGACGTGCGATCGGTCTCAAACAATAAACTACGAATGGCTGTCATTACGAGTGGTCTTCATCATAAAAAATGTTTCTTAGAATTATATTTGATTAGGGACTTCTTGTAGTATGTAAACATTAGACGTATTTCCTGTACATGGAAGTTGCAAGAATGGCAAAGAAAAAAGCCACACGGTATGGTGTGACTTCGCTCCTTTACCCTCTATGCTTTTTTAGCCGTTCCATTTCTTCGCTGACCACAAACGCCAAGTCGTCATTTCCGAAGAGGGACAAGACTCCAAGCAAGGTGGCATCGGGTATCTCTTCCGCTTCCTCTTTTGGAACCGTATTGTCCATCATCTGTGCTAGCAAAGGGTTTGTGACCTGATTCGGATAGGCACGCTGATAGATTTCTTGTGCATCCAGACCATGGTTGACACACCATTGAGCGAATACGAGAATCATCATACCCTCGTCGCGTTGGTATGCTTGGATCATTTGTTCTTCCATCTCTTTTCGGTTCATGGGCATGCTCCTCTAACAATCGTACGTCATGAGCTTATTGTAGGCCCGCAACGCAAAAAAGAGAAGAGGTACTCACTCAGGGAGTGCGTTTATTGCTGTGGTTCGTCAAAACGGGAAGCATTTTCGTGTCTTTTACCATCTGAGACTGGCAGAATGGGCAGCTAGGGCTTTCGTCAAAGGAAAAGTTATCTCTCATCCAGCACGTACAGCCGTCATTGCTACACATCCACACATTTGTTTCCTCTTCTTCGACCGGAACCATTGCTTTCTTAGAGAAATACAAATGAACTCCTCCTTTGCGGGGCATGGTGCGGACTTTAACCTCTATTAATGTGTGATGGAATGCCCCTGAATATACCAAGATTTTCTGAGCTACTACAATTCATAACCATACAGAAAAATCATAGTTTAGATTGACATAAATTCAAATTTTCAGTAAAGTTGAGCAAAATTCAAGGAGTTTATGTGAATGCCACTTCTCAACTATAGCCTAAATGTGTTTGATCCGCAGCTGGAGCCGTACCTGACAGAACTTTACAGACAGCATCGAGAACGAGCAAACGGTATCGACTGGAGCTACCATGAATACATACCGTGGGAAAAGGGACGGAGCTTTAAAACGGAACCATGGTCCCCAGAACAGCGAACGCTTCCCACCGCTATCTATACAGCAGTGGAAACATCGCTCTTAACAGAAGTGAACCTACCCTTCTTTTATCACCATCTCGCTGTCACGTTTAAAGGCTCTCTCGAGGTCTTGCAAGAATTCGTACACACGTGGGTAGCGGAAGAAGATCAGCACTCTTCCTTGCTGGAAACGTACCTGATCATCACTCGGAATGCCAATCCACATGAACTGCACCGTCTGCGCAAACAGGTGGTGGAAGGCGGCTTTGCTCCAGACTTTGACACGGCGATGGAGACGATGGTGTACACGACCGTTCAAGAGCTGGCCACGATGGTCTTTTACAACAACGTGGCAAAGGCTGCGACCGATTACGACAAAGATTTGTCCCGATTGCTACGCCGCATAGCCAAAGATGAGACGCTGCATTTTGCATTTTATCGCGACGCTGTAAAAGGGTATTTGGGTGTCGATCACAACTTCGTCTATTACATTCATAAAGCAATGACATCCTTTGCCATGCCAGGGATAGAAATGCCGTCCTTCAAAGAGAGAATGGACCTAATCGCAAAAGAAGCCAACTATGGTCCGGTATCTTATTTTAATCAAGTATTTGATTATTTGATCCAATTTTGGGGAATTGAAAAGCTGCAGCCAAGCCGAGCGGAGGCTGAGGCAGCCAAACAGGACCTCCTCGCCTACCATGTGAAATTAAGAAGAATCAGCGAGCGTTTGGCTGCCAAAGGATTAAGCTAGAAACGAAACGAAAAGAGGCAACGGATAAAAACCGCTGCCTCTTTTTCTACTCTTTGATTTGATCGGGAATGAAGATCTGCCCGTCCGCGTCGTTGCTGGTGACGGCAAGGAGTATGGCTTTGGATAGTGTATCGGGATGATACGGCTTGATCAAGTACCCTTTGGCACCCAGGTCAAAGGCTTTTTTCTTCTCCTCAAAGGCACTTGAGATGACGATCGGAATCGAACGCAGCTTCGGATTTTCCCGCATGGTTTCGATTACCTTCCACCCGTCTTCTCCGTCTTGTAGGACGAGATCCAAGACGACAGCATCAGGAGTGATCTCTTCGATGGCAGTCAGCGCCTGAGCAGCATGAGAAAAGGCATACACTGTAAATCCAGAGCCGATTAATTCATCTCGCAACAACTCGGAGAGGTTCACATCGTCTTCGATAATCACGACATTTCCGTTTGAATGAAGGGAATGGGGATACGTCTCTAGACTGTCCGGTTCATTGAACGCAGCGGGCTGCTGTTCCGGCAGGGGAAGTGCGACAGTAAAGGTACTGCCATGGCCGGACTCGGACGCCACAGCGATTTCCCCGTTGTGAATATGAACAATCTCCTGAACAATGGCAAGGCCAAGACCAGTGCCTCCGATTTCTCTACGATCCGAATTATCGACACGGTAAAACTTGGTGAAAAGGTGGGGGATGGCTTCAGGAGGAATACCCAAACCCTCATCATGGACCTCCACTAGAAGTTGATTCCCCTCATTTCGGCATACCACACGCACGCACCCACCTGCCGGAGAGTATTTCACAGCGTTGCTCACCAAGTTCATGATTACTTGACGGAGCTTGTCCCGGTCTCCTTCAATCACGGTTTTCTCCGTTTGCAGATCTAGCTCAAACGAATGAAGAGGAGATTGGACGTGATACAGCCCGAAAATTTCTCGGACTACCTGTTCAATAGGTACCAATTCTCTTTCATAGGTCTGTCGCCCTGATTCCATGCGTTGCAGGTCGAGGAAATCATTGATCAGCGCAGTGAGTCGCCTCGCTTCCTGATAAATGGCCGTCGTATAGCGATTCTGACGTTCCGGTTTTAATTCCTTGTTCAACAATAGCTCGGCAAAACCAAGCACGCTGGCGAGTGGAGTCCTCAGCTCATGACTGACCGTACTCACGAATTCGGACTTCATCTGGTCAATTTCGTATTCTTTTGTAATATCACGGTAGACGAGCAAGGTGCCCCATTTTTTCTGATCCCGATACAAAGGCTCCGCATACAGCTGGATGTAGCGGACTTGTGGATAGGTGAGTTCGATCAGATGGGTCTTATCCTCACTGTGACCGGAAAGAGTCGCGTTCACGCACGAGACGAGCTGCTCGTGGTCTTTGGTGAGTCCTTCCATGTGCTTGAAGTAATCGGCAAGACCAATGCCTTGCGCAGACACACGATCAGGGAAGCTGAGCAGTTCTTGGAAGGTGCGATTCACCTGCAGCGTCACGCCGTTGATGCCGATCAGTTGCACGCCTTCCTGGATGGTATCGAGCATGTCCTGCGTCATTTGGCGTTGTTTTTCGGTTTCTTCGTGCATGGCGAGCTTGTCCAGAGACAACGAGATTTGTTTGGCTAGTCCTATAGCCATCTGTTTTTCCAGTTCGGAAAGGGTGCGACCAATGCGAGAGAGGACAATGCATGCCACCACTGCCTGATCCGCCTGCAAGACCGGCAAATACAGCTCGTAGGTCTGAGAAGCCGCTTCCTGATAGCCGCGCTCCGCTTCTGTGCTTTCCCGAGTCAATACATAAGGCTGCCTGGTTTCCCGGATTCGTACGAGCGGTCCGTCTTCCAACCCGTTTAAAAACTGATTCACTCCCAGAGGAGAGACCCCAAAGCTGGAGATGTCCTTGTCCGCATTCAACAAGACGATGATACCTTTGTCCGCATCCATCACCTCGACGATATTGCGAACGATGCTTTGCAGCAATTCTTGCTTGTCCAGCGTATTCGCGAGGGATTGAATGAGTCGGTTTCTCTTTTGTAGATATCGCTCATTGTCCTCCATTTTGGCGAGTGCTTCCTGCAGTTCTTCCTGTTGCATCATCAGCTCATCCTGCTGGGCTTGGAGCTCTTCATTTTGCGCCATCAGCGTTTCTTCCTTGATCTGAATTTGCCGGATCAAAAAGTCGAGGGATCGGGCGAGATTGCCGATTTCATCGACGCGATGCAGGTCTTGGAAGTGGGGGAGCTCGCCATGCGAAAAACGATTGGCTTCGACAGACAAGCGTTCGAGTGGAGCGCCGATGTCACGGGTGGTCCGTTTGGTGACCCAGAGAGAAAGGATCAGCACCACCAGAATGTACAAGATGAACCATAGACTCTGTCGCGTCACATCTTCAAACAAGGCACGGTTTTCTTGCAACAGCAGCTGTTCGTTCTTTTTCTTGTAGGTAGAGGCATAGGTAATCAAATTATTGACTTCCTGATTCACTCCGCTGGAAGAAAAGTTTCGTAATGATTCGTACTGACCAGCTTTGGCGTAACCAGAAGCGGTCGGGAATACGTTTGCAAAGAAATTGGAAATGAACGACTCGATCGAGGTAACGACGACCTGCTCCTCAGAGGTGAGCGGGAGCCTTTTAAAAGACGAGATTGCTTGCTTGAGCTTTTCTTTCTCTACAAACAGTTCATTGTACTCGTATGGGCTCAAAAAGGCGTAGTAGCCGCGAGCTCGGAAAAAGATTTGATTGGTGTGATCGGCGATCTGCTCGACGAGTACTTGCTTTTCCTTGGAAGCCTTCAGTGTCGTCTGGTACTGGGAAAAGGCCGTGTAATTCGTGTATAGAACGATGGCTGCTCCAGCAATCAGGAGCGATAAAAACATAAGCATCATAGCGGTAAAACGCCTAGTGATGCTTTTTTTCAACACCTGTCTGAGTTCACTCATGCAAGCATGTCCTCCACGACCCGTACCAATTCCATGGGGCTAAAGGGCTTGGGCATGAATGCATCCGCGCCTGCAGCACGCATCTTTTCCTGTTCGGCATGCTGGCTTTTTGCCGAGAGGATCATGACTTTGCAATTCTTTTTTTCAGGGATCTGTTTCATGTGCACTAATACTTCGTAGCCAGTCAGCTTGGGCATCATGTAATCCAGAACGATCAGGTCATACTGACGCTGCTCGATTTTTTGCAAGGCTTCCTCACCATCGCAAGCGATATCAAGCTGGTGCCCTTCATCCTCTAACGTATCGCTGATCAGCATGCGCAGGACAGGTTCGTCTTCTGCAAGTAAAATGTGTGCCATTGTTATTCACTCCAACTATTTCATCTAAACCATTCGTTTCACCAGGCGCTTGATTCTCGCTTCCAATTCTTTGGTACTGAAGGGCTTGGTCATGTAATCATCCGCCCCCAATTGGAGGGCACGCACAATATCGTGCTCTTCGGTACGGCCTGTCAGCATGATGACGGTATAGCGCTTGGTATTAGGCAGAGCTCGAATTCGCTGCAGGACCTCCAGCCCGTCCATGATCGGCATGATGCCGTCCAAGATGACAAGGTATGGCTCAGGACCGCGATGCCAGTCACTTTGGAAGAAGGCCTCGCCATCACGAAATTCGTGAATGTCGGCGTGAATCCATCCGTCAAAGCCTGTTTTCACAGACTCCGCCAGCATCGTCCGGATCATCGCATCGTCATCGATAATGGCGACCTTGAGCTTGATTTGCGGAGAGTCTACCGTTTCTGACAGAACGGCTTCCTCAATTCTGCATCGGCCCGAATTTTTGGCTCTATATAAAGAGTTATCGGCTACTTCCAGCCAATAAGGAAGTGGTTTTTCAGCGTCTGTGATCTGTACGACACCTGCGGAAAAGCTCAAGGAAAAGGGACCGTTTGCAGAGTCAAATGTCAGTGCACAAAAGGCATCCAGCATCTGCTGCATACGATGCTTGGCTTCCTTCACGGTAGTTTGAGGCATCAAAAGGATAAACTCTTCTCCGCCGTAACGGAACAGGATGTCATTCTTGGCCGCACTGCTCTGGAGAAAGGAAGCGAATCTGCTCAGGACATCATCTCCGACCAGATGGCCGTATGTATCGTTCACTTTTTTGAAATGATCGATATCCAGGAAGGCGAGTGACAGGGGAGAATCTGCCCGCTGCGCATCTCCGAACAGCCGTTGATACGTGTCCAGAAGGGAGTTGCGATTGTAGGCACCCGTTAGCTCGTCCAGAAACAGGATCCGATTCATCCAGCGTTTGCGGTATAATTGACGTTCCAGCCGAACAGCCAGCTCTTCCATATCGAGTGGCTTGCACATGACGTCATCCGCCCCCAGGCGGTAGGCACGCAAACGCGTTTCCCGCGCACAGTCCACGCTTATTACGGTTGTAGGTACGTACTGTTTTTTGATTTTTTCACTGAGCGTCTGCATGACCTGAAAGCCACCCGTTTCCGGAATATTTAAATCCAGTATCAGACAGTCGGGATTCATGTCATGAAAGTAATCCAGTGCCTTGTGAGGGTGAACAGTAGCAATGACCGACCAGTTGCGCTTCTCTAAATATTCTTTTACATACATCAACAAAGTGACGTCATCATCCAAAATCAGGACGAGAGGCTGGTTCTCATAGCTGTTTTCCCGTGCCTGCTCCGCATCGTCCAGTAGCAGCTCTTGTTCCGACCGGTGTTCGTAGCAAAGTGCGATAAACTCGAGCAAAAATTCGCGCCAATCAGCAGGTTGCCAATCTTTTGGCGGCATTGCTTCCAGTTGGTCCAATAGGCTCTGGGACAAATTCGACAAATCGGTGAGACCGATCGTTCCCGAGGTTCCTTTTAAGGAATGAAGAAAGCGGTATAATTCATCATGGGGGAGTGGTCCGCGAAGATCGAACCACGCCTCCAGCTGCTTGTGAATATGGGTCAAAAGTGCATCTCTATACTTCATCATGCCGTAAGATCCCCCTGTTAGTCGGTTGGACGCAAGCAGTCCGGTCAGACTGCTTGGCCAATTGTTTCAAGGTTTACGATTTGGTATTGTACATCTAGCTAGGTGGAATGTGGGTACCCGATTAGGAGAGTCTATCCAATGCAGGGGGAAGGTCAGGAAGTGGGAATTGGACACAAGCGTGAAGAACTCTATTGACGGGTGAAGCCTTCTTCTTTCAAGTACTGCTCGGCTTCCACATACGATTCAAAAGAAGCTTCCAGATTCATGCCGTGGTAGACGTTCCACAGAGAATCTTCCTGTTGCAGCAGCAAGGTGTTGTCTTTGTTGTCGATCCATGTTTCTTCCAGTTCCTGTGCCGCGGAATTCACTTGAGGAGCGACCTCGCGTTTATAAGAAAGCATCTGAATGGACGCTTCAATGACGGAGCGCAGTTCGTCGGCCGAAAAGTCACGGATGTTGATGAAGCCTTTGTCATCCTTGCGAAAGCCTTTCAAATACGCGCCATATACGAAGCCGTTACCGTTTGGATGGAGATGGTACACGACTGTTTTTTTCTCGTGCAAACTGCCTTCAAAATGAAAGTTCACCCGCTTGAGGGAGACGTCGTTGCGCGTCAATTCCGGGAAAGATTCAATGATAGCCAGTTTCTCTTCAAATGTAAGCATGGATTCCTCCGATGAGATAGTTTTGTTTGTAGATTATATCATAGGTAAGACAAAGAGCGAAAAAGATCGATGATTGTAGAAAAAGGAGAGCGAAAAAGATGAACGGAAAAAATCGAAAAGATATCGTAGCTGGGCTGGAAGTCGATATCGTATTGAAGCAAAATCAACGCACAGGGAAGCGAACGCGTGGTATCGTCAAAGATATTTTAACCAATTCCAGTACGCACCCGCACGGCATCAAAGTCCGTCTGACCGATGGACAGGTGGGAAGAGTGCAGGAGATTATCAAAAAAGGCGAATAAGCAAGGGGATGACAAATGATATCAAACCAGTAAAAAACGGGCTAAAGACCATAGCGGTCTGCCCGTTTTTTATTTCCTTATTAAACAGCTTATCGATACGAGTCGTGGCTGGGAACAAGCACATCTTCCTCTGATGGGCGCACCAAGATAAATGGATCGAGATTGCCCAAGCCGTGAAGGCAAGTGTTGTGATGAGCGATGATCTGCTCGGCATGCAATGCGGCATTGTCTGTCGTCGAGTGAGCGTCCCGTACCAGCGTAACATCATAGCCGAGAGTCGTGGCTTTGCGGCAGGCGCTATCCACGCAATATTCCGTTTTGCAGCCGACGATCACGAGATGCTTGACGCCAAGCGCTTGCAGCTGCTCGTGCAGATCGGTGCCGTGAAAGGAATCAGTCGCTCGTTTGTAAATGACGGGCTCGTGGGGAGCGGGAGACAGCGCTGGATGGATCGCAAAGGCTTCTTCTCCTGCGTCTTTGACATCCAAATCCTGCACGTACAAGACCGGAATCGATCTTGTGCGGGCGTGGTCGATCAAGGTTTGAATCGTTTGGACCAGCGATTCTTTGGCATATACCGGATTTGGATGGTCGGGTGTGCCCTCAACAATACCTACCTGTACATCGATAACGAGCAGAGCGGTTGTGTGATTCATGTACTTCCTCCTCAAATAGGGGGACTAGCTATGCAGTTTCCCCTTTTTCTTGATTTTCAAAGCCGAATATTTATGAGTATTCCGAAGATTGTATGTGCTCATCTACGCCAACTCCTTTCACTAGTGAGAATGCAGGCCACTCCTTTCCAGAAGGCAGCCTGTAAAGAAAGTGTAGCACAGATAAAATGGCATTAACATACAAAAGAGGACATCATTCCTATGAAATGCGATAGGAGATGAGGTCCTCTTTTTGTTTCGGCAAAGCTTATGACTTAATTTCCTTTTTCGGTACAAACTGAAAGATATCGTGCGACTCAAAAGAATCGATCAATCGGGACAGCCAATGGTAATACTCCAGTCCATTCTCGATACGCTCGATGCTTAGCTCGACACGTTCTTTGTCTTCATCAGTGAGCTCTTCGGTTTCTTGAAGGGCACGGAGCTCCTGCAGCGACTTTTTCAGGCTCATGCCGTTTTGCTCACAGGCGTGTCTCCATTTCACGGAAAAGAGATCAATGAAGTTCTGATACCAGTCCAGATTGATCTCGTAGTGATCTTTACGCGTCCCTTTTTTCCATATCTTTTCTACCATATTTAAGTCCATCAACGTGCGAACGCCGGTACTCATGCTGGTCTTGCTCATTCCCAGCGCTTCTCCCATTTCATCGAGCGTCATTGACTTGTCCTGAAACAGCAACGTGCCGTACAACAGCCCCGTGGACATGGTAATGCCGTACAAATCCATGTTTCGGGCAAGGGTCTCGATCACGCGTTCCTGAGCTTTTTCGAGGATTCTTTCCTGTTTGGTATCCATTTTGAAAAAAGCAGCTCCTCTAGTCTTTCATATTACCTGACTAAGATTGTACGTTTCTAACCGGAAAAAGTAAATGGAGATGTTGTACAGTATATACGAGGTATTCTGCGAATACGGTAAGAAAAGTACGTAAAGTTTTTTCTGAACGCTGAAAACGCCCGATTATCACGCCCTACCCAATTTGAGGGAAAAATGCAGCCCCGATACAATAGTAGGGGTAGTGATCGTCCGGAATCGGGCAGAAAGTTGGAGGTGACCATATGCCCAAAATTAAAGTAGAAAACTTGACGAAGGTCTTTGGACGCCAGCCTCATCGCGCTTTACCTTTTGTGAAGCAGGGGAAGACCAAGACAGAGATTTTAAAGGAAACTGGTCTGACTCTCGGGGTGAACCAAGCAAGCTTTGAGGTGAACGCAGGCGAGATTTTTGTCATCATGGGTCTCTCAGGTAGCGGTAAATCCACGTTGGTTCGATTGCTGAACCGATTGATCGAGCCGACGGAAGGTCAAATTCTCATTGACGGTACGGATATCGTCAGTATGAATACCGAGCAGCTGCAACAAGTGAGAAGAAAAAAATTAGGAATGGTCTTTCAGAAGTTCGCGCTTTTTCCACACAGAACGGTGCTGGATAACGCTGCGTACGGCTTGGAAATACAAAATATACCGAAGAGCGAACGCGAGCAGCGAGCCAAGGAAGCGTTGGCCCTGGTCGGACTCAGCGGATGGGAACAGAGCTATCCTGATCAGTTGAGCGGTGGGATGCAGCAGCGTGTCGGTCTGGCCCGCGCGATGGCGAACGACCCCGATGTGCTGTTGATGGATGAGGCCTTTAGCGCACTCGATCCGCTGATTCGCAAAGACATGCAGGATGAGCTTTTGGAATTACAGAGCACGATGCAGCGAACCATCATCTTTATTACGCATGACCTGGACGAAGCGCTGAAGATCGGGGATCGGATCGCTTTGATGAAAGATGGGGCGATTGTGCAGATCGGCACCCCTGAAGAAATCATGACGAATCCGGCCAATGAATATGTAGAACGATTCGTGGAAGATGTCGACCGCTCGAAAGTCTTGGCGGCTGAGCACGTCATGAAGCGGGCAGAGACGGTTACGCTGGATCGAGGTCCGCGCGTCGCCTTGCAATTGATGCGAGATCGTGGTGTGTCCAGCTTGTATGTCGTTGACAGGAAAAAGACACTACTCGGAGTACTGACCGCCGATGCAGTCAATGACGCCAAACAAAATGGCAAGACGCTGGAAGAAGTGCTGCGGACAGAAGTGCCAAAGGTAGGGCCAAATACGCTGCTAAACGAGCTGTTTGATCTCGTGGCGTTTTCAGATATTCCGGTAGCGGTCACGGGTGAGCATGATCGGTTGCTGGGCGTACTCGTAAAAGGTGCCGTGTTAGGTGGTCTGGCAGGAAAAGTGAATCAGGAAAGTGCGCTGCCGACTGAAGAGGAAGGGCAGGTGAATGCGTAATGAGTCAACTTTTTCCAAAGCTGCCCCTCGATGAGTGGGTAGAGGTCATCGTAGATGGACTGGATAAGAATTTAGGTTTTGTGTTTGATCTCATTTCCACAGCTATCGGTGGAACCGTTGATCTGTTTAATGCGATCTTGACCGGATTGCCGTTTTGGCTGGTCATTATTTTGTTCACGCTGATTGCTTATCGAGCAGGAAGATGGACGATGGCTCTTTTTACCTTCATTGGATTATTGCTGATTCAGAATCTGGGTTATTGGGAGCATTCTATGGAGACCCTTGCGCTGGTGTTGACCGCAGCCTTGATTTCCATCGTCGTCGGGATTCCGGTTGGGATCTGGTGTGCCAAGAATGAATCAGTACAAAAAGTCGTCACACCGCTGCTCGACTTTATGCAGACCATGCCTGCCTTTGTGTACTTGATTCCGGCGATCTTTTTCTTTGGACTGGGGAAGGTGCCCGGTGTGATCGCCTCTGTCATTTTTGCGATGCCGCCGACGATTCGTTTGACCAATCTGGGGATTCGCCAAGTCCCTGCTGATTTGATTGAGGCTTCCGATGCTTTCGGATCGACCTACTGGCAAAAGCTGACCAAAGTACAGCTGCCGATTGCGAAAACTACGATGATGGCGGGGATCAACCAGAGTATCATGCTGGCACTGTCCATGGTCGTCATCGCCTCGATGATTGGGGCAAAAGGATTGGGTGCAGACGTCTATCGTGCCGTTACCCAGATCAATATCGGGCAAGGCTTTGAGGCAGGTCTCGCGATTGTGATCATGGCGATTTTGCTGGACCGCATCACGCAGGGTGTAGGAAAGAGAAAAAACGCGTAGGAGGGGTTTTCATGAAAAAAGGAACTACGATCAAGGGGTTAGCAGTCGCATTGGGTCTTAGCATGCTGATGGCAGGGTGCGGAAGTAATAATGCACCACAGGAGGGCAATCAACCTCCTGGTGGCACCGAGTCTGCACAAGGTAGCGTAGGTGCGCAGGTCGACCACAAGATCATCGGGATTGACCCCGGTGCCGGATTGATGAAAGCAACCGACAAAGCGATGAAAGATTATGGTCTAAGTGATTGGGAGCTGGTCGAAGGCTCCAGTGCAGCCATGACAGCCGCTCTGACCCAAGCCTACAAAGACAAGAAGCCAATTATCGTAACAGGATGGACACCACACTGGATGTTTTCCAAATTTGAAATGAAGTACCTCGAAGATCCAAAAGGCTCTTACGGTAAAGATGAACAGATTCATACCATCGTGCGCAAAGGCTTGAAAGAGGATCAGCCGAGTGCGTATGCTTTCCTCGATAAGTTCGAGTGGAAGCCAGCTGACATGGAAAAAGTCATGCTAGAGATCGCAGATGGCAAAAAGCCAGAAGATGCAGCTGCGGACTGGGTGAAAAACAATGAAGAAACGGTCAACAAGTGGGTCGAAGGTATTCAGCCTGCAGAAGGCAAAAAATTGACGCTCGCTTATGTAGCTTGGGATTCTGAGATTGCTAGCACAAACGTCGTGAAAACTGTCCTGGAGCAAAAGCTGAAATATAAAGTGGAACTGAGCCAAGTGGAAGCAGGCCCGATGTGGGTGGGTGTCTCCAATGGTGACGTGGACGGCATGGTAGCGGCTTGGTTGCCGACGACGCATGCAGACTACTTCAAAAAATTGGGTTCGAATGTAGAAGACCTCGGTCCAAACCTGACAGGTACCAAGCTGGGACTGGCGGTTCCTTCTTATATGGACATCAAGTCCATTGAAGACCTGAAGAAGTAAGCTTCCTTGAAATAACTCCAATCTCCACCTCTAGTTATGTAGCCTTAGCTCGATTTTTATCGGGCTAAGGTTTTTCTTTTTTGTGTGCCTCGGGACAGACTTTCTTTTGTCACAAAAAATCGCTCCACGTCGTTATAAGGGCAAACTCGCAAAGAGGAGCGATCATTATGGAAGTGATTACGTGTGTCGTCGTGGGTGCAGGCTACGCGGGAATTCATGCGGTCGATGAGATCCGCAAGACCTTGAGCGATCGACCGGTTCGCATGATTGTCATCGATCATAGGCCCCATCACCTTCGCAAAGTATTGTTATTCAAACCAGCTGTGACCCAAACGGATGTGACCATACCTTTGAATAAAATCTTTCCGGAAGGTGTGGAATTTGTGCAAGGTACAGTCACGACGGTAAACGGGAACGAAAGGATCGTTGAATATAAGGACAAGGAAGGAAACGAGCAGGTCCTGGGTTACGACATTTTGGTTCTGGCTGTGGGGAGTGAGATTCGCCAAGCCCAACCGGAGCAAGGGGGTATCGCCCTGACAGATGTAAAGGCCGCCGAGACTGTTCGCGAGCAATGGTTGGCAAATATGCGACAAGCGATGCGGGAAAAGAATCAGCAGGAGCGGCAACGGTTGCTGACGCTGGTTGTGGCAGGTGCAGGCATCAGCGGCATCGAGATGTCTGCCGAATTCGCCTATGCGATGCGAGTTGAAGCGACGAAGCTAGGGATCGATCCGAATGAGATCAAAGTCTACTTGGTAAATGCAGCAAATCGCCTGTTTATGGAAGGGCCTGTCAAGATGGCGCAAAAGCTCGAACAAAAGCTAAGCGAGGGAGGTGTGAGTGTGCTGCATGGACAAAAAGTACTTCATGAGGAAGCAGGGACGGTGACTCTTTCTACGGGTCGCACCTTGCCAGTCGGGCTATGCGTGTGGTCGCTCGGACTTACCCCCAATCCACTCCTGCGCAAGATGGGCTTGCCAGTCACGACCAAAGGACAGGTGGAGGTGGATTCGTCTTATCGTGTCATCGGGACTACGGGAGTTTACAGTATTGGAGATTGTGCCCGTGTCGTGGACGCTACAACCGGGAGGCAGGATCACATGACATGCAAAGAGGCGACCGGACAGGCGGCTCGATTGGGTCAGATTGTGCGAGCTGATTTGGATGGCACACCTGCTCCTGCCCATAAGAGCTATATAGACTTTTATTGTATAGGTCTCGGACCAGAGAAGGGGATCGTTTGGACGCGAAAGTGGGGGCTGGACATCATTTTGACCGGAAAGCTGGGATGGAAGCTCCGGGAGTTTACCTGGAATATTGCCAGTATGATAAAATGAGGGAAATTTTAGGCGATTATCGACCGGAGGAAGTGAGTCAGCGGTGGAGGCTTTGTACCAAACCTATAAAGGACTGCTTTTCCGACTTGCTTATCAAATGACAGGCTCGGCTGTAGACGCGGAAGATATTGTTCAGGATGTTTTCCTGAAGGTGCACGATCTGGCTTGGGAGGAAATCGAAGAACCCAAAGCCTATCTGTGCAAAATGACCACCAACCGCTGCCTCGATTTGTTAAAATCCGCACGCAAAAAGCGGGAGCTCTACACGGGACCGTGGCTCCCTGAGCCCATCTCGGAAGTTTACACAGACAGCTATGAATCGGTTGTTCAGAAAGACCAGCTCTCCTATGCCATGCTCGTATTGCTGGAGCGACTCACTCCGGGAGAACGAGCGGTGTTTGTTCTGCGTGAAGCTTTTGCTTTTGATTATCACGATATCGCTGGTCTGGTCGGAAAAAGTGAAGCGAATTGCCGCAAGATCATCAGCCGGGCCAAAGGCAAAATGGGGCTTTCGCCAGATGAACCGATCGTCGCCGACGAAAAAGAAATCAGCCACGAATGGATTAGCCGATTTCTGGCTGCGATGGAGCAGGGCAACATTGATATATTGCTTACCTTGCTGGCAAAAGATGCTGTTCTCATCTCCGACGGCGGAGGCAAAGTTTCTGCTGCTCTTCGTCCGATCGTTTCTGGAGAGCGAGTGGCACAGTTCCTATTCGGCTTGATGCGCAAATTCTCAGCAAATCAGGAGTTGGGTATCGAACTCGCTGCAGTAAATGGCCAGACTGCACTTGTCCTCCGAATCGATGGAAAATTGGATACCGTGGTATTTCTGGAGATCGAGCAAGATGCCATCCGTTATCTCTACTTCGTCAGAAACCCGGAGAAGCTGCAGTATCTATAAAGCAAGAATCCCCTTTAAGCGTGAGGCTAAGGGGATTTTTTGCGTCGGAGTCTAGTGGATTTCCCGAACAGCGGGCCAAGTATGCTGAGGTCCCAGCGATCCGGGGGCAGGCGCAAAGACTCGCAGAACGAGATTAAATGGTCCAGCCGGAACCGGGAGCCAGTTGACGTCCTTGTTTGACGGAGGTGACTTTTGAATCGCGATGTCGAGGGAGCCGTCTGGATTGAGTCGCAAGGTGCCATTGTTGCTGCGGACTGATGAGCGATTGGACTCGGTCTGTGCCAGGTACAGTTGATTGTTGTACACATTGATAGACCAGAAGGCTGACGTCTTGGGGAGCTGGTCGCGATCAAAATGAAGCGTGTACGTCTTTTCCCCTGTCAGCCATCGATTGTGATTGTCTGTGTAGGCACGATAGTAAGCTTCCTCTTCAGGTACGTTTGCGGCCAGTCCGGAGTAGGCGACGAATGCACGGGCTAGAAATTGGTCCCCGTACGTGCCGATTGGCGAGAAAGAGGCCCAGCCGTTTTTAACGGTAGTATACGGAAGGAAACCGTTTTTCACGATGCTTGGGGCATCTCGCAACGTGCGCTCCAGTCCTGCCAGACTCGCTGGATTGACTCGTGATGAATCAAAGCCAGATTGCACGTCAATGCCCGCCAAAGCAAGTTGATTGAGCAGGACAAAATCACAGGCTGGAGGAGGATTTTTGCGAATCATGTCTGTCATCACACGAAAGAAAGTCAGGGAAGTCAACGCATCCGCTGGCACGGCAGGTGAAGTGTCAGCAGAGCTTGTCTTCTTTTGTTGTGGCCACGGTTTGATTTGGATCTGCTTTTCAAAATCGACCGCTTGCGTGAGGTCCTGCTCGCCCTTCACTTCGACTCGGCCCACGAGCCAGACCGTATTGGTTGGTGCGTAGATTTTCGAGACATTGGCAGGAAGAGGTCCCTTCCAGCTGGGGCCGACGATGAGGCTTTGCCGCGCCTGTTGTTTCGTAGAACGGTTGGATTCATTGTGAAACGTATTTGTGTAGGCGTCCAGCATTTGCACGGTATAGTAACGGTTCTGTGGATTTTCAGGCACCTGGAGCAGAACGGGTGATTGAGATAAATCGAGCCAAGCGTTCAAGTAGAGAGTGTCAGAGTTAGGCGTGACGATGTCGTGAAAGGCGGGTGATGCCAGTGATTCGCTGTAGGCAAACTGATTGAGCGGCGCCAGGCTGCGAGTCATGTCTCCCATCGTTTTGGCTACGACGACGAGCGGATAGCCGTATAGGTACGCTTGAATCCCCAGCGAGTACGCGAGGTTTTCTTGGGATTGGGAGAGCTGCTGAATAGGAATGACAGCCCTTTTTCGATCCGAAGCCGCAAGCATGCTGTGAGTGGGAAGCAAGCTTAGCGAGAAAATGGACGAGACTAGGACAGCTAGCATGGCGTTGCGGATATACCTTTTCATAAAATCCTCCCGAAAAAAAGGAAAAATGGTGGTGCACCTGTATTTTCCGCGGAGGATTTGCTTTTATACCCAATGAAAAAACACAAGGAAGCAGCGAGCGAAATACACAACGTCAGCGTAATTGTGCTCAGAAGCGTGGAGATCAGCTCTGGATGGTTCGGAATCTTCCGTCGGAATGAACGTAGGTCATAAGTCACGAGTGTCTGATTCTGAAAGAGAAATATTCAGTTAAATAATACTATTTTTCCTTATTTTTCTAAATTTATTTTGAACTAGGTAACTAATAAATGTAAGATAAGGTGGTTCTTGAAAAAATAGGGATTGAGGGGTAACAAATGAGTAAAAGATCGTGGCTATCATTCTTTACTGTACTGATGATTTCTTTCGGCATGTTACTGCCGGTTGCAGCAGAGCAAACATTCAATTGGGTCAAAAGTGGAACAAAGGTGGAGCTGGAAAATAAGTTTTCCTTCACAGTGCCGGAAAAAATGGTCTATCTCAATAAAGAGGATACGATCAAGATGGAGCAGCAGGTAGGCGACATTCCTACGATGAGAGAAATCGGGAGCGTCTTGCCGCAAGAAGAAGCAGATCAATGGCTCTTATATATGGAGTATGAAGAAACCGGACACATCAGTGATGACGAGCAAAATGACATTGATGCAGAGGAACTGTTGCAGAGTTACAAGGATGGGACAGAGGAGGCAAACAAGCAGCGGAAGCCGGAGGATCAATTTCATGTTGTCGGCTGGAATGTAGAACCGACCTATGACGCTAAAACCCATGAGTTGGAGTATTCAATGTTGCTGGAATCGGCACAAAAAGAGAAATTCCTGAACTACAAGCTGCAGGTGTTGACGAGAACAGGGTACGTGTCCTTTATTCTGGTGACGGATCAGGAACACTTACAAGCGGACAAGCAGACGCTGAGAGCGAGCATCCTCAAAAACTTTACGGTCAAGGAAGGCCATCGTTACAGCGACTTTGACGAGAAAACAGACCAAGTAGCCGAGTATGGACTGACAGGATTGATCTTGGGTGGGCTAGGTCTGGCCGCCGCCAAGAAGCTCGGGTTGATGGCTCTGATTCTGGCATTTGCCAAAAAAGGCTGGATTCTGATTGTCGTCTTGATTGGAGCAATCGCCAAGTTTGGAAAAAGACTGTTCGGCAAAAAGCAAACGACAGAGAACATTGAAGCGGACGAAGATAAGCCGTCAGCTTAAGCATCATAATCAAACAGCCTTCCTGTGGTGGTTTACCGAGGGAAGGTTGTTTTTTCTTATACAGATAAGAATTTATAAGATTCTTATCCAGTATAAGTGCAACTAAGGCCACGCCAAAGGCTTGGCGTAGCCAAGTTTTCTAAAAAAGCAAGAAAAAAGCCAGCATGTCAGAGAATGTGGGAAGAATAGGATGTAAGAGGACAAGGTGAAGGAGGTAACTGTGGAACAGCATTTGGATCTATTTCTGATGAAATTCGGATATGTGGGGATCTTTTTTGCGTTGGCGTTGGGTGTCCTGGGTGTTCCGATTCCAGATGAAGTGTTGATGACGTATGCGGGCTACGCGGTTTCCCGTGGAGTGCTGCACATGCCATACACGATTCTCAGTGCATTTCTGGGGGCCTCGGCGGGTATCTCGATTAGTTACTTCATCGGTCTGAAATGGGGATTGCCTCTTCTTCTCAAGGTGGGTCCGTACCTGCACATCTCACCGAAAAAAATTGAGTCCACCCAAAAGCTGTTTGCGCGCTATGGCTCGTACCTGTTGCTCGTCGGTTATTTTTTGCCAGGCGTTCGTCATATTACCGCTTATTTGGCCGGGATCGCAACGATGGATTTTCGTCGTTTTGCAATCTTTTCTTATTCCGGAGCGCTCATCTGGAGCATGACTTTTTTGCTGCTGGGCAGAGCCTTGGAGCGTGAGTGGTACAAAGTGGTTGTCTACATCCGTCACTATGGAATTACGTTTCTGTTGATTGCGGCAGCACTCGCTCTCGCAACATACCTCATCGTAAAATGGCGTCAAAACATCCGGTCAGGCTGAAAGGAATAGATCCCTCTTATGAACCAGACGAAGCTGCCTTCGCTCTCCAGAAAAACTAGACAATATGTATGGTTCTGCGTCCTCTTCATCGTCGCATTTGTATATGCGTTTGCCAAATTGGGTAGTGAGATGCTCGAGCAAGAGCTGAGTTTATTTGATTCCGCTGTGATCGGGTGGGTCCAATCTGGGATATCACCTGCTCTGACGTCCTTTATGCTCTTTATTACGTTTCTCGGCTCTACGTCGGCACTTTTGATGGTCATCACTGTCGCAGCAGGATTGATGTGGTGGCAAAAAAAGCGCTGGGAGGCGTTATTTCTTGTGATTGCATTAGGGGGAGGCGTGCTGTTTAATCTGGTGCTCAAATGGAGCTATCACCGGGAGAGACCTAGTATTTTGCGGTTAGTGGAGGAAGAGGGCTTCAGCTTTCCGAGTGGACATTCTATGGCTTCCTTTATCCTGTATGGAATGATCGGTATTCTGCTCTACTTGTTCGTCGTTTCCCGAGCGGCCAAGGTGGCGATTGTGGTGATCGTAGTCGCTCTCATTCTTCTCATCGGGACGAGCCGCATCTATTTGGGGGTGCATTACCCGAGTGATGTCTTGGCTGGCTATACGGCTGGAGGGGCATGGCTAGCCATCTGTTTACTGGGGCTGAGACTAGTTGTAGAAAAAAGAAAGGGGAAAATGGAAAAATAGCCCTTTACAAACCGTCGGTCGGTTTGTAAAATAAACAGCATAACGAACGATCTGTTGAAGAGGAGTGCTAAGACATGATTCAAACCTTGTTCTGGATTTTTGTTGATTTGATTCCGTTTTTTGTTGCATTTTCGGTAGAGCCGCCGACCCTCGGATTTGCCATCGGTTTTGTACTCGCGGTACTGATCTACTTGTTTCAAAAGAAGAGGTTTGGGGAAGTCACGACGATCATTACGATCAAAGTCTTCTACTTTTTCTGTGGCTTCTGGATTGCACTATTGCTCCCTTCCTTCCATCTGTTCGACTTTACGCAGCTGTTTATGTACGGCATCCTAACATTGGCGTCAGTGGTATCCTTGGTCACCAAAAAACCGTTTACGCTTCAATACGCCAAGAAAGTAGTGCCCGTTGAATTTACGACCAATCGCCTGTTCTTTGTCTCGAATTTCTGGTTGACGGTGATCTGGGCCGCCGCTTTCGCATTATCCTTGATCTGCTCCGTCCTGTATGCGATGAAGCTCGTTTCTGGAGACATCGGAGTCACATTGGTGCATGTTTGGAATTTGATCGGATTGGCAGCGACGATCCTGGTGCGTCCGATTGCAAAACGTATTTACTTGAATAAGCAAGGCTAACAAAGGAGCTAGGGTAGAGAGCTCCCCATTTTTTGAACCGTTACAAACCGCTGGTCGGTATGTAAAGATGACACAAGGAAAAGAGAGGCAGGTTAGCAGCGATGGAAAAAAAGAAACCGAATCGGAAGGTCATTTTGCTGTCAGTCGTGATGATGATTGCAGCAGTCGTCGGATATTACGGTTATCAAGGCTACTTCTACGTGAAGACAGAGGATGCGATGGTGACAGGAGACATTTACAAAATCGCACCGAAAGTCGCTGGAAAGCTCAAGACTGTGCGGATCGATGAAGGCAGCGAGGTAGAGAGTGGGCAGATCATTGCCGAACAAGAGCAAGTGAATGTCGCGAGTAATGTCCAATTGGAGAACATCACCATCCGTTCTCCTATAAGTGGGGTCATCTTGCAGCGGGCAGCCAAGGAAGGTGAAGTGGTCGGTGCTGGCAATACCGTCGCTTTGGTCGTCGACAAACGACAGCTGTACGTTCAGGCGAATGTGGAAGAGACAGAGGCGGGCTACATTCAGATCGGGCAAGAGGTGGAGATCTCGTTGGATATGTATCCCGGTCGCACGTTCACAGGTAGCGTAACAAAAATCGGGCAGGCGACCCAATCGACCTTTTCTTTGTTGCCGCCGACCAATGCAGGTGGCAACTTTACCAAAGTGACGCAGCGGATTCCGATCAAGATTGCCTTTACCGAAGGACCTTACGACTTTCAGCCCGGTTTGAATGCCAAGGTCACCATTCACGTGAGATAAGGATGTGGAGGAATGAATCCGCAGGAAAATTTTTGGCCCGGTGTTTTTGCCATCGTGTTGGGGACGTTCATGGCCGTTTTAGATACGAGTATCGTCAATGTCGCCATTCCCGAGATGATGCATGTCTTTGGAGCTTCGACTGAGGAAATTCAGTGGGTCGTCACTAGCTACACGTTGACGATGGCGGCAGTCATTCCTCTCGCGGGGTACGTCGGCATCCGGTTCGGGATCAAGAAAAGCTATCTCGCCAGTCTGCTTTTGTTTACGGTAGGTTCCCTTCTCTGTGGATTGGCATGGAGCAACGGCAGCATGATCGTAGCGAGGATCATCCAGGCGGCAGGGGGAGGGCTGATGATGACGATCGGTCAGTCCATGATTCAGCTCGTAGTGCCTCGAGAAAAGATGGGGCCAGCGATGGGGGTATTCGGGATTTCGGTATTTGTCGCTCCTGCGGTAGGTCCGACACTGAGTGGTTATTTCGTGCAGCATATGGATTGGCGGTTCATTTTTACGGTCAATATTCCCTTTGGGATCGTGGCGATGCTGTTGGTCTGGCGGTTTTTGCGCGAGGGGGAAGTGAAAAAGGAGCATCCCTTTGACCTCGCTGGCTTCATCTGGTCGGCCACGGCGCTCGTCAGTCTCTTGCTCGCAGTTACCAAAGGGGAGGAAAAAGGCTGGGATTCCTTTTTTATCGTCTCCCTGTTTCTCACGGCACTGATCAGTGGGGCGATGTTCGTAGCTCGTGAGCTATCGACGGGCCAGCCTTTGGTAGACATCCGACTGCTCGCCAATCGAGACTTTACCCTGGGGCTTTTGGTGAACAGCATGATCATGGTCGGTAATTTTGGAGTCATTTATCTGCTGCCGATCTATTCGGAAAACATGCTGGGCAAAACGGCGATGGACACAGGGCTGCTGATGCTGCCGCAGGCGATCGCGTCGGGTATCGTGACACCAATCAGTGGGATGCTGGCTGCGCGGGTCGGATTGAAGCCGATGATTGTGGTGGGACTGATCTTTTGCCTTGTACCGGGATTCTTGATTTCTCATGTAGATTTGGACACGGACGTATCCACACTTCACTGGCTTCTCGCTGTACGCGGCATTGGGCTCGGTATGTGCCTGATGACTTCGATGCAGATTCCATTGCTGGCCGTCTCAGATCCGGCACGCGTTCCGGCAGCATCGGTTATAACGAATATTTCGCGCCAGGTCGCGACTTCCATTGGTATTGCCAGTCTGATCAGTCTGTTTTCGCGGCGTAGCATCGAACATGCGGTGCATGCCAGTGAACAGGTGACAGCGACCCAACCGTCCGTGATGACTGCCTTGGAGCAGTGGCAGCAAATGTATCTAGCAAAAGGGCTTTCTGTGCAGGAAGCGGCTACTTCGGCCCTGCAGCTCATGGGACAATTGGTCAAAAAATACGCTGCCATTCAGGCATTGCAGGACAGTCTGCTCATGGCGGCATTGATCCTAGTTGTGGCATTACTCATCATGTTGATCGTGAAAGAGAACAAAGCAGCATTACAACCATCAAAAGAACAACCATCCCAGCCTGCGATGCTGGATTAAAGGATGAAGAAAGGGTGGAACAAAAATGGGAATGCGTAAATGGAGTTACACAATGGCTGGGATTGCTCTGATGGTCGTAATGGCTGGCTGTGGCACGGTGCAGCCTGTAGCGTTGACTGCCGATGCGAATCAAGGTCAGCAGGCCACGCAAGCCAGCGATCAGCTTCGCGCCTTTACTGGTAAGGTGGAGGGAATCGAGGAAGTGACCATCTACGCCAAGTCATCAGGGAGAGTAGCCAATGTGTTTCGTGATACCGGGGATGAGATCCAGGCAGGTGCTCCACTTTTTGGCTTGGAGCAGGAAGAGCTCGCGGCGAGCTTGCGAATCGCAAAGGCTGATTTGGCCTTAGCAAAAGCCAAATGGGAGGAAGCAAAAAAAGGGACACGAACGGAGGAAGTGCTCTACGCCCAAGCAGGATGGCAGCAGGCGAATCAGAAGTACCTGGATTTGAAAAACGGCAAACGACCGGAAGAAATGGCACAGCTCGAAGCGTCGTATCAGTCGGCAAAAACAAACGTGGAGCTGACTGCAGCGAAAAGAGATCGCACGCAAGCTCTTTTTGCCCAAGGGGCGGTCTCCAAGCAGGCGTGGGAAGATGCCCAATCTGCCTATTCCCAGGCAGAGGCCCAGTATCGTCGGAGTGAGGAAGATCTGGCGATGGCAAAGCAAGGGGCGACGCAGCCGACCTTGCAGGCGATGCAAGCCAATGTAGAGCAGATGAAGGCGATGTATGACAAGGCGAAAAAAGGAGCTACCCCAGAACAAATCGCCCAGTACGCCGCCGGAGTGGAGCGGGCGCAGGCAGCTGTGGACAACGCGGAGTACCAGCTGAAAAATGCGACCATCACGAGCCCGATCAAAGGGTACTTGAGCGCCAAAAGTATCCACGCAGGTGAAATGATCAGCCCGAGTTTCGCTGCCATGACGGTGGTCAATACGGAAAAGGTCTATGTCGTGATGGGGGTAGCAGAGAAAGACTTGGAACGTTTTGCATTAGGAAAAGAAGTCGATGTGGCAATAGATGCACTGCACAAGAGCATGCGCGGGAATGTAGAAAGAATCAGTCCCAAAGCAGATGCGGGAACGGACACGTTTACCGTCAAAATCGTCATCGAGAACAAGGACGGAGCCCTGCGCTCCGGAATGACGGGGATCGTCAGCCTGTGAGCCACCTTTTGATCACTGAAAACAGAACCTCCCAACGATCGTGTCGGGAGGTTCCTTCTATTTTTATTGTCAAAGTCCCCTTACTTGCCTCGAATGGCGAGGCTATCCTTGACCATCCGGACAAATTCCAGCTGCTGCTCGCCTGTAGCCGACGATTCGGCCAGCTTCAATACATTGCGCAGGGAGCCGTCCTCCCTTGCCCAGTAGCTCTCCCGCAAGATTTCCGCAAATTCGGCTACAGAGGCCAAAAATTGCAGCTCGGTGGAGAGCTTTGATTGGATCTGCAGAGGGTGGCTCACTTCCTCTACCTGTTTGGTAGAGACGTTGTGGTAGCGAATGCGGACGTCGCCTAGCTTGCCAGCCTCTTCATTCTTTACTTTCACTTCATAGAGAGCGGTCACCGTGTGCCCCGAGCCGACTTCTCCCGCATCTGTCCTGTCGTTGCGGAAGTCCTCGTCACGCACATCCCGATTTTCATATCCGAGGAGGCGATAGCGATCCACTGCCTTCGGGTCAAACTCGACTTGAATTTTCACATCGCGGGCAATAGTTTGCAGCGTCCCGGTCAACGCTTCGGTAAAGACGCGGCGAGCTTCGGAAAAGGAATCAATGTAGGCATACTGTCCCTCACCCTTGTCTGCCAGCTGTTCCATCAACACGTCATTGTAGTTGTCCATGCCGAATCCGAATGTGCTGAGGTTGATTTCCTTGCGGGCGTAGTCCTCGATCGAGCGCAATATTCCATTGGCTCCTGTCTCGCCCACGTTTGCGACCCCATCCGAGCAGAGAATGACGCGATTAATCGCACCGCGTTCAAAGGATCTGGCTGCCATTTCGTAGCCTAGCTGCAAGCCTTCTTCTGCATTGGTAGATCCTTCGGGCTGGAGCTCGTCAATTGCAGAGAGGATCGCACGCCTGTTTTCAGCGGAGGTGGGGTCGAGAACGACACGGCCTTGCGATCCGTAGACGACGATTCCCACTGTATCGGTTGGCGAAAGCTGATCGACCAGGACGCGCAAGCTCTTTTTGACCAGCTCTAGTCGGTTCTCCTGATCCATTGATCCGGAGACGTCGATGACAAAAACGAGGTGTGCCGCTTTTCTGTTTTCAAGGGCGATCTCTTTTCCTTTAATTCCGACGCGTACCAATTGATAGCCCGAGCCAAAAGGAGAAGGGCCTCCATCTACTTGAATGCCAAACGTTTGCTGCTTGGGAGCTGGGTAGTTCGCAGGAAAATAGTTGATAAATTCTTCTACGCGGACGGCATCTGGAGGTGGAAGTGAACCTTCCTGGATATAACTGCGGGTGACGGTGTAGGAGCCGGTATCAACATCGGCGGCAAATGTGGAAAGGTTGTCTTCATCCGTGGAGATAAAGGGATTGGTGCCATAGTTTTTAAAGTACATGGAGTCAGTTCTTGACGGAGGAGGTACAGACTGCCTTTTCATGTGGGCGGTGTCTGCCATGCTACTACGTGGGGCAGCCTGACTCATGGAGCTTTCTGTCCGTGCAGCCAACTGATTTTGTCCTCCACCGGCTTGCGCTGTTGCTGCTGACTGTGGGGAGCTCTGCCCGCCAAAGCTGCACCCGGCCATGGAAGCGACCAAAATCGTGATCGTGCTAACTTTCATTATTTTTCTCATCTCTATAAACCCCCTTTGCCTATCCGACGTGGAAAAAAAAGGAATGTTTCAAAGTGAGGTGCGAAAATTTTCACTATTTAGACGAAGGTTCTGGAATGGCTACTCTATCACTTGTATGATGGAAGGAAAGTGGGGAGGAGATTCTATGAAAGCATACAGCTATTTTTGCTCGACTCGCATCGAGATGGGGAAGGAAAAAACGAAAGAGCTGCCGGAACTGTTGAACTCACTAGAAATGGGGACTTCGATCCTGCTGGTCAGTGACCCTGGCGTTATTCGTGCGGGATTGGTGACTCCCATTCAATCTGCGTTAGAAGAAGCGGGCTTTCGCGTGACGTTGTTTGATGGACTCAGCCAAAATCCCCGGGATACGGAATGTCTGGAGGGAGCTGCACTGTTTCGCGAGGTTGCCGCAGATGTCGTGGTAGCCATCGGGGGAGGGAGTGCGATGGATACAGGCAAAACGATCGCGCTGTGCGGACCGAATGGTGGGACACCTGCTGATTATGCAGACGGTCGCCTCTCGTATTCGAACATCGCTCCGATTGTATGCGTACCGACTACGGCGGGTACAGGCTCCGAAGTGACTCGATCAGCGGTTATCACAGAAGAGACCACCCATCGGAAAATGACGTTGAAGCACGCAGCCCTGCGCCCTACGCTGGCTGTGCTCGATCCGGTACTGACCTATAGCGTACCACCGGCTGTTACAGCGGCTACAGGGGTGGATGCTTTGGTGCACGCAATCGAAGGCTACACCTGCAAGGTGACCAACCCGATCTCCCAAGCACTCGGAGCAAAAGCGATGCAAACGATCGCGGCCGCACTTCCAGCCGTGTATGCCAATGGACAAGACGAAGAGGCGCGTCATGCCATGCTGGAGGGTAGTCTGATGGCAGGGCTATGCTTTGGTTCTGCCGACGTGGCAGCTGTTCATTGCCTGGCGGAAGCACTGGGAGGACTGTACGATACCCCGCATGGCGTAGCCAACTCGGTGTTCTTGCCCTATGTACTCAAGTTCAACGCGACAGAAAACAAGCCGATGCATGCCCGTTTAGCCCGTTATATGGGATTTGCCGTCGATGCAGATTCAGACGATCAGGCCATCGACAAGCTGATCGGAGGAATTGCCGCATTAACCGAGAGTCTGAATATTCCCAAGCTAAAAGACTTGCCTGGCATCAAGAAAGAGGATTTCCCACGGATTGTGGAGCTGTCAATGAAAAACGGCTCTACCCCGAGCAACGTCCGCACCATTACGGCTGAAGATTACTTGGCTATCTTGGAGGAAGCGTACCGTTCATAGGTTTACCTACAAAGAAAAACAGTCAGCAAAAATGGGTCGCGTGAAATTCCACGAGACCTGTGTCGTAAGCAACTCATTCCGGTTGAACGTGCGTCCCCTGCAGCAGCTATCTGTCCTGCAAGGGACTTTCACTTTTATGCTTTCATTTCATGAATGCAGGAAATTTTTTCGAATGTTCGCGTAAACGATTCCAATTCGCTCGTCTCCAAGGAACCGATGAATTGCTGCAATACCTTGCCGTAATTTTCTACATCTCTCTTGAGTACTTCTTTCCCGCGCTCAGTAATCGATACCAACACATTCCGGCGATCGTTATGGCCGTACTCTCGGGACACGTAGCCATCTTCGACCAGTCGATTAATCATGGTGGAAATCGTGCTCGGTCGCACTCCCAGTTTTTGAGCCAGACTCGTAATTTTGCACGGCTCTTCATTGGAGATGAGTGAGAGCAGGTAACATTGGGGCCTAGTCAGATCTACACCGTATTGTTTTTGCATTTCTATAGAAATATCTCGTTGCATTTTATTCATGGCAGTGCGAATCCGAAAAGCATATTTAAGCAAATCGTTCATAGCATATATCACCCTTTTTCATTATAACAAATGACTGTACAAAAAAGCATTCTGACCACGCCTTTGTGCGATCAGAATGCTTTTGTTTGTGAAGAACAATCAGTGACTGACTTTCTTCATTGAGCAGAGCCATAGCTCTCGCCGCTGCCGAAATCATTCCGGGTCTTCCCGAAACGTGGTTTATCTAGAATGAATGATTACGAAAGTGCATACTGGAAAAAAACAATTCATTTACATCGCGAACATCCATTCGTAAAATTGAATCAAAGAAGGTGACGTCGATGAAAATGAAAAAAAGCATGACCGAGATCCTCGAAAGCTTTAGACAGGACGAGCGATTCTTGTCCAATATTGCGCACTGGAGAACGATACCTGCGCGAGAAGCCAAAACAGTTTCGTTCCCGAGCCAGCTGGATGTACGAATCCGGGAAGCCCTCGAAAAGAGAGGAATTACTTCTTTATATACGCATCAAGAAACATCCTTTCGCCATGTGCGCGAAGGGAAAAACATCGTAGCCGTGACTCCGACGGCTTCGGGAAAAAGCATGTGCTACCACCTGCCGATCATCCAGACCTTGTCGGAAGATTCACAGGCGCGTGCGCTCTATTTGTTCCCGACCAAAGCACTGGCACAGGACCAAAAAAGCGAGCTCCACGAGCTGATTACGGAGATGGGGTTGTCCATCAAATCAGAGACGTACGATGGGGACACACCCGCCAACATCCGGCAAATGGTGCGTAAGGCAGGCAACATCGTCATTACCAACCCGGACATGCTGCACTCCGCCATTTTGCCTCACCACACCAAGTGGGTATCCTTTTTCGAGCATCTTAAATACGTCGTCATTGACGAGCTACATACATATCGCGGCGTGTTCGGCAGCCACGTCGCAAATGTCATTCGCAGGTTAAAACGGATTTGCGCTTTTTACGGAAGTCATCCGCAATTTATTTGCACGTCAGCTACGATCGCCAATCCAAAAGAACTCGCTGAGCTTTTGACAGAAGAACAGATGGAGCTTGTGGACAACAACGGCGCGCCTGCGGGGATCAAGCATTTTCTGTTCTACAATCCTCCGGTGGTCAACCTGCAGTTGAACATCAGACGAAGTGCTACCTTGGAGGCGCGCGACATCACGGAGCAATTTCTCGTCAATGGCATTCAGACCATTCTGTTTGCTCGCAGCCGTGTCCGCGTCGAAATTTTGCTCACGTACCTACAGGAGCTGATCAAGCGCAAGCTCGGACCCAAGACGATCCAAGGCTATCGTGGAGGTTATTTGCCCAGCCAGCGGAGGGAAATCGAGCGGGGCTTGCGCAACGGTGACATCATGGGTGTCGTCAGCACGAATGCGCTGGAGCTGGGAGTAGATATCGGACAACTGCAAGCGTGTGTCATTACTGGGTATCCAGGCTCGGTTGCCAGTACATGGCAGCAGGCGGGACGGGCAGGTAGACGTCAAGGAGAGTCAGTCGTCGTCATGGTCGGCAGCTCCACACCACTCGATCAGTACGTCATTTCGCACCCGGAGTACTTTTTTGACCGTAGTCCGGAGACAGCACGCATCAATCCGGACAATCTGATCATTCTCGTCGATCATCTGAAGTGTGCGGCCTACGAACTGCCGTTTCGCGAGGGGGATCTGTTTGGGCGTGCGGAGATCGTGGAGATTCTGGAGTTTTTGACGGAGGAGCAAGTGCTGCATCATTCCAAAGGCAAATGGTTTTGGATGAACGACTCGTTCCCGGCACACAACATCAGTCTGCGGTCAGCCTCACAGGAAAACGTAGTGATCATCGACATTAGCGAACGGGGAAATGAGCGAGTCATCGGGGAAATGGACCGATTCAGTTCGATGACGCTGTTGCACGACGAAGCCATCTACTTGCATCAAGGGACGCAGTATCAAGTCGAAAAGCTCGATTACGAGGAAAAGAAGGCGTACGTCCGGGAAGTCGCTGTCGACTACTACACCGATGCCAATCTGGCCGTTCAGCTGAAAGTATTGGAGCAGGACCAGTACCGCCGCGAAGGACAGAGCGCTTTTGCCTACGGGGAAGTGTCGGTCCATGCGATGGCGACCATTTTTAAGAAAATCAAATTTGAGACGCATGAAAATATCGGATCGGGCCCGATTCATTTGCCAGAGGAAGAGCTGCATACAAATGCCGCGTGGATTGGCTTTTCGGATACGCTGCTAGAGGAAATCGGCACGGAGGATGTGGAGCGTGGGCTGGTTGGTCTGGCTCATGTGCTCCAGCACGTGGCGCCGCTGTTCGTCATGTGCGACCCGATGGATTTGCACGTCATTCCGCAGCGCAAGGCCGTTCATTCCCAAGAACCTACGATTTTTTTGTACGACCGCTATCCAGGTGGTATCGGCCTTTCCGAGCAGGTGTACAAAGACATGGAGACAATTCTCACTCAGGCCGAGCGGATGATTACTTCATGTCCATGCGAATCAGGCTGTCCATCTTGTGTGGGAGCAACGGATGACGGTACCAAGGAGCTAGCTATGACGCTGCTTCGGGTCGCCCAAGGAGGAAGTGCGTATGTCTCTTAAATCCAAGCTGCAACGGATGAAGGGACATCTCGTCAAGGAAACGGACAAGAGCCAAGAACTGGCACAGGAATCAGCGGAGTTATCGGAAGCGACGACTGTAACGGCACATGTAGCGACCAGCGCAAATGGAGCCACCGATGAAGTCGTGCAGCCTGACATTCCTTTTGCAGACAGGTGGCAGAGCATGCAGGCCACTCCATTCATTTGGGAAGATGAGCACGTGATGATCCGCGAAGTCCGCTACCCGCTCCGTCAGCAGCATGGAGCGTACGCCTTTGCCCAGCTGCACGACACGATCGCTGCTTGGGAGGCGTCCGGCAGGCAGCATCCGTTGTCAGCTGCAGGGAGGCGGGCGGAAGACCTGCTGTTTTTTGACACGGAGACGACCGGCTTGTCTGGGGGAGCAGGCAACACCGTCTTTCTTTTGGGTTACAGTCGTGTCGAGGGAGAGGAAGTAGTGGTTCGCCAGCATTTTTTGCCGGCTCCTCACGCGGAAGTGACGCTGTACCATTCCTTTTTGGAGCAAGCGAAGCAGTCGTCCCACCTGGTTACTTTTAACGGCAAGTCGTTTGACTGGCCACAGGTGCGGACCCGGCATACGTTGATCCGGGATCAGGTGCAGGCGTTGCCGACGTTTGGTCATCTGGATTTGCTTCACGGCGCGAGAAGATTGTGGAAAGACGAGCTGGAGTCGTGCCGTCTGGCAATTATCGAGCAGGAAAAGCTGGATGTCTATCGGCAAGATGATTTGCCAGGGTATTTGGCTCCTGTCCGCTATTTCGATTTCCTCCATTCCAAGGACCCGGACGTGATCGAGGGTGTGCTGCGGCACAATGAAATCGACGTGCTGTCACTGATCACCCTTTACATTCATGTGTCCCGCCTGTTGCTTGCGTATGAGCGCGAAGAGGTGTCGCAGGCAGAACGCTATGAAATCGCACGGTGGTACGAAGCGCTCGGGGATGGAGAAACGGCGATGCAGGCGTATCAGACGGTTGCCCGCAGTGACCAACCGTGGAGCGCCCGGGCCAAGCTAGCGGTCGGACATCTGTACAAAAAGAAGAAAGACTGGCAGCGTGCTCTGCAGGTATGGGAATCGTGCATGAAGTCACCTGGTTACGTGCCGGAAGAAGTCTATATCGAGGCGGCAAAGCTATGTGAGCACCAACTCAAGGACTGGGAAAAGGCGTTGCACTACACTCGTCATGCTTATGAGCAGTGGAAGAAGCGGGGGAGCTTGCTGCGCAATCGCTCAAAGGCAGAAGCACTTGCCTATCAAAAACGGATAGAGCGCCTCGAAGCAAAGGAAGATAGGCGTGGAATGATCTGAAAAAAGGAGCTGAAATCGATCAGCTCCTTTTTGCTGTGGCAGAAAGCGTAAGTCTATATACCTTTCCATACTCGTCTGTGAAGGTAAGCTTGCGAATGCTTTGATCTGCTTGGAGGTGCACCTTGAAGGTTTCGTACACAATACCCGTGATCCATTCGATTGATTCCTCAGACTGAGCGACGAGATGCAACCGGAATTTGTAAGGGACTCCGTACATTTTGGGATGAGTAACAAAGATACCGTGGGGCTCTTCTGTGATTTCCACCTTCATCCTCTCATCTTTGCTGTCTACATAAGTACCGACGCTGCGATTGATCGCCTCAGGAGTTTCTTTCATGAAGCTGCTGATCAATGAAAGGGGTTGATGAAGCTCTTCCCCAGCTGTGATTTTGACCAAATCCCTCGTCAATTTCGTAACGGGCGTTAGGTTTACGTTGCTTAACGCGATGACGACCAGCTGATCATCCACTATGCGGTACATGTCACTATGAAATCCGTTTATGTCTCCAAAATGGCTGATAACCTTTTTTCCAGCCTGTTGGTCGACGGCCCATCCGTAGCCGTAACCGAACTGGTAAGGCTCAAACATTTTGGCTAACCACTCCGCATCGATGAGCTTTTCTGTGTATAACGCTTGATCCCATTTCCACAAGTCCTCTACCGTAGAATACATTCCGTAGGCACCGCGGGGGATGGTCATATCCATGTACTCTGAATGGATGATCTCTTCCCAGGCGGTGTATCCAGTCGCCAGTCCTTTGATCACGGAGCGATGCTCCTCGCATCCCGTGTCTACCATTCCTAAAGGAGCCCAGATATTTTCCCGCAGATAGTTTGCGTAGGAAGTGCATGAAGCTTTCTCGATGATGGCTGTCAGCAGGATGTAACCGGAATTCGAGTAGTGATAGCGAGTGCCAGGTGTAAAGTCTAAGGGAAGTTGAGCAAAGGATCGGATGATCTCGGGCAGCGTCGACGGCATTCTCATGGTGGTCGACCAATAATCCGGAAAACTCGTAAAGTTCGGGATTCCTGAAGTATGGGTGAGCAGGTGATGAATGGTCACTTTATCCCCAGAGGCCAGACCATCCAAGTGGAGGTTGATCGGATCTTCCAGATGCAGGACACCTTTTTGGCAGAGTAGTAGAATGGCCATAGCTGTAAAGCTCTTTGTGATGGAGCCGATTCGAAATTTCGTTTTGGTTGTGTTTGGTGCATTGTGTTCGAGGTTAGCGTAGCCTATTGCTTTTTGTAGGAGGATTTCCTTGTTTCGGGCAATGAGCAGGGAACCGCTAAAATATCCACGTTCCTCGTAGCATTTCAAGTATTCTTCCAGTGCTGATTTGATTGTCATCTGCACGCTGCCTCTTTCGTCTATCGAGTCAGCAATCCTGACCCTTTTTTCTTTTACCCGAGGTACTTCGCTCGATATTCTTCTGCCAGCATCGACATGAGAATAGAGTCGTGATAGGTGTGATTGTAGAAGAGGGCTTGGCGCTGCACACCTTCCCGCTGAAATCCGAGCTTTTCATACGTATGGATCGCACGCTCGTTGTAGGCAAAGACATTTAGCTCAATCCGATGTAGATTAAGAATGCCAAATCCGTAGCCCAGCATGAGGCGCATTGCTTCACTACCAAATCCTTTTCCTTGATGACCCTGCTGATCGATTGAAATGCGGATGAAGGCATTCCGGTTAAAGGTGTCGATGCCGCCGATCTGAATATCTCCGATCACTTGGTCGTTGTCCCGTTGCGCGATGAGCAGCAGCACACTGGAGGAATCCTGTGCCTTGCTCTCGATGTACTGCTGGATTTGCTCACGTGAGTAATGCTTTTGCGTACCTGTTAGTCTACGTCCCTCCCGGCTGTATAAAGAACGGAAATACCAATCCGTATCATCCAATCCAATAGGACGCAAATAGACGCGTTCCCCTTCGAGAAAACGTACTGGTTTTTGAGCTTGTTCTTGTGCGGACATATCAAGCCTCTCCCTGCTTGTTTTTTTCAATAATATAACGAAAACATGTAATTTTGGATATGCATAGTTTGGTCATAACGAAAATTGGCATAGGTAGCTACCTTATTTTGCTCTCTTGGATGGTTACTGGTCTATGCGGGTAAATGCTCCCCTGCATATACACATATAGTCATCCAAATTTTAAAAGGAAAGAGGGCGACAGCATGTATTATCCGAGTTCGAATTGGTCGTCATCCCAGTCTTCGTCTTACAACCAATCTGCCTATTATCCATCTTCTTATTCTCCATCGCAAAGGCCGGGATATCCTCCACCAGAATCAGGCCAAGGGCGTTATCGAATAAGAAGATTTAGGTGTCCTGACCACTGTAGGAACTGTCCGCCGGAATGCTGCCGACGCCGTAGATATTAGTGTAGTCTGGAATTCATAGAAGGTCCTTTTTTTGAAAGCCAATCACTCATGGGCGCAACGGCTCATGGGGGATTGGCTTTTTTCTATTTGATTCAAATCACGATGCTTCGAAACGAATGGAGAAACCAGTTCGTATACACGATATACGATGCAAAGAGGTAAAGGAGCGAAACACGCTGATGAAGAGAATGTCCATGCTAGTGGTAGCCGTTTGTTTTCTGGCTGCCTGCGGAACGGAAGAGCAGCCAGGAACGGATGAAATACAGTCGGCATTTCCAGAGCTGACGAAGCCCTATCGCTCTGAGCAGGCCATCAAAAATGGGGATGTCGTCAACCTGCACGGCAAGATTTCCAATTGGGAAAGATGGGAGCAGTTCATCAAAAACGTCGACCAACAAAATGCAGACCAAGTGCGCATCACGAGCTATACGACAGAAGGCGATCCTATTTTTGATGAATTGGTCTACGATGGAAAAGGAATCGAGTATACCTACGACGACTCGATGGATGCTTATGGCGGGAATAATAGAAGTCGCCAAGTCACCAAGTGTGAAGGGATCGAGGAAAAACAAGAGAAGAATGGTCAAATCGGGTATCAGTTAAAGGGATGCGACAAAGAATTTGGGCAGTATTTTGAACTAGCGAAAAAGAAGTAATAGAAGCGAGGGGATGTGTACACGTTCCCCATCGCTTTCAGAAAGACAGCACCGAGTAGAGCCTCTTGACGCCCTCCTCGATCTTCTCCTCAGAGACGTTTCCGTACCCGATAATCAGCTTGTCGGTGTGTCTGCCAGGACAAATCGCATGTTCCTCGACAGGATAGACCCGAACGCCAGCGTCACTCAGTTTCTCCAGCAGCTCGGGAGTAAAGTGGATTCCTGCAAACGACACTACGATGTGCAACCCGGCGGATGCCCCCAGAATACGAAAGCCTCTCGTCTCGGAAAAGGTTCGTTCCAGGGCATGGACGAGCGTCTGCCTACGTTTTCGGTACAGCTTTTTCACCCGATTGATGTATTTTTCCAAATGTCCTTCCTCGATGAAAGTAGCGAGGGAGAGTTGATCGAGGGTAGAGGTGTGCAGATCGGAAAACCATTTGGCGTTCTGGTAGCGCTCGACCAGTTCGGTTGGCAGGACGAGATAGCCGAGTCTCAACCCAGGGGAAAGGATTTTGCTAAACGAACCGATGTAAATGACTCGCTCCTCCGCCAGCCCTTGCAGAGAACTGATTGGTGCACTGTCGTAGCGGAATTCACTGTCGTAGTCGTCCTCGACGATGTAGCAGTCTGTTTCGCGAGCATAACGGATCAGCTGCAGACGACGCTGGATGGGTAAGGTTCCCCCTAATGGAAACTGATGCGAAGGCGTGACGAAGACAAAACTCGGAGGATGAGCCTCAGTACCAGGCAATTGCTCCGTCACAAGCCCCAAATCATCGGTAGGGACAGGCTGCAGTACGGCCCCGGTTGCCTTGAAGATGGTCTGAATGTCTTGGGTAATCGGATCCTCGATGACGACGCTGCTGCCCTTTGTCAAAAGCACCTTGGCAATCAGCGTGAGCGCTTGCGTGGCTCCAGAAGTGATCACGATTTGCTCCGGTCTGCACTGGACACCGCGTGTTCGATAAAGATAGCGGCAGATTACCTGACGCAGCTCGAGGCGACCTTCGGGGCGTCCGTATCCAAATGCGGAGAGAGGGGCATCCTGACAGACCCGCTGTACGATTTTCCCCCAGGTCGTACGGGGAAAAAGCTCCAATGCAGGTACACCTGAACGAAAATCGATCGTTGAAGTCGTAGAATCTGTGGAAGCCTCGCTGATAGAGAGGATCGCATCTGTTCCGTGGCGTGCATGTTGCTCCAGATAAATTCCAGCGGAAACGTAGTACCCCGAACCTTGCCTGCTTTCAATATAACCCTCCGCGTACAACTGCTCATACGCATCTACCGCGACATTGCGGGAAATCTTCAGTTCTTCCGCCAATTTGCGAGTTGAGGGTAGTTTTTGTCCCGCCTGCCAATCCCCGCGCAAAATATTCGCACGCAATTCTGTAAATAGTTGCCGGATCAAAGGAATCGGCTTTTCTCGATCAATCGTGAGCCATGCCAAAACGTGTGAGACCTCCTCGAAAAACTGGATCTGTAAAAGTCGCCGCAAACTGGATCTAATCGACTTCAGCTTACCATGGTAGGGTGGACAGGAGAAGAACACACGGCGTGAAGGGAGAGAAAAAAATGACGATCGATGAGCAAATAACGGCGGAGGTCTTGCGAACGATAGCGCGAGACGAACAGATCAAGGAAAGTGTCCTGCGATCCAGCTCGTTGTACCCATTGCTGCTGGCGGCAGCGAAGCGCTATGTAACAGGAGAAACTCGTCAGGAAGTACAGTCGCGTGCCAAAGAACTGGAGGAAAAAGGGTATCGTCTTTCCGTGGAGTACATCGGAGAAAATACGCTGGATGCAAAAGCATGTGAGCAAGTGAAAAACGAGTTTTTGGCTGTGATCGACGATTGCTCCGTCCTGCAACGACCGGTAGGGGTATCCTTTGATCTGTCACACGTAGGCCTGTTGGTGAGTCAGGAGCAGGCTTTTGCCCATGTGGAGGAAATGGCAGTCGCTGCTGCTCGGAACCAACACGATGTCATGATCAGCATGGAAGAGTCCACAAAGACAGAAGCCATCATGGCGATGTATGAACGGTTGGCACAGCGTCATGAGAATGTCGGCATCACGATACAGGCCCATCTGCATCGCTCGGTGGAGGATGTCCAACGTGTCTTGGCGTTACCGGGAAAAATCCGTCTAGTAAAGGGCGCGTTCAAGGAGCCGCGAGACATCGCCTTGGCGCGTTCCGCAGAGCTGAACGAACGTTATCTGCAGCTCGCCGAGATGTGTGTGAATGCGGGACATACCTGTGCATTTGCTACTCATGATCAGCTGATCGTCGACGAGCTTCAAAAGCGAGACTACTTTTCGCGCCCTGAGGTGGAGCTGGAACTGCTGTACGGCGTTCGTCCCGAGCTGGCGCAGAGCATGCAGCAAAATGGCATTCCCGTTCGCCTCTATCTCACCTACGGGAAAGAATGGTACTTGTATTTGTGTCATCGCATCGCAGAGTACCCGCCAAATATTCATAAGGCGATAGCAGATATGTTTGACCCAACGAGGACGGCACACGTGGGGTATGGAGAGAAATAACGGGTGAAAGGACGATAGCCTTGGCTCAGCACAAATGACTGAAACCAAGGCTTTTTTCATTTTTACGAGGGCAGACAAGTGATAGAGAGCTCCATCTACTCGGTTATACCTGATGTGCTTTGCCCGCCCTTACGCTAGTAGAGCTTGAGGGACGGTAAACAGGAAAGATGATAGTAAGCGCGATCGCTACTACGAAGCCTCCTATCCATGTAACTGAATCCAGAGATATCCCGTCGATTATGATGCCGCCGATCCCGGCACCAGCGGCCATGGAGAGCTGCATGACCGAGCTATTGAGGCTGAGCATGATGCCGGAGGATTCCGGAGCCATTGTGACTAAGTGATACTGCTGAGTAGGACCCGAAGACCAAGCGGCGAATGACCAGAGAATTAACAAAGGAAAAACGAAGACAGTAGAGTGGGCCGCCAAGCTTATCAGGAGCAGTGTTACGATATGCAAGATCATGCCTGACATCAGCGTACGATAAACGCCCCAGCGATCCGTACTGTAACCGCCCAGTTTTGACCCGATCAGGCTGGCGATACCAAACGCTAGCAATGCAGCATTCAACGTACTTTCATTCATTCCAGAGACCGTCAACAGGTAAGGAGCGATATAGGTATAAGCAAGGGAATAACCACCCAACCAAAAAAAGCTGACGAGCAGGGACAGGACAATCTTGGGCCGTTTAAGCAGGGCTACTTGTTCGCGAAATGGAATCGGTGCGTCGCCCTCTGTTTTTGGAATCGTGAGGGAAATGATCAGCATAGCCAATAACCCCAGAACGCCGATCCCCCCAAAGACTACTTTCCAATCGTAGGCAGCGGCAATCATCCTTCCGACAGGAACCCCTACAATGAGAGAGGCAGTAAGGCCCATCACGACGGTAGCAATGGCACTGGCCTGCTTGCCTTGTGGGGCAATTTTAGCAGCAACCGTCAGAGCCGTGACCACGACGACACCAGCACCGAGAGCCATCAGAATACGAGCGGCAATAAACAATCCGTAACCGGGAAGGGCATAGGCAAAGACGTTTGCAATAACAAAGAGCCCAAGTGCGAAAAGGAGCAGCTTTCGGCGTTCCCACCGGGCTGTGAGCGCAATCAGGACAGGGGTACCGAGTGCGTACACGAGAGAGAAGACGGTGATCAACTGACCTGCGGCGACTACAGAAATAGCCAAACTGGCCGAAATCTTGTCCAGAATCCCCGCGATAATATATTCGGATGTTCCAACCAAAAAACTGATCAGGGCAAGAATATAAATCTTCCATCCTTTTGACATGGATGTCTACCTCTTTTCTTGTACTTAATTTTTATGTTTCTAGAAATATAGAAATAAAAACAAAACGAAGACGGAATGATCAGGATGAGTGAAATGAGTATGTTTTTATATTTCTAGATATATAGAAATATAAGTGAAAAAATTAATCTAGCAAATAAGGAGCGAATCTTTTAACCGTTTCCACATGCAGGCTGTAGTAGATGTAGGTTCCTTTTTTCTGGGAGACGAGCAGGCCACTATCCGCCAATTGTTTTAAGTGATGAGATAGCGTAGACAGAGCAACGGATTCCAACCGACTCTCCAGATCTGCTGGACACAGATTGCTTTCCTTCGTCAAAATCTGGACAATTCTGTAGCGAGTTTGCTCTCCCAGGGCCCTATGTACTTTTATCGCTTGATTCGTTTCCATGCTGACATCACCCATCGTTAGCATCCCTTCGTCGGAGTCATTTCTTATTTCTAATATTTTCGAAATAACAGTAGCACGATGAGAAACAAAAGTAAATAGGCTGGTGCAAGTAAAGGCAATTCTGACGTTTTGAAAATTCATGTAGCTTTTTCTCCCATATAATCGTCTCTATATGTATGAAATTGACGGATCTGCTGCAAGAAGAATCGTCTATGGAGGTATGGAACGAATGAAAACGGCAAACGTGTACAAGCGGTGGCTGATGACCATCTGTGCCTGCTTGCTGCTGATGGCGGCAATGCCAGGAGGATGGGCGACCATAGCCCGAGCGGAGGTGGCCATTCAGTTAGGTGTCACTGCGGGAGTGGGTGGCGAATACAAGGAAACGGGCATGGTCCCCGTCCAAGTATCGGTGACAAACAGTGGGCCTGATGTCGAAGGAGACATCGCGGTCATGACAGGAGACAGGGGAAACAATACGTTTTCTGCCGCGTATTATCAGCCCATTTCTATCGCCAAAGGGGCGACCAAGCAGATTACCATCACTGTGCCTGGATCTGAGGTCCGTCCAGACTCCTATGTGGCGCTGATGAAGAATGACGAGGTCCTGGTCAAAACACCTGTTGGTGGTAGACGCTACAATAGCGATACGCTGATGGTAGGGGTACTGGCAGAGGATCCGGATACGGCAAACTTTCTGGGAGTGCTGCCAAAGGCGTCCTTCTCGAATGAGGTCAAAGTCCTTCCGATGAAGCCGGATCAGGTACCGACGGCAGGTGCTCAGCTGCGCATGATCGATCTGCTTGTGCTGAACAACTTTGCTCTGGATACGTTGAATGACCAACAAATCCAGGCGATTCGCGATTGGACAAAATCTGGCGGGCTACTGATCACGGCAGGTGGAGCTCAGTATAAAAAAACGGTAGGTGTACTAGCCGATCTCTCGCCAGTCGACGTCAACGGTGTGACCCAAGTGCAATCTCTGGCAAGCTTGGCGATCGACAAAAACAAAGCGGTAGAGTTGAATGCACCTTTTACGATTAGCACCGGTAAAGTGAAGTCCGGGAAAGTATGGTACACAGAAGGCAACGAGCCGTTGTTCGCATCTCGGGCAGTCGGAGAAGGGAAAGTCTTGTATGTCGCCTATGACCTGGCCGCAGAACCACTCGCCAGCTGGACGGGAAACGGCAAGCTATGGTCAGATACCTTAATCAAATCATTTGGTTTCTCGCTGGATCACAACCGCGAATCGCTCACGGATAGCATTTGGCCGCTCAGTGAAGCGGCGGATCGGATTCCGGCCTTGAAGATCCCGGAGGTTGGCTGGTTTGCTCTCTTTTTTGGGATCTATGCGTTGATTGCAGGACCCATCCTGTTTTACATACTGCGTTACAAGCGCAAGCAGAGCTACATGTGGGCCATCGTTCCCGTTTTAGCAGTTGTGACGGGTGTTGGAATCTTCTCATTTGGTGCCATGCAACGCGGAATAGGCGTCTTGGTCCATCAGACAGGTTATGTGGAAATGACGGGAGACGGTCAAGCCAAAGCGAAAGGGGTAACGGCTTTATTCGTGCCGAGAAGCGGTGATTACAAAGTGACGATCGCAGGTCAGGGCTTGGCCCAGCCGATCATGGAGAGTCGCCGGTCCGATGAGATCCCGAGAATTTGGGCATCCTTGCAGCCGGAGCATACGGATATTTCGTTCCGCGACGTAGAATTTTGGTCCATGCGCAAGGTGGCTACGGAACAGACGGTTACCGATGCGGGGACGTTTGTCTCTGACCTGTCATACGCCGATGGGGCTTTAACAGGGACGGTGACGAACAAAAGCAAGTACGCGCTCAAAAATGTAAAGGTCGTATCAGGGATGCAGGTGCAGGAGTTCCCTGAAATGGCACCAGAGGGTACCGTGCAAGTAAAGCTGTCTTTCCAGCCAGACGCTCAGATGCAGTCGAGAAGAGGGCAAAATCAGCGTCTTTCTGGCTTGCTCGTACCCAAGCAGGCAGCGGCAAATCCCTATGAAAATACACGTGAGCAAGTCATGGCGCAAATAGTCGAGTACAGACGAGGTGGATCATCCCAACCAGCACAAGTGATGATCGCAGGCTGGACGAACGAGCAGATCGTAGACGCATCCATCAAAGGGGAAACGATCCACCCGGACAGCCTCGCGCTGGTTACCTCTCCCTTGGAGATCAAGCCTGCCAAGGACGGTCGCGTGTATTACCCGGCAGGGACCTTTGACGTCACCATGGCTGGAAGCTCAGTTTCGGTGGATGACATGGGCGATGGTTTCATGATGCCTGCTGGAGACATTAGCTTTGACGTCAACCTGAACCAGGATGGGCAAAAGCTGCAAATATCCAATCTGTATCTCTACACCTGGTCGGATGACAACACCTCATTTGACAAACAGGTCTACAACTGGAAGACAAAAGCGTTTGAACCTTATGACAGAGCCTTTGTAAACAACACTATGACGGGAGACAAGGCAGCAGCGTACATTTCTGAGGATAGCGTATTGCGGCTGAAATTTTCTCACCAGTTTCCAGATCAACGCCACATCGGCATTCCTAGCGTCAGTGTGGAAGGGAAGGTGACCAATCCGTGATCCAAATACAAAACCTGCGAAAACGATACGGAAAGATGGAGGCGCTCAAAGGGCTGACCCTCGAAATTGACAAAGGGACGGTATTTGGCTTCGTTGGACCAAATGGAGCAGGCAAATCAACGACCATGTCCATCTTGGCGACTTTGCTGGAACCGACGAGCGGAAAAGCGTACGTGGGTGGCTTTGAGGTTACGAAGAATCCAAAGGAAGTGCGCAAGCTGATCGGATACATGCCTGACTTTTTCGGTGTGTACGACAATCTGACGGCGGAAGAATATCTCGATTTTTACGGGGCCAACTACGATATCCCCCTTGCCGAACGCAAGCAGATTATCCCGCAGCTGCTTGAGCTGGTGAATCTGAGCCACAAGCGTGATGCTTATGTCGATTCACTCTCACGTGGAATGAAGCAGCGACTGGGTCTCGCCCGTTCCCTGGTGCACAACCCGGAGGTACTGATCTTGGATGAACCGGCATCCGGTTTGGACCCGCGAGCGCGGATCGAACTGCGGGAGATTTTGAAAGAGCTGCGTGACATGGGCAAGACGATCATCATCAGCTCGCACATCCTGCCAGAGCTGGCGGAAATGTGTGATGTCATCGGCATTATTGAAGAAGGCGATCTCGTCGCTTTTGGCCGAGTCGATGAAATCTACGCGAAAATGCAGGAAAAGCGCGTGCTGCGCATCCGCCTGACGGATCGGGTGGAGGAAGCGATGACGCGCTTGCGGGAAATGCCTGTGGTCTCTGGTGTAACCCGCGAAGGGAACTGGGTAGTGGTAGGCTTTGCCGGAAACGACGAACAGCAGGTGCACCTGCTCCACGATCTGACCACGGCAGGCTATCCAGTGGCAGCATTCAATGAGGCAGAAGGCAATCTGGAAGAAATCTTTTTGGAAATTACCAAGGGGGTGGGCTCATGAACGTCTTGAGACGATTGCGCAACCCGGTCTTGTTCAACGAATGGAAGATGCGCATGCGGACGCAGCGTTCGCCGTGGATTATCTTCCTCTATCTGTTGGTGCTAGGCGGTATCACGCTTCTCTATATCTTTTTGATGACGAACGGCGGGAGCTACTACAATCCGAATGAGACACGAGAGCTGTTCATGATGCTCTCGATTTTACAGCTCGGGATGATTTGCTTTGTTGTACCCGGACTCACTGCTGGCGTCATTTCAGGAGAGCGGGAACGACAGACGCTCAGTATTTTGCTCACCACCAACGTCAGTGCAACCCGATTGATTGTGGGCAAATGGCTGTCGTCTCTGAGCTTCATGATCTTTCTCGTATTTGCGACGGTGCCTTTGTACGCCATCGTCTTTTTGTACGGTGGGATTTCTCCTACACAGCTGATTCAGGTCTTCGGCTTTTACGTGATTACGATGTTTGGGATTGGTAGCATTGGTGTCCTGCTCTCTACGCTGATCAAACGGACGGGGATCGCGACAGTCGTCAGTTATGCGGTCGTCTTTGGCTTTTCGATCGGGTCCAGTGTGTTGGCGGAGATCATTCGCGAATTGATTCGTTATCAGCGGCGAAATTTGAACTATCCGTCTGGTCCGATGCCCGTCTGGCCAGATCTCTTGCACAGCATCAATCCTCTGTTTGCGATGCTGAACATTTTTGATGAAGGACCCGTACAGGACTTGCGTCGCACGAGCAATCCTACGAGCTTCCTGTTGAACGTCGATCCTTTCTGGTACTACGTCCTCTTCTTTGCTTTGGTGACCGTGGTCTGCTTGCTGCTGGCGATCTATTTTATTCAGCCCGTACGGCCGCGTCTGCGCAGAGCAGCTGAGGAGCAATAAGCCATGTTTACCCCAAAATCAAACGACGAGCTGCAAATGCTGTTGGAGCCGATCCGCAAAAAGCTGGGGTGGCGTACCTGGGTGCAGCAACTGTCTGCGTACAGCTTGGGGGGAGTGGGGGGAAGCGTGCTGCTTCTCCTCGTCGCCCGTTTTTGGCCGATTCCGTACTACTCGTGGATCGCCATGGTGATGATCCTGATGGCTGCTCTCGCTGGGGCTCTGAGTGTTCTCGGCAAAAAACCTACCCCGTTGGACAGTGCACGGGTAGCAGATGCAAATGGCTTGGCACAACGTGTGGTCACGGCTTGGGAGAATCGGGGCAACAACTCGATGATTGCCGGGATGCAGCGAGAGGATGCGCTGCGGCACCTGCGTCGCACCCTGCCACAAGCCGTAGAAAGCGTCCATGTGTGGAAGGACGCACAAAAGCAATTGGTTGCAACAGGCGGATTGCTCGCACTGGTCGTCATGCTCATGCTCTGGCCAAATCCTCAAGACCTACGCCTCGCGCAGATGGCAGAGGAAAAGAAGGCTCTTGCTGAAGTGGCCAAAGAGCTCGAAACGGCCAAGGAAGAAGCAAAAACGAATGCGGCAATGAGTGATGCCCAGAAAAAACAGCTAGAACAAATGCTGGAGCAGGCGAAAAAGGCGCTGGCCAATGCGAAGGATCCGGCAGAACGTCTCAATGCTTTGCGCGCAGCGGAAAAGCAACTGTATAAGTGGAAAGAAATCGAGCAGAAAAAACAAGCGGCCCTTCAGCAGCTCCAGAAAAACCTCGGGAGTCAACAAGCCACACGAGCATTGGCTGATGCGATGAAATCAGGGCAGCAAAAGGAGCTGGAGGCAGCGCTGCGCGAGGCTGCCAAACAGCTCGAGAAGATGTCCCAAAGCGAGCGGGACGCTATTGCAAAAGAGCTGGAAAAAGCCGCCGAACAGCTGCGCAAGGAAGCGCAGAACGCTTCGTCAAAAGAACTGGAGCAAATCGCCAGCCAAATGGCGCAAGCGGCACAGCAGCTGGCACAAGGCCAGGTGCCACAAGCGATGACGGCGTTGGATGCTAGTCTCATGCAAGCGTTGGCAGGTGCCCAGCAGTCCGGTCAAGCCATGCTGGCAGCAGCCAGTGCAGCCGCTTCTTTGCAGCAGTCCCAGATGACGCTGGCAAGTGCGGGAAGTGCCAGTGCAGGGGCAACGGGCACAGCCACAGGCACAGCAGGAATGGGTCAGGCAGTACCGGCGTCGGGTAATCCTGCTGGGACACCTGGCGGGAATGGCACGGGAACAACTGCGAACGGAAATCCCGGCTCGGGTACGGCTAATCAGCCAGGAAACGGCAATGGTGGATCGGGGCAAGGCAATGGCTCCGGATCAGGATCAGGATCAGGAAATGGCTCAGGCTCCGGTTCAGGCAGTGGCTCAGGTTCTGGCAGCGGAAAAGGGAGTGGTGCCGGTCTGGGGACAGGGTCACACGAGCTCGTCACCGTCCCGTCAGCGAGAATTGGCGGAGAAAACGGTCCTACAGATACCGTAGGTGGGCCGCTCGGGGCAGGTCCATCTGAATCGAGACAGAGTGGAAATACACAGGTGTCTACAGGCGGTACGCTGCCTTACGAGGAAGTCTACGGGCAATATGAACAATTTGCCCGCGAAAGTATGGAAAAAGGGAACATTCCCGGTGACTATCAGGAAGTCGTCAAACAGTATTTCAGCAATATTGAACCATAAAGAAGAGAGTTACGAGAAAAGGGGGAGCGAGCGATGGCACAACAAACGTTGGAAGAATGTCTGCATCGGGTAGAACTCGTCAGACAGGAAATCGGAAAAGTACTGGTAGGGCAAAAAGACGTCGTAGAGCAGCTGCTCTGGGCAGTCTTTGCCGGGGGACATGCGCTCCTGGAAGGTGTGCCCGGTCTGGGGAAAACGCTGTTGGTACGGACCTTGTCTCAAGCATTCGAGCTGTCCTTTCAACGCATCCAGTTTACACCTGACCTGATGCCGACAGATATCACGGGGACGAACATCCTACGTGTAGACGAAAAGGGGCAGCAAGCGTTTAGCTTTCAACCGGGACCGATTTTTGCCCATGTGGTCTTGGCTGACGAGATCAACCGGGCGACGCCGAAGACACAGAGTGCATTGCTAGAAGCCATGCAGGAGCGCACTGTTTCGGCTGGTGGCGTGACCCGTTCGCTGCCAGACCCGTTCTTCGTCCTAGCTACACAAAATCCCTTGGAGCAGGAAGGCACATATCCGTTGCCAGAGGCGCAAATGGACCGCTTCTTGCTTAAAATTGATGTTCCGTATCCGACTGAAGAAGAGCTAAAGGCCATCGTGCGTCAGACGACCACAGGGCACTCAGCCCGTGTCGAGAAGGTGGCGGCAGCGGATCAGATCGCGGAAATCCAACAGGCAGCACGGGAGGTCCTGGTCGCAGATCCAGTGCTGGACTATGCGGTCAAGCTGCTGCTCGCCACCCATCCGGGGGAACATTCAGTGGCCTCCGTCAATCAATATGTGCGCAACGGGGCAGGCCCTCGGGGTGTTCAGGCCATGATCTCGCTGGCAAAAGTGCGCGCTCTGCTGTCTGGTCGCTACAATTTGGCGTATGAGGATGTTGCAGCTGTCGCTTTGCCAGCGCTTCGCCATCGGGTTTTTCTCAATTTCGAAGGAGAGGCAAACGGCATCCGTCCCGATCAAATCGTCCGCGATATTTTGGATGGAATGGGGATGCAGCAGGCATGAGTGGTCACTTGTTGGACCCGAGCTGGCTCGCGAGGCTGGAACGCTTGCAGATGGCTAGCAAGCGGGCCGCGAGCGGGAGTCAGGCAGGGCTGCGGCGAGCCAAGCAGCTGGGTAGCTCGATGGAGTTTGCCGATTATCGCTCGTACGTGCCAGGGGACGATTTGCGGCAGCTGGACTGGAACGCCTATGCACGCTCGGGCAAGCTCTTTCTGAAAAAGTATTTAGACGAGACGCAGTTGCATGTGAATCTGTACATCGACTGTAGTCGCTCGATGAGTCATGGACATTCGGGGAAAATGGAGCGCGCTGTCCAATTGGCAGCAGCGTTCGGTTACCTTTCCCTTTGTCATTTGGATCACGTTTCGGTGTACGCCTTTGATCGGCAGATGGTGTCGTCGGTACGGGGACTGCAAGGGAAGAGCCAAGCTCCCCGACTATTGGGGTATTTGGCAGGACTTTCGCCGGGTGAGGTAGGCGATCTGAATCAGGCGCTGCGATCACCGGGTGCTGTCAGTGGCAAGGCAGGTATTTCCATCGTCTTGTCTGACTTTTTGTTTGAGAGCGGCTACGACAAAGGTATCGCCTTTTTGCAAGCAGCCAGACAAGACGTCATTATGGTGCAGGTGCTAGCGCGAGAAGAGCTCGATCCCACTTATCAAGGGGAGCTGCGTCTCATCGACTCGGAGACGCAGCAGGCCAAAGAAGTCTCATTGACCGGGCAACTGCTGGAGGAGTATCGCAAAAGTGTACGGCAATATCAGCAGGAGCTGACCTCCTTTGCTTACGGGAGGGGAATCTCCTTTCTGGGGATCGAGGCCGAGCAGTCCGTTGAATCGATTGTCTTTCAAGTATTTCGCCAAGCCGGCATCATTCGCTAGAGAGGAGAGGATACACCATGCAGTGGATGGCACTTGGCAACATGTGGTTCGCACTCATCATCCCGGCGATCATCGTCCTCTATCTACTCAAGCGAAAGGTCGAGGATCGAGTCGTTCCCAGCACATTGTTGTGGCAACGCACGCTGCAAAACTGGGAAGCGGTAAGACCGTGGGAAAAGCTGCGGCGCAATCTGCTCTTGTTTTTGCAGGTACTGGCAGCCGTATTGCTGGTGCTAGCCTTGCTTAGACCGGCTGTTTCCACGGACGGCGTTACGACGGATCATACCGTACTAGTCATCGAAAATGCAGGCAGTATGCAGACACGAGAAGGGGAGCAGACGAGACTGGAGAAAGCCATGACCGCAGCGTCTGGATTGGTTGAGAAGCTGGGCAACGGACAGACCATCACCTTGATCGAAGCTGGAAGGGAGCCGAAGGTCTTGCTTTCCAAAAGCTCGGATCAGCAACAGCTCTTGGAAGCTATCAAACATCTTTCCCCTTCGTACGGAAGTGCAGATACGGGGGCAGCCCTTTCCTTGGCGGGTGCGATCGCGGCGAACGAGACGGGCAGTGGCGTCATCTGGATGGGTGATGGAGCAGCTGACCGCACCGTCGAGCTCAATGCCGCTGCGTATCCCGACCACTTTCGCTTCATGCAAATGGGAATGACGCGAGAAAATACAGCGATTGGCGCGTTTGTGACACAGACCGGGACAAATGGTGTCAACGGACTCGTTCGCATCGACAATCATGGCAGCCGAGTGGCAAAAGGGAATGTGACGATCTACGACCAGGATGAGAAGCTTCTCGATACGGATTCCTTTTCAGTGGATCCGGGTGCATCCCGTACGATTACGTGGGATCAATTGACGGCCGCTCCAGTCTATCAGGCCGTTATCGAGTCACAGCAGGATGGACTTTCCAGTGACAACGAGGCGTGGAGCGTTCCATTTACGACAGGGGTGGGTAAAGCAGCGCTCGTTTCGCCCACAGGCAATCGTTTTCTGCACCAAGCCCTGCAGACGGTTGGCAGCATGGAAGTGGAGAACATGCAGCAACTGCCTGAGAAAAAAGGAGAAGCGCGGGATGTATGGGTGTTTGATGGCGTTGTTCCAGATCGCCTGCCCGATGGAAATGTGCTGCTGATCGCGCCAGAACGTGCCGTGGACTGGCTCCCGTACGAAGGAAAACGAGAGTTGGATGAGCAACCGAAAGCCTTAACCACAGACGATTCCTTGCTCCGTTATGTGGACTGGCGGGATGTGCATGTAGCGAAGTCAGCAGTCTTAGGAGATATGCCGGGGATGAAAACGTTGGTCCAAGCAGGATCTACAGATCTCGTCCAAGCGGGGACTATCAATGGAAGACGCGTGGTAATCGTCGTGTTTGACCTGCACGATTCCGATTTGCCATTGCGTCCAGCCTTTCCCATCTTCATGCAAAATGTGATTACATGGCTCGCGCCTACACAAGCAGCTCCGATCGGCCCTGCCTATCCTGGAGAGGTGCTTTCCGTTCCATTGTCTCCCGGCGCGACCAAGCGGATGCTGACGAATCCTGATGGGCAGCAGCAGTCCATCCAGGCAACAGGGACGAGCTGGATGCTGACGGTACCTGATCGTACAGGACTGTACCGAGTAGATGAGACACTGGATTCGGGTCAGAAGAGCAGGTATTTTGCCGTGCAGATGAAGGAAACTGAGTCCGATATAACTCCAAAGACGATTCGGCTGGGGACAAATGGGGAGGCGCAGCAGGGCGAAGGGAATCAGCAGACAGCAAATGCTGCTGGTAGCCGGGAGCTGATGACATGGCTGGCGGCACTCGCTTTGCTCGCCATGTTTGTGGAATGGAGGGTGTATCAGCGTGGGTATTAATTTTGTGCAGCCACTGTTCCTGTTGCTCCTCCTCCCTGTCGGGTATGTCATGTATCGCTGGTGGCGAAAAGAGCAGCAAATGCCTATCGGCAGAAAAACGGTCATTGCTACGCTTCGTGCACTCGTTTTTCTGCTACTAGTCATGGCGCTAGCAGGAATTCAATGGTTGACGCCCGTCCAGGCAAAGACCATCGTGTTTGTAGTGGATCGTTCGGCATCGATGAAAGATGACCTGCGAATAGCCACATTTTTGCGAGAAGCGATCGAGGAGAAGAAGCCAGAGGACCAATATGCAGTTGTAGCTGTTGGAGAAAAGGCAGCAGTGGACCAACCGTTGACGACGCGTAATGAAGTACAGCCGTTAGGCGTAGAGGTGAACCGCAACGCGACGAATCTAGCAGAGGGAATCCGCCTTGCTGCTGCGATGATTCCCAGCCACGCACGGGGAAAAGTCGTCCTGCTGACGGATGGAGTGGCGACAAGCGGGGATACCGCCCGGCAGACCCAGCTTGCGGTGAATCGGGGAATCGCGGTAGATGCCGTTTCCTTGCAGCAGCCGCAGGGTGAGGAAGTGCTCTTATCTGCCGTGCAGATGCCACAGCGCTTGTACGCAGGAGAAGAGTATACGATCAGCGTAGATGTGGAGAGCACGTTGGCTACAGAGGCAACCTTGCGTCTGTATGAGGGGAACCAGGAAGCCGGTAGTCAGACAGTTTCCATCGAGAAGGGGAAAAATCGCTTCGTCTTCTCGCAAAAGGCCATGCATGAGGGCTTTCACCGCTACCGGGTAGAAATCGAGCCTCGTAACGATACCGTGCAGGCCAACAATCAGGCAACGGCATACACACAAGTAGCAGGAGCGCCTGTGGTCCTTGTAGTAGAGGGCCACCCGGGAGCGGCGAGCAATCTGGTCAATGCGCTGAAAGCGGGCCATATGCGCGTAGACGTAAAGGACTTGAAGCTGCTGCCAAAACAATTGGAAGGCTACAAGCAATACGCGACGGCCGTGCTGGCTGACGTATCTGCTACGCAAATGAATGATGCAGATATGGAGCGCATGCGGACCGCTGTACGCGATTTGGGCATGGGGCTCATCATGACAGGTGGAGCGGACAGCTTCGGTATGGGTGGCTGGTTTCAGACTCCGATTGAAGAAGCCTTACCTGTTCATATGGATCTCAGAGGGAAAGAAGAGCTTCCTTCGCTGGGGCTACAGCTGGTGATCGACAAGTCAGGCAGTATGACTGGCGACGCGCGTGGTGTAGACAAAATGGAGCTGGCCAAGGAAGCGGCCATCCGCGCTACCACGATGATGAACGGTCAGGACCAGATTGGGGTCATCGCTTTCGACGGGACTCCCTGGGAAGTGGTAGCTCCACAGTCCGTCACCAAGCTGGAAACGATTCAACAGCAGATCGGCAGTATTTATGCGGATGGCGGGACGGATATTTTTCCTGCACTTCAGATGGCGTATGAACGAGTAAAGACCATGAACACCAAGCGCAAGCACGTCATCCTGCTGACAGATGGGCAATCTGGGCTGGATGACGATTACGCCGGCCTACTTCAGCAGATGACGGCAGAGAACATCACGGTGTCGACCGTCGCTGTCGGGGATGATGCGGATACCCAGCTGCTGCAGATGATTGCCGATGGAGGCAAAGGCAGATACTACTTTGCCGCCGATGCTGAATCCATCCCCAAAATCTTTAGCAAGGAAACGGCATTGGCGAGCCGTACCTTTATCGTGGAAAAGCCGCAAGAGCCGACCCGTACCGGAGCAGGTGGCTGGTCATCCTTGCGACAGGCCTTGCCGCCACTGCGAGCCTATATCGCGACAACGCTGAAACAGACGGCGGAAATGCCATTGGTCAGCATAGACGAAGATCCGATCCTCGCCCGATGGCAGTATGGTCTGGGGAGGGCTGTTGCGTGGACGAGTGATATCGAAGGAAAATGGGCACCAGATTGGGTGAGCTGGGGAGGAAACAGCCGGCTCTGGAACGAAGTGGTTGCCTGGACATTGCCACAGGTTACGGAAGGAGCATGGAAAACGGAGACGCGCCTGGTTGGATCTACTGGACAAGTGACCGTATCACTACCTGCTGGTACTTCGATGCCACAGGAGCTGGAAGCTGTCGTGCTCAATCAGGAGATGCAGCGTGAGGTCATACGACTGAAACCGACCGCGCCAGGGATGCTGGCTGGTGAATTTGCGACAGCCGATCCGGGTTCTTATATGATTCAAATTGTGGAGAAAGCAAGCGGGCAAGTAGTCGCGAGTCAGACGACAGGTTTGACGGTAGCTTATTCGCCAGAGTACGGAATGCCACGAAATGGCGAGAAAGAATTGCTAGGCTGGCTGACGACGGGTGGTGGCACCCTGATTGCAAAGCCAGCAGAAGCATTTGCGGGTAGCCTGCCTGACAAATGGGATACACAATCGATCAGCGAATGGTTACTTATGCTGGCGGCCCTCCTCTGGCCGTTTGATGTGGCAGCACGTCGACTGCAGCTTCCGGATCACTGGTGGGTGAAGGTGTCCAGCCTACGGCGCCGAAAGCCCCAGGCCACATCTGCTTCTGAAAGACATTCGGTGTTGTCACAACTAGGGGAGAAGCGCACAAGCTCGCAGCAAGATCGTCAACGTGCATCCTCTGCAGTCGATGTGAAAGGAATAACATCGCGTACAGTAAGTGTCCAAGAAGCGACGACCTCCCGAAAACAGGAGCCTGCAAAAGAAGCCGCCGCTGCAGATAAAACATTCAACCGCTTGCTGGAAGCGAAAAAACGAAGGACCAAGTGAGAACCATACACAACGAAGAAAAGCAGCCTGTGCTAGATGCAACTGGCTGCTTTTCTGTCTTTATTCGAAGGGGTTTATTCTGGTTGGTTGCGGGTCTGATGCCCGACTTGAAAAGGCGAAGTCACACCCTCGTACAAAAGGTGCATCGTCATTCCAGAAGCAGCATGGTTGAGGTTGTGGCAATGATCCATCCATAGCCCGGGGTTATCGGCACGGAATGCTACCTCGTAGGTTTCGCCGGGAGCAACATTGAGGGTATCTGTCCACCACGGGCTGCCTGTTGTAGGGATACCATTCCGGCTGAGCACCAGCATGTGATGACCGTGCAAATGCATCGGGTGATCCATGTAGCTACGGTTGATGAAGGTCATCTTGACGAGTTCGCCTTCTTTCACCATCATCATCGGAGTATTCGGGAAAACCTTGCCGTTGATCGTCCAAAGTCCATCTAGCTGTCCGTTGTAAAAACCGAGCTGGACGTCGAAGACAAGGCGAAAATCCCGGTCGTACCGGGTCAGCAAATCAAAGGGCAACGTCTGAGGGCTGCCGTAGCTGGCAGGATCAAATACCGGCAGATCCGGATGGAGTACAGGGGCTTCTCCCGTACCATCTGGGCTAAGCAGAAGGCCATGTTCATTACTTGCTTTTGATTGGGAAATGAAGACACTCTGCTTTGGCATAGAGAAGGTGACATCATATCGTCCACCCGCTGCGAGCAATAACGTTTGGTTGGCAATCAGATTCGGTTCATGGATCTCGTTGCCGTCGATGGCTGCGACTTGAAAAGAAGTCCCCTGCAATTGGAGTGTCGCAGGGAAGCTGTCTGCATTGATGAGGCGCAACCGGACCTGCGTGCCGGGTACGACCCTTTCTTTCAAAAGGCCGTCCATGCCATTTAGCGTGATTCCAGCACCGCCTCCGAGCTTGTGGTGTACAAGAGAGAGATCGAGCTTGGGGGCAGCAGGTGATCCTGTCGGCGTTGCAGGTTCAATGACGAACGCTCCCAGTAGTCCTTTTTTGACCTGTTCAGCAGATTGCTGGTGCGAATGGTACCAGTACGTTCCCGATTGCTGCGCGACAAATCGGTACCGATGCTTTTCGCCAGGCAGTACAGCATCCTGGGTCGCTCCTGCTACTCCGTCCTCGGCATTTGGGACATTCAGGCCATGCCAATGGATGGTGACGCCCTCGGGGATGTCTTTGTTTTCCAGTACGACCTCGATCAGCTCACCTTGTTTTATCCGTAGCTCTGGACCAGGATATTGCCCGTTGTAAGTCAAGGCCTCTACGACTTTACCAGAGGGAAGATGGATCTTTGCTTTTTGAGCGATGAGGCGAAACTGGCGATCGGGGACTCCTGTTTGTGGTCCGCTCAGATCTGTCACGCGGATAGTCTGAATCGGAGTTGCAGCAGAAGCGTGCTGCGCGTGATCAACGGCAGACGCTTGCATCTTTCCGGTATCGATCGTTGTATGATTCGTCATACTCATCTGATCAGGAAGTAGACTTGATTGTCTTTCGAGTTTCAACCATGTAACGGAGCAAGCTGTGAGCAACAACAAAACGAAGGTACCTTGCAAGAATCGAACGATCAGATTAGAGCGATGCAGGATACCCGATTGACCGTAGCGCTGCTGCCGCCACGAGTGCCAGATCCAGAGGGCAGAAGAGCCTGCGAGTAGTACACCCCAGGCAATCATGAGCATCTCTTTCTGTAAAGTGACGGAAGGGAGGATAAATTGCAGTGTGGCAGCGAGAAATGCACCTAGGGACAGGGCTTGAATTGGCACGATCATTTCTGGCGCAGCGGCTTCCTGTCGCCATGCTGTCTCTTCATCAGCGCTAGCCCTAGCCATCCCTTGGACTGCGACGAAAGGAACGACGATAGGATGGCGGGTAGACAATCGCCACAGACGCGGAATCGAGACCATCGCCGTCACGATAGCAGGAAGCAGGATGAGCGGGAGAAAGCCGAGCAATTTGTCTTTTATGTACAGCCAGCCAAAGGATTCGTACAAAAGCCAGGTCGATCCCCATTGACCGAGGGAAACGAGTAAAGCCAGGCCGGTCAGGCAAAAGGTCCAGCGAGCGCTGCTTGCCATGGCTCCACCTATGGGACGAAAGACGAGCGATTTGACCCCTAAGGCTGGGAGCAAGGTGAGAAGCAACAGAATCAAGTACAGCCCTTGATCGACCCCCGCGAGCGCTTCAAAATCCGGCATGAGTATTTCCTCCTGAGAAATGAGTTCGCTTTCTATGATAGAGAGGAAAGTCACGGACCCAAACGTACCCAAGCATGATTTTGCCTCCGTCTTAGGTCTGACTCGTGATTATGAATCATAGGATATATGCCGGAACGGTTTGATCCTACTCTACCTAGCAGGACCATCCTATCCTTGTTTGTTGTTACAGCCGTCACGGTAGTCTATCCTCTCATTCTGAAATACACGATCGACGTAGTCTTTACCCAGCAGCAGTTCGGGCTCGTCCCGTACCTGGCGATGTCGTTTGTTGGTCAGCTCCCAGTTCAGAGCGTTGGGAACGTAGAGTGTACATAAAGAGGAGAAGTGAACATGGAAAAACAAGAGTGGTTGACGTATTTTCAAAAAGAAGCGGAAATTCCCTTTACTGGCTGGGACTTTTCCTATTTGACGAGGACGGGGAGGATGAAAGAATCCCCGCTGTCCTGGAACTATACAAGCATCGTACTCAAACAGATGAAGGGCAGCACATCCATGCTGGACATGGGGACAGGAGGGGGCGAAGTACTTTCCTTGCTTCAGCCATTCCCGGAGAGGACATTCGCTACAGAAGGCTATCCGCCAAATGTTACAGTAGCGCGTAACCGCCTTGAGCCTTTGGGTGTGACCGTGGTCGAAGCGGATGGAGAAGACCCCCTCCCTTTCCCTGATCACTCATTAGACCTGGTGATCAATCGGCATGAATCGTACGTACCGAGTGAATTACATCGAATGATCGCTTCAGATGGCTTGTTTATCACTCAACAGGTAGGGGGACAGGACAATCTCGAGCTGAATCGTTTGCTCGACGCTCCCATCTCTGACCTATATGCGCACTGGAACCTCAACTATGCGGTGGATGAGCTGAAGCAGGCTGGTTTTACCATTCTCGATCAAAAGGAAGAAATGGGATTCACACGTTACTACGACATCGGTGCAATAATTTATTATGTAAAGGCGATTGAATGGCAGATCCTCGATTTCACAGTGGAGCGCTACGCGGAAGAGTTACTAGCCTTACATAAGCGGATCGAGTCGGAAGGCTATGTAGATATCCCGATACACAGGTTTTTCTTGATCGCTCAGCCATGAAATATAGCAAACAGCTGTCGTGACTTCCTCTGAACAAAGACGGAACCATGTACCATCATGGTTCCGTCTTTGTTTCTTTACTATTGTCCAGTAATAAATGGTAAAGGGGATAGAGTGATCTGTTCACCTATCAGCAAAATGGGCCGTCTTGATATGCTGAAGGTTCCAGTAAAACTGTTTTTGATTGGCGGTCACGACCTCAGCAGTGTGATATCTGACATTTTGCAGTAATCCAACCATTTCAGGATTGCTTCCTAGGTCAAAGGCAACGATGGAACCTATCATTCGTTTCAACTGTTCTTCAAAAGTACGTGCGAACTTGACAGGGGAGGGGTGAGTGTTATGGGAAGAATGGGAATGCGTGTGCGCTGTGGAAATCTCAGGGTAAGGAATTAACCATTTGAGATGGAAGTTAGGAATGAACAGAGTGTGATGCACTGGCGAGGAAAAGACAAAGTAGTCTTGGTAAACGTGCGTGACGTAACCGGAAATAGAGAGTGTCTTGGAAAGGAAGATTTGACAGAGCATGCTCTGTGATTCCAACAAGATTTTATGGTAGGATAGGTCGTTTTCGGTCTGGACACGATCTTGTTCAGACTCAATGAAAGCAGTTATTGAAGTGGCAGACTGCCTCACGTTTCGGATATGACCAAATGGAACGTACAGGTAATTACTCCCATCATAGATAACTACCACATCGATTCCATAATCAATCAAAACTCCGGTGCGTCTGATTGAGCCGGAAATGTCCAGATCAACGGTTTTTCCAACCATTGATTCTAGGTATTTCATTGGATGCCGAAGCTCCTCTCTCGCAAAATGATACAAGAACGGTTCTTAACCTTCATTTTCAGATGTTGTAGATACGCATTCTTGCCTAATCTTGTAAATGAAGATACCCCAGATCTTCTGGCTTGACAGCAGGATGGTATGAGGTGCTTTCGTCAGTATTTACTGGAATCTCCTTTGAATGAGGAACTGCTGGAGGTCGTACGAGCCAAAATAACAGCATTCCACTAACCATCATAGTGAAAAGGGATATGAACATCTGATGGCACTCCTTTCTTCGTGCTCTTTCTCCTTAGAAAAAGGCTGATAGAAAATGTGGCTCTACCAATCAATGGCAGAGCCCATTATTTTCTTTACCGCCGGGAATTTCTGTTGTTTTTATTGCTCTTGTTGTTGCTGTTGTTGCTGTTGTTGTTTTGATCGTTGTTCTGTTTTCCGCTGTAGCTGATGTTGCGAATGTGGAAGGGGAGAATTTTGACTACTTCATTACCGACAATCAGAGTAACTTCACTTTCATTGGCATCCACGATAACCCCTTCGATTTTTTCAGGGCCACCACGATTGATCTGAACAGAATAAAGATGCATGCTTTGAAGAACGGAAATAAAGCTGTCTGCTTCGAAGTATTGCAGGACAGGTTGTTGTTCCGCTTCGTTACTTTCAATAACAACGTCGGAGACTTCGCGTGAATCCAAAGTCAAGCTTTTGACATGGTCTTTCTTGTAGTAAACGATTCTTCCGTCATTTTCGCTGTAGATCACAAAGTAATCGTTTTGAGCTGACAGCAGTTTGCCAGTTCTAGATTCCGGTCCGCCCCTGTCCACGCGGACGGATCTGCCTACGAGCAAATCCATACTAGCTTTATCCATCGTGTTTATCCCTTCCTTTTTCGAATTTTGCAGAGGTTAAATTACTCACCTGCTAATCCAATGTATGATTTTTAGCCAGACAAGGTATGAGCAGATGACGTACGATATTTGTCCCTTTTTTAAAAAAAGCATTGAATTTATAGGCAAAAAGACTGGGTGAACAGCGGAATAAAAGAGTAAACCACAGCCTTTTTTCATAGGTAGGGAAGTAAAGCGGGTAAGCGTACAAGCAATGATTTTCGCGCGTTCATATACAAAATATTACGAAGGACGGAGGAGGTGGACCCATGACACCAGAGCAAGCTGATTCGGTAAAAGAAGATTTCGATCAGCATCATTTACAACGCATCTACGAGCGACTAGATAAATTCGAGGAACGGATCGACAAGCTAGAGGGTAAAGTAACAGTAGCCACAAAATGGCTGGAACGCATTGAACATCGTCTGGAACGTATGGAGGAAGTACGTGCAGAACTAGTGCAAGCTTTAGCGAAATTGCAAACAGAAATTTCGTTGAAATCAGGGATGACAGATAAAGAGAAAGACATCATTATGCAGCTATTGAACAACGAGAAGACGTACAAAGACAACCTAGCAGAGATCATAGAAGGGGATAAAGGAAGAAAGCAAGAGCGCTTTTTGCAAATATGGGCTGTCTTGGGACCTGTGATCGCCTCCGTTCTTACCTCTTTTTTAACACGGCTTTTGATGTAGGGACGGAGTCGCTTGTTTAAAATAAGTGAAATGTGGAAAACCTGTGTAAACCTATTCCATTTTTCTACCGTAAATTCCGTCTATACTGGAAGACAAATAAGAAATCCTTTATCGAGGTCTCTTCACGGATGAGCGACCGCGGTCTAGAGGAAAGTTTCCATGCGCTCCTGCACGGTAAAGAAAGAGAGGATCTCTACGTGAAGAAGTTTGATGTTTCCATTCTTTCAACATCCATCCTGTTGCTTGGACTTGTTGTATTGGGAGTTTACCAGGCTGGGCAAAAGGATCTCGATCCTATACTGGTCAAGGCCGGTGATACGTCCATTACGCAGTACCAACTGTACGATGAAATGAAAAACTTGTACGGAAAACAGATGGTGAATGAACTTGTTGCCCAATCATTAATTAAGCAGGAAGCAAAACTGCAAAATATATCGGTAACCAAGGAAGATCTGGACAAAGAAATTAATGCAATGAAGCAGCAAATTGGCTCAGACCAAGCTTTTCATGATTATTTGAACAGCATGGGAATGAACGAGCAAAAGCTGCGCGAAAAGATGGAAGTACTGTTGACACGTGATAAATTGCTCGATAAAGCATTCCCGGTAACGGATGAGCAAATCCAGCAGTATTACGATGCGAACAAATCACAGATGGGCTCGCCTGCTCCAGAATTGGACAAGGTACGAGATCAAATCAAATCGGCACTTGCTGAGAACAATCGCGGCGAAAACTATGGAAAATGGATGGAGACCATAGAAAAGAATCACCAGGTAGAATGGTACGATCCGACATTTGCGGAGGCTGCAGAGGGTGACAGTGCCCAAGCACCGACAGAAACACAAGGAAAATAAATCGCTATGAAGAGAGGCCTGTGTCACGAGTGAGCTCGTGATACAGGTCTTTTTGTGCGGCAGTTACTCACCCGTTTATAACGCGGTTGGAAAGGAAAAACTGGATGTAATGATTTGGCAGCAAGTGAGAGGATGCCTTGCATGGAATACATCCAACCAACCCTAGATGATAACATCTCAAAAGTTCAGACCGTTTTAGGAGATAGCGACGACTTGGTCATTCGTCAGATTCAGTTCGGAACCGAATGGAAAATGCGAGCAGTCATTATGTATATCGATGGAATGGTTGATACCGTCTCCATTCAAAATTTTCTGCTCGAAACCCTCATGGTGGACCTTCCCAGAACAATGCTGGGCAGAGGGATAGACAGGTCGGATGACGTTCTGTTATTTCTCAAGGAGTCAGTATTGACCGTAGGCGATATTCAAGAACTTTGCGATTTCGACTCGCTCTTTACTTTTCTGCTGTCTGGATATACCGTTCTTCTTTTTGAAGGATACGACCAAGGATTTGCTATCGGGATGATCGGGTGGCAAGAGAGAAATGTCACTGAGCCTTCCGGTGAGACTGTCATACGGGGGCCACGAGAAGGCTTTACGGAAAACTTGCGCACGAATACAGCCCTGATCCGGCGCCGAATCAAAGATCCGCGACTTTGGATAGAGATTCGCAGAATCGGAAGCGTGACAAAGACAGATGTGGCTATCGCTTACATCAATGGGATTGTGAATGACAAGATCATCGAAGAGGTTCGTATACGTTTGGACCGAATCTGTATCGATGGCATTATGGAAACCGGATATATTGAAGAATTGATTCAGGACGAGACGTTCACACCGTTTCCTACGATGAACAACACCGAACGAGCGGATGTTGCGGTAGCGGAACTACTAGAAGGTCGCGTCATTATTTTGGTCGACGGGACACCCTTTGTCTTAGTCGTTCCTGCATTGTTTATTAGTTTTTTTCAGGCTGCAGAAGATTATTACCAGCGCGCGGATATTAGTACACTTATCCGCGGGCTACGGTTTGTCAGCTTCTTTATCGCGTTATTGGGGCCTTCCTTGTACATAGCCATTACGACCTTTCATCAGGAGATGCTTCCGACGCAGCTTTTGATCAGTTTGGCAGCACAGCGGGAGGGGGTACCTTTTCCCGCCTTCTTTGAAGCGTTGCTCATGGAAGTTACCTTTGAGATTTTGCGGGAAGCTGGGGTTCGCATGCCAAAGGCGATTGGTCAAGCAGTCTCCATCGTAGGTACGCTGGTCATCGGGACGGCAGCGGTAGATGCAGGAATTGTGTCTGCTGCAATGGTAATCGTGGTCTCGATTACGGCGATCGCCAGTTTTGTCATGCCTGCCTTCAACATGTCGATTGCTGTACGCATGCTCCGGTTTCCGTTGATGGTATTGGCTGCTTCCTTTGGTATTTTTGGGATCATTGTCGGTTTGCTCATTTTAGTCTTGCATTTATGCAGCTTGCGGACATTTGGTGTCCCGTACATGAGTCCATTTGCTCCGATGAATATACCGGACCAAAAAGATGCACTGTTTCGATTGCCGCTTTGGATGATGAAGAAGCGGCCCCATCTCATTAGCCAGAAAAACATTGTCCGAGCGCAAAACGGTCCTAGGAGGAAACCGAAGCGGGGAGAAAACCAATAGGCTTCGTAAAGATCTTAGTCAGCAAGGAGTTTTCTGATGAAGCATCGGCTCATTCTCATAGTTGTCCTCATGGCACTGGTTCTTACCGGATGCTGGAATCGTCGTGAATTGAACGATCTGGCGATTGCTGTTGGATTTGGCGTCGACAAGGCGGATGACCAGTACCGTATTTCCGTACAGATCGTCGATCCGGGAGAGGTAGCGGCAAATAAAGGGGTGAGTGGCCGCACACCGGTCACGATGTATCATGTGACGGCGCCTACATTGTTCGAAGCTTTGCGTAAAATGACGACGGTGTCCCCCCGGAAAATCTATGCCTCGCATTTGCGAATCTTTGTCATTGGGGAAGAAGTGGCCAAAGAAGGGATTGGGGAAGTTCTCGATCTTGTAACGCGCGATCAAGAAATGCGCACGGATTTTTATATCGTCGTGGCCAAGGGAAAGCATACAGCCGAGGAATCTTTAAAAATATTAACCCCAATCGAGAAAATTCCAGCGAACAGTCTGTTCCATTCTCTGGAATCGTCTGCACGTGCTTGGGCACCGAGCACCACGGTTACGCTGGATCAGCTAATAGTGGACCTCGTCAGTCAAGGAAAGCATCCTGTGCTGACTGGTTTGGAGATCAAAGGGGATTATGAGGTAGGGCAGACCTTAGTTAACGTCGAGAAAATCGATAATGCTGCCATTTTGCAATACACAGGTTTGGCCGTGTTCAAGAAAGATAAACTGGTTGGTTGGCTGAATGAGGAAGAGAGCAAAGGCTACAACTTTATTGAGGACAACGTAAAGAGCACCGTGGGCCATTTGGTCTGCCCAGGCGGTGGGAGATTAGCGGTGGAGATCATTCGATCGCATACCAAGTTAAAGGGCAAGGTCGAAAGGGGAAAACCCAAAGTGGAAGTACAGTCTCGGGTCGAGGTAAACGTAGGAGAAGTCGCATGTCAGATCGACCTGACCAAAATAGGCTCGGTCAATGAACTCGAAAAGATATCCGAAAAGAATGTTCGAAGCCTCATGGAACAGGCAGTGAACAAAGTACAGAAGCAATACAAGGTAGACATTTTCGGTTTTGGTGAAGTCATTCACCGGGCGGATCCTACTGCGTGGAAATCGTTGAAAAAGGATTGGGACACTCACTTTACCAAGCTGCCGGTGACGTATCAGGTAGACGTGAAAATACGCCGATTAGGAACGGTCAGCAATTCGTTCCTAAAGGAAATGAATAAGCGATAAGGGACGAGGAAATGTCATCGTGATGGCAGTGATTCGTAAAAAATAGTGCGGTAGGAAATGCAGGATAGGGAATACTGAAGGAACCTAAAAAAGGAGGCCGATGAGCGTGGACGGTTTACTGGTGAAGCTGCTCGTTAGTCCGGTTATAGTGGTGCTGGCTGATGCCCTGTTTCCGGAAGTGTATTATTCGTCCCTCTATTACTCGATCGGTGTAGGTTTTGTGCTGGCTCTAGCTGGATATTGGCTGGAAGGACAGATTCTTCGACCAGGTACACTATGGATGAATACGGCCGCTGATTTTATCTTAGGTTTTTTGATCGTGTACGCCAGCACCTTTATCCTGCCAAACGCGGCCCGGATTACCCCGATGGGTGCAGGTTTCGTAGCGATTTTCTTCGGTGTAGCCGAGTATTTGCAGCACGGCTGGCTGATTCGGACAGGCAGAGTAACGGAAACTGAATAAGAGGAACCAAACCCGCACACTCCCCCAGAGTGTGTGGTTTTTTTAAGCGTACTTTGACAGGCCATAAGGCTCGGGATATCCTACTGGAAGAAGATAAAAACAGCGATGGGCTGTTTAGGGATGTGGGGGATATTCATGCGGGCAATTATGCTGGGAGTAGTGGCATCACTCTTTTTCGCCACCACGTTTGTATTGAACAGGGCGATGGAGTTATCAGGTGGCAGCTGGCTGTACAGTGCTTCCTTGCGTTACTTGTTTATGATCCCGTTCCTGCTATTGATCGTTGGGCTCCGAGGGCGGTTACGTCCACTATGGGTGGAGATGCGTGCCCATCCGTGGCAATGGGTGGTGTGGAGCTTCATCGGCTTCGTCTTGTTCTATGCGCCACTCTGCTTTGCTGCCATCTACAGTCCTGGCTGGTTGATCGCAGGAACATGGCAGGTCACGATTATCGCCGGTTCGTTACTCGTTCCCCTGTTCGGTCAGAAAATTCCGTACAAAGGTCTGCTGATGTCCTTGCTGATCTTGGCGGGGGTTGCATTGATGCAGATGCACGAGGCAAGCTCGGTCGGGGTCAAAGAGCTAATGTTTGGTATCGTTCCGATCGTAGTAGCTGCCTTTGCTTATCCATTGGGGAACCGGAAAATGATGGCGCTTACCCAAGGGAGGATTGATGCCTACCAACGGGTGCTCGGAATGACCATTGCTAGCCTGCCATTTTGGCTACTGCTCGGCATCTGGGCGATGGTGACGGAAGGGCCGCCCAGCAGCAGCCAGACAGTCCAGTCGCTGCTCGTCGCACTCGCATCCGGAATTGTAGCGACTGTTCTCTTCTTTCAAGCGACTGACATGGCAAAAGGAAATGCCCAACAGCTGGCTGTGGTGGAGGCCACACAGGCAGGGGAGGTTGTCTTTGCCGTCATTCTCGAAGTGCTATTCCTGAGCGTGGCCCTGCCAGGAGTTTGGTCCAGCGTGGGGATGCTGCTGGTTATCGTGGGTATGGTCTTGCATAGCTATGTATCAGGCACGCCTGTCTCCAAGAAGCGATCTGTGTAGTTCGGACTAGTTCATCTTTTTGACGACGATCGCTTCGATCCATTTCCATGGGAGAAGATTCTTCATTGCAATCGTTAGCTTAACGCCTCGTCCTATGGGATAGCGAAGGCGAGGCTTGGGAGTGGTCGCTGCATGCACGATGGTCGCGATCACTTCATCAGGCTCCGGGGCATGCTCGATGATTTGCTCGACCGATGCCAGCAGTTTCTGCATCTGCACGGCGTAAGGAGAAGAGGAGGAACGAGAGGTATGCTCCAATCCCTTTTGCCATATGGATGTACGGTACGAGCCTGGCTCAATCAGTGAGACGTAAATTCCAAATGGCCGCAGCTCCAAGCGAAGTGATTCGCTAAAACCTTCTACGGCATGCTTGGAGGCAGCGTAGGGGGCGAGGCCCGGAAAGCCGAAGCGTCCACTGATACTGCTGATGTTGATAATCCTGCCGCAGCGCTGTTCCCTCATATGTGGCAGTACTGCTCGGGTGACATCGATGAGACCGAATACATTGACATCGAATTGCTTTCGCCAGTCTTCTGCGGAGAGTTCTTCGGTAAAACCGCCGCAGGCGTAACCCGCGTTGTTGACCAACAGATCGATCCGTCCATGGCGTTCTATAATCGACCGGATACTCTCTTCTATTTGCTGCTGAGAAGTAACATCTAGAGAAATTACTTCCATATGTTCTGCTGGTATATTCATTTTCGCGATTTTGTCAAGGGGGCCTCTCTTTTTTACGTCTCGCATGGATGCAATTACCGTAAAGCCAGCCTTGACTAAAGCATAAGAAGAGTGCTTACCGAACCCGCTAGAGGCTCCTGTGACTAGTGCAACAGGCCTTTTTTGCATGTTTTTCTCCTTTTTTCTACCAAATCAGGGCTGGATTAACTCGAAAGTTCACAAATTTGTTCATAAATTTGTTAACAAAATGATAACAAACAGCCTTTAGATTAAGGAAAATTTATGTATACTTAAATGGTTACCACGCGCGGGTAGAAGTCTGCAATCCTTTACTCTATTTGTTTGTTTTTGGAATGGTTGCTAATACTTTTCGTAGTTGGGTATCATATTTGTGGAAAGTAAAGAGAGCCATCCTTGCAAGTAAAAGAGTACAAAAAACTTCTAGTTGCAAGCGTGGCTAGAACGTTACCAACACGAAGAAAGAGGGGTTCATGGGTATGAAGGGTTGGCAACAGTTTTGGCGTCAGCTTTCGCTGTTTGGTCTTCTGGCGCTGGCATTAACCGGTTGTGGCAAAGATGAGCTCTCCACGCTCAAGCCTTCCGGTCCGGTTGCAGCGATGCAGTTTGACTTGATGAAGCTGTCCTCCGCTATCATGATCGGCGTTTTTATTGTCGTTATGCTGATCTTCACGTACGTCCTTATCCGATACCGTAAGCGTCCGGGACAGCAGGGAATTCCGAAACAGGTGGAAGGCAATCATGCACTTGAAATTCTTTGGACAGTAATTCCATTCCTGCTTCTGATTGTAATGGCGGTCCCTACCGTTACGACCGGTTTCGAGCTTCACAAGGAGTATCCAAAAGAGGAAGCGCTTCAAGTGAATGTAACAGCGCATCAGTTCTGGTGGGAATTTGACTATCCAGATCTCGGTGTAGCAACCTCGCAGGACTTGGTTCTGCCAGTAGGGAAAAAAGTGCAATTTACTGTGACATCAGCAGACGTTATGCACGCATTCTGGATTCCTGCTTTGGGCGGTAAGATCGATACCAACCCAGGTCAGGAGAACAAAATCTGGTTGCAAGCTGATAAAACAGGCATTTTCTATGGGAAATGTGCGGAGCTCTGTGGAGCGTCCCATGCCTTGATGGACTTCAAGGTAGAAGTAATGGATCAAGCTGCTTTTGACAAATGGTCAAATGGCATGAAGGGCATTCAGTCCGCAGAGCCAGCAACAGCTACCAGCGCAAGCGCAGCACAAGGGCAAGAAATCTTCAACAAGAGCTGCTTGGGATGCCATGCTGTAGCCGGTAAAGGTGGCAAAATGGGTCCTAACTTGACTAACTTTGCAGATCGTGAGCGTGTAGCGGGTATTCTCGCACATACACCTGAAAACGTAGCAGAGTGGCTGAAAGATCCGCAAAAGGTGAAGCCAGGCAACAACATGCCTAACCTGAACCTGGATGATGCGCAAACAAAAGCGCTCGTTGATTACTTGGACACACTCAGCGTGAAGTAAGATTCGTAAAGATATTACCCGTCATAGGCAGTGACGCTTAAAAGGAGGTAAACCTGTGTCTGCACATGCTTCTCACGCACCAAATCGCTCAGGGCTGTGGGATTGGCTCACGACAGTGGACCATAAGAAAATCGCGATCCTGTATTTGATTGCTGGTGGGATTTTCTTCCTGGCTGGCGGTTTTGAAGCTCTGTTGATTCGTTTGCAGTTGATGTATCCGGAGTCTTCTATGGTTGGTGCCAAGACGTTTAACGAACTGATCACCATGCACGGAACTACGATGATCTTCTTGGCAGCGATGCCGATCATCTTTGCTCTGATGAATGCGGTCGTTCCACTTCAGATCGGTGCTCGCGACGTAGCGTTCCCGTTTGTGAACTCACTCGGTTTCTGGCTCTTCTTCTTCGGGGGAGTGCTGCTGAATACGAGCTGGTTCTTGGGTGGAGCTCCTGATGCTGGTTGGACATCGTATACAACTTTGGCTTTGAACCAATTTAGCGGCCACGGTGTAGACTTCTACGTATTGGGTCTGCAGATCGCCGGTATCGGTACACTGATTGGTGGTATTAACTTCCTGGTTACCATCATCAACATGCGTGCTCCGGGTATGACGTTCATGCGTATGCCGATGTTTACCTGGTCCGCTTTTGTTACATCTGGTTTGATCCTCTTCGCATTCCCAGCCATCACGGTTGGTCTGGTTCTGTTGATGTTTGACCGTCTGTTCGGCGGTAACTTCTTCAACCCGGATGCGGGTGGTAACGTTGTCATCTGGGAGCATCTCTTCTGGATCTTCGGTCACCCCGAAGTATATATCCTGATTCTCCCTGCATTTGGTGTTATTTCTGAAGTCGTTTCTACCTTTGCTAGAAAGCGCCTGTTCGGTTACAGCTCCATGGTATTCGCAACAGCGCTGATCGGTTTCCTCGGATTCATGGTGTGGGCTCACCACATGTTTACAACAGGTCTGGGTGCGATCGCCAATACACTGTTCGGTCTGGCAACGATGTTGATTGCGGTACCTACGGGTATTAAAATCTTCAACTGGCTGTTGACCATGTGGGGCGGACAAATTCGCTTCACGACAGCAAACCTCTGGGCAGTAGGCTTCATTCCAACATTTACAATCGGTGGTATGACCGGGGTTATGCTCGCGATTCCGCCGGCTGACTATCAATACCATGACAGCTACTTCGTAGTTGCTCACTTCCACTACGTTATCGTAGGGGGTCTGGTGTTCGGACTCTTCTCGGGTCTGTACTACTGGTGGCCAAAAATGTTCGGAAAAATGCTCAATGAAACACTGGGGAAATGGAACTTCTGGACCTTCTTCATTGGTTTCCATTTGACATTCTTCCCGCAACACTTCTTGGGTCTGATGGGGATGCCGCGTCGTGTCTTCACCTACCTCAAAGATCAAAACCTCGACATGGGTAACATGATCAGTACAATCGGGGCGTTCGGTATGACAATAGGTACGATCCTGTTCGTCGTAAACGTTTTCGTTGCTGCGAGCAGCTCCAAACGCGCTCCTGCTGACCCATGGGATGGACGTACGCTGGAATGGTCGATTCCGTCGCCACCGCCAGAGTACAACTTTGCACAAACTCCGCTGGTTCGTGGTTTGGATGCTTTCTGGATCGAGAAAGTGGCTGGCAACAAAGGAATGACGCCTGCAGAACCATTGGGCGATATCCATATGCCATCACCATCGTTCTTGCCATTCTTGATGTCTCTTGGTCTGTTCATCGCGGGTTACGGTTTCATGTACCACAACTACGTGGTAGTCGTGATCGGTATGCTGGTGACATTCGCCTGCATGTTTACCCGTTCGGTTAAAGACGATCCTGGTTATCATATTCATGAGGACGAAATCGAGGACAAGGGGGTTAAGGCTTAATGGCTACACATCATGCAAATGCAGTTTTGCCTGACGAACCGGAAAAAGCCACCCTTGAGGGCAAGAATAAACTTCTTGGCTTCTGGCTCTTCCTCGGTGGGGAGACTGTACTCTTCGGTTCCTTGTTTGCAACATTCATTGCGCTTCGCGACCAAGCAAATGGCGGTCCTACCTCGCAAGAGCTGTTCGACATGCCACTGGTTGCTGCGGCTACACTGCTTCTGTTGACAAGTTCCATGACAGCCGTAATGGCTACGCTGGCTCTGCACAAGAAAAATCTGAAGCAGATTCAAGTATGGCTGGCCATTACTGTATTGCTCGGTCTTGGATTCTTGGGCTTGGAGATTTACGAGTTCATGCATTATGTGCACGAAGGACATAAAGTCTCGACAAGTGCGTTTGGTTCTGCTTTCTACACCCTTGTCGGATTCCACGGTGGTCACGTAGCGTTCGGGATCCTCTGGATTATCCTTCTGCAAGTATCTGCGACGAAAAAAGGCCTGACTGTGGTAACGGCTCCGAAGTTCTACTTGGCCTCCTTGTACTGGCACTTTATCGACGTGGTATGGGTGTTCATCTTTACCGTGGTATATCTCATGGGTATGATCGGTGGAAAGGTGGGATAAACAATGGCAGCACATACAGAAGAAGTGCGTAAGCCTAAAGTGAAGCACGATAGTCCAAAACGACATCTCGTTGCTTTCATCGGTTCTCTCGTATTGACAGCACTGGCGTTTATCGCAGTTGCTTTCGAAGTGATTCCGACAAGCTTTACCGTACCATTCATTGTGGTTCTGGCTTTTGTTCAAGCCTTCTTCCAGCTCTTTGTCTGGATGCATATGGACCAAAAGGGTCATGAATTTGCCCGGATTAGCATCTTTGCAGGACTGTTTGTTATCCTGCTGGCGATCATCGTGTTCGTATTCTGGGTTTGGATCTAGTGAAATGAGGGTGGACATTCGTGTCCGCCCTTTTTCTTTTATTTTGGGAAAAGAATTGTCGAGCTACATAACTGAGGTAGGAGAAGCAGGCTTCCGATCTCCGCTCCGGTCTACACCCTGCGAGGAAGGTTAGACTGTCCGCTCCACAACGATTCACAGGGAAGCGGTAAAGTAGTAGCCGCTTCGCAGCGAAGACAGAGGTACCGCTTCTTGATCCCGTGAATTCGTTGTTCCGGCTATGTAGGGTTCCGAAGTCGCTCCGCCTGGAAACCTGCTTCTCCTGCGAGCTTTTGTGGTTTCTAGTAACTTGTTTTCTACTGAGGTTCAAGGGGGAACAACCTCATTGATCCAACCGTTTGGGCTTCAAAGGTTGTTCTAACAGAAATTCCGTGGAAAGCTTCCGAGAAAGACAGGTTGGACAGTCAATGCTGGCCGAGGAAAAAGGAGAAATAAGCGGAAGATCTTTGGGGCACCATCCGAAGCGTTTTCTCCTTTTTCCTTTCCTCGACTACAGTCTGTCCAAATGAATGAGCAGAGGCTTTTCTCCATATAGTGGGAGAGAAGCCTTTTTGTTGTTGTCGAACGATGTAATTTGGCAAAAGGAAAATACTTGCGCCATTTCTGAAGTGTTTATATAATAAAAACTATAACGTGCGTTAAAATAACGTTATACTTTATATACGTCACATGATTAGACAATTTCTATAAGAAAGCAGGGATCATGATGGTGAAATTGGTGGCTATTTATCGCAAACCAGAGGATATCGAGGCATTTGACAAGCATTACAATGAAGTTCATGCCCCGTTAGCAGAGAAAATGCCAGGCTTGATCAAAATGGAAGTTAGCAGAATATACGGAACTCCTATGGGAGAAAGTGATCTGCATCTGATTGCCGAAATGTACTTCGAGTCTAAAGAAGCATTATTGGAAGCGTTGTCATCACCAGAAGGACGTGCGGCAGGAAAAGATCTCCGTGGCTTTGCAGGTCCAGTGGTCTCCATGCACTTTGCAGAAGTGGTTTAAGTATGAGCGCGAAACCGTTTATCGATGAGCGTAGGCTCCACCAAGAACATTACGACGAGATTTGTGAAAAGCTGGCAAATGATCAGTACGCACAATTTCTCGGGATAAAGCTGATAGAATTAGGTGAGGGGACAGCAACAGCAGAGTTGACGGTCGCCGACCATATGTTGAATGCACATGGAACGGCGCATGGAGCCGTGATCTTTTCACTGGCAGACTTCGTATTCGCCGCCGCCTGCAACTCCTATGGCAAAACCTCTGTGGCCTTGTCGATGAACATCGGCTTTCTGGCAGCAGGGTTCAAAGGAAATCGCCTCGTTGCGACAGCAACAGAGGAGAAGAAAAATAATCGTACGGCCTGGTACCGCATTCGCGTAGAGAGTGAGAATGAGCTGATCGCTACACTGGATGCACTGGCGTATCGCAAAAATGAGTACTTCGTATCGATTGAGGATCAGGAAGCGAACTAATTGTAGAGAAAAAGCAGGAGAAAGGATGCCGAATGCAAATGCCAAGGCTCCTTTCACTGTTTTACGTGAGATGATTAGAAAACTTGGCTACGCCAAGCCTTTGGTGGAGCCTTAGTTGCACTTATACTGGATAAGAATCTTATAAATTCTTATCTGTACGAAAAAGGGGACGCAGCGATGACTGAGAATATCCGAAATCGGTTCAACGACTACCTGGGGATTGAGGTCATCCACCGAGATGAGCAGGGATGCAAGGTCGCTCTGAAGATACGTCCAGAATTGTTCAACAGCATCGAAGGAGTCGTGCACGGCGGAGTTACGTCCACGCTCGCCGATGTGGCAATGGGGCATGGGGCGGCACCTCACGTAGACGGTGTACAGCAATGTGTCACAGTAGAGAGCAAGATCCAGTACTTGTACCCGGCTAAGGGTGAGCTGCTCGAGGCACAGTCCACTGTGCTGAAATCAGGCAAGACGCTGATCATCATGGAAGCTCGCGTTACCTGTGATGGCAAGCTTGTCGCGGTTGCAACTGGCACCTATGCACGGACCCGTCAGGCGTAATTTCTTTGCAGATGCACAAGGAGGACAAAGATGAATCAGGAAACTGTGCGTTTCGTGATTGACGGACACATCGGGCTTATCACACTCAATCGACCGGATGAGCTGAACGCATTAAACTACAATACATTGGATCGCCTGGGTGAAAACATCGAGGAGATTCGCCTGAATGCCAAGGAGATTCGCGTGGTGTTGGTAAAAGCAGAAGGACGAGCGTTCTGTGCAGGTGCAGACCTAAAAGAACGCCGTACGTTGACGGAGCAGCAAGTACGCCGAAACGTGCGCAAGATCAGAGATGTCTTTACCGCTCTAGAGAGACTTCCTCAACCGACCATAGCCTTGATCAATGGGTTTGCTTTTGGTGGAGGCTTCGAGCTTGCTCTGGCCTGTGATTTCCGCTATGCGGTGGCTGAAGCCAAAATGGGTCTGACAGAAGTGAGCTTGGGCATCATACCAGGAGCAGGTGGTACACAACGGTTGTCTCGATTGATCGGTCCTTCCAAAGCCAAGGAACTGATTCTGACGGCACGTCGGATCTCAGCAGCAGATGCGTATGAGCTAGGTTTCGTGAACGGCGTGGCCAAAGATCTTGCTGAGCTGAACGAGCAGGCAGTCGGACTTGCGCGGGAGATTCTCGCCAACGCACCACTTGCCGTTTATCAGGCAAAATCAGCCATTGATCGCGGTTCCAGCGTAGATCTGCAAACAGGCCTTGATCTGGAATCGATGTGCTATGAAGTGATTATTCCGACCAAAGACCGGCTGGAAGCACTCGAAGCATTTCGAGAAAAGCGCAAACCGGAGTTTAAAGGTGAATAACAGCTAGAAAAGTAAAACAACGAGAACGTAGAAATGAGGGAGCGGTATGATTTTTAACGTGGAAATGGAAACGCTGTCAAGAGAGAAAATGGCAGAATTGCAACTGAAACGTCTGCAAGAAACCGTAAAGCGTGTCTATGAGCGAGTCCCCTTTCATAAACAAGCGTTTGATGAAGCAAACGTCAAGCCGGAGGATATCCAGTCTATTGAGGATATCCAAAAACTTCCTTTCATGAAGAAAACGCATTTGCGTGAGAACTATCCTTTCAATCTTTTCGCTGTAGATATCAAAGAAGTATCGCGTATCCATGGTTCTTCAGGTACAAAAGGAAAACCTACAGTTGTAGGCTACACCAAAAATGACTTGGACAACTGGGCAGAAATCGTAGCTCGTGCCCTTTGCTGTGCGGGCGGTGAGCCGGGCGACATCTTCCACAACGCCTATGGGTACGGTCTCTTTACTGGTGGATTGGGCCTGCACAATGGGATTGAGCGCATGGGTGCTGTGGCTGTGCCTGTATCGGGTGGAAACACCCCTCGCCAAATCACGTTGATTGAGGATTTCAAGCCGCGTGGTCTGTCCGCAACTCCTTCTTATGTTCTCAACATCGTCGAAGAAATGAAAAAGCAAGGCATCAATCCACGAGAAACAAGCGTTAAATACGGTATTTTCGGAGCTGAGCCGTGGTCCGAGGAAATGCGTGATCAATTGGAAGAAGCACTGGATATCAAAGCCGTGGACATTTACGGGCTGAGCGAAGTCATGGGACCAGGCGTATCGATTGAGTGCCATGAAGCACAAGATGGATTGCACATCGCAGAAGACCATTTCTACGCGGAAATTATCGATCCCAAAACAGGTGAAGTTCTCCCGTATGGCCAAGAAGGCGAGCTAGTGTTCACGTCTTTGACGAAGGAAGCGTTCCCGGTCGTTCGGTATCGCACAGGGGATATTGCCTCCCTCAATCCAGAGCCTTGTAAGTGCGGTCGTACCACAATGCGTATGTCCCGTATCAAAGGTCGCGTAGACGACATGCTGATTATTCGCGGGGTCAATGTATTCCCGACGGAAATTGAAGCAGTCCTGCTCACTTTCAAACAATTAGCGCCCCATTATCAAGTCGTCATTGAACGTGATGGAGCGTTAGATCGTTTTGAGGTTCACTGCGAATTGACACCTGAATATATGAATGAAATTGGTTCTATCGATAGCTCTGCGTTGTCCTCGTTGGTCAAAGAAATCGGTCATATGATCAAATGCTCGCTGGGCGTATCGGTGGTTGTGCGCTTCTTGCCGCCAAACTCCCTCGTGAGAAGTGAGAGCAAAGCGATCCGTGTCGTGGACAATCGTAACAAAGCGCAAGCTGCCATTTAATCTGTCTGGTTGGAGAAAGGGGGAGATGAGCCCGTGTCTTATGAATTCATCACCACTGGTCGCGAAGATGGGGTCGGTATTGTCACGCTGAATCGACCGAAAATTCTCAATGCCTTGAATTTACAGCTGATCGATGAGCTCGTCACAGAGCTGGAGCGTCTGGACAAAGACCCGGACATCCGGACGATACTCGTCACAGGAAATGAAAGGGCGTTTGCCGCTGGGGCCGATATCAATGAAATGGCAGAAGCATCGGCGATCGACATCATGAAGCGAGATCAGTTTGCCGTATGGGATCGCATCTCGCTGATCTCCAAACCGATTATCGGGGCAGTCAGTGGTTTCGCGCTCGGCGGTGGTTGTGAACTAATGATGAACTGCGATATCGTCATCGCGTCGGAAACGGCTGTCTTCGGTCAACCGGAAATCAAGCTGGGTGTGATGCCTGGAGCAGGTGGTACTCAGCGTTTGGTTCGCGCAGTCGGTTTGCGAAAAGCGATGGAGATGCTCTTGACGGGAGATCCAATCTCTGCGAAGGAAGCGCTACAGTACGGGTTGGTCAATCGCGTCGTACCCGTCGAAGCCTACTACCAGGAAGCGCTCAAGCTGGCAAAGCAAATCGCCAAGCAGCCGCCACTCGCTGTACAGGTCATTAAAAAGGCAGCGCATAAGGCGGACGATCTTCCCCTGCAAGAAGGCATGGATTACGAACGGAACGGTTTCTACCTGCTCCTCGCCAGTGAAGATCGAAAAGAAGGCATGCAAGCTTTTTTGGAGAAGCGCAGACCCCGGTTTACGGGAAACTAGGAGGCGGCCATGTACGAAACGATTTTGTACGAGGTATCGGAAGGCGTTGCAGTCGTAACTCTCAATCGACCAGATAAATTCAATGCGTTCACAGAAAAAATGAATAAGGAAATCACGGATGCCCTCAAACAGGCGCAAAAAGATGCAGATGTCCGTTGTATCGTCCTGACGGGTGCAGGTCGCGCTTTTAATGCGGGGCAGGATCTCGGAGATGTTGCTGGGGGCGAAGTAGACTTCGGCGGATTTTTACGGGAACGCTACAATCCGATGATTCTCCAGTTTCAAAAAACGGAGAAGCCGATTATCGCAGCGGTCAACGGCGTGGCAGCAGGTGCAGGTATGAGCGTCGCGCTTGCTTGTGATATTCGTCTTGCATCGGAAAAGGCTTCGTTCGTCAACGCCTTCGTCAATATCGGACTGGTGCCAGACTCGGGTGGTTGCTATTTCCTCCCGCGAATTGTTGGAATGGGAAAAGCGTTGGAGCTGGCTATGACGGGGGAAAAGGTGTCGGCAGCAGAAGCGCTTCGGATCGGGCTTGTCAATCAGGTGTATCCAGCAGAGAGCTTTCAGGAAGAAGCAGTGGCGTATGCTCGTAAGCTTGCAGCCTTGCCTACCCGAGCAATCGGCTTGATCAAGCGGACGATGTACAAAGGTCTCGAGATGAATTTGGAAGAGACACTCAAATACGAAGCGTTTGCACAGGAGGCGGCAGGCAGCACGGAGGATCACAAAGAGGGAGTAACCGCCTTCATGGAAAAGCGTGCTCCTCGATTTACAGGCCGATAAGGCAAAGGGGAGGTTGAGAAAAGTGGAGAGAAAAACAGTAGGAGTGATTGGCGCAGGAACGATGGGAGCAGGGATCGCTCTCGTCTGTGCCCGCCGTGAACATCAAGTGTTGTTACTGGATGCAAACCAGGCTGTATTGGACAAAGCGATGAGCTACCTGCAATCGATTTTGTCCAAGGACGTGGAAAAAGGGAAAATCAGCGAGCAGAAAAAAACAGAGACGCTGGATCAGGTTCATTTTGTATCCGACATGGAAAAGCTCGCAGTTGCTGATATTGTCATTGAAGCAGTGCCGGAGCGACTAGAGCTGAAGAAAACCATTTTTGGGGACCTTTCACGCATCTGCAGAAGTGATGCGTTGCTTTTAACCAATACATCCTCCATTTCCATTACGGAAATCGCGGGAGGATTGCCACATCCTGAGCGCATTCTCGGATTTCACTTTTTCAATCCTGCGCCGGTCATGCCTCTGATTGAGGTGATCCGCGGGAAGAAGTCTAGCGAAGAAAATGTACAGGCCGCCTATCGCTTTGCAGAGGATTTGGGCAAAGTGCCTGTACTCGTGACGGATACACCAGGCTTTATCGTGAATCGAATTGCCCGACCTTACTATAATGAGGCATTGCGAATTCTCGGAGATAACGTAGCAAGTGTGGAGCAGATTGACCGGATCATGAAGCAAGCAGGCGGGTTCAAGATGGGGCCGTTTGAGCTACAAGATATGATCGGGATTGATATCAACTTCGCCACGACCCAATCGGTCTACACCGATTTCTTCCACGAAGGACGATTCAAGCCCAGCCGAATCCAGCAACGAATGGTACAGGCAGGAAGTCTGGGCAGAAAGACGGGGGATGGCTTCTATGACTACAGCAAATAAGACGGTTTTGCTCACGGGGGACAGCCCTCTTCATGCGGAACTGCATCAAATAATAGAAATGAACGGTTATCGGGTGGTTTCGCTCACGGAAGCAGCAGCCGAGCCGGAAGCGATTTTTTTGGCACTGGAAGTAAACAGCCTCGATCTGGAGGCAAAAAAGGAGCAGCTGAGCGATATCGATCGCTTGCTAGCGCCATCTGTACCGATCGTAACGACTTCCCTCGCGATCACAGCGACGGAGGCAGCTTCGTGGACGCAGAATCCAGAGCGCGTATGCGGTTTTGGCACGTTGGTACCACTGGCAGAGCGCGCCCTGTTTGAAGTGGCTCCTGCCCTGCAGACGGAGGAAGCTGCTTTGGCGGCGACACTGGACTTTTTCCAGTCTCTCGGTAAAGAAACAGAAGTGGTAGAGGATGAAGTCGGCTTGGTCTTTCCGCGCATTCTCTCTCTGATTATTAATGAAGCGGCGTTTACGCTGATGGAAAAGGCAGCGACGCCACAGGATATCGACACCGCGATGAAAAAAGGAACGAACTATCCGTACGGTCCACTGGAATGGGCAGACCGGATCGGCTTGGACGAGATCTATGCCATTTCCCGCGGATTGCAGCGTGATCTGGCAGAAGAGCGCTATCGGACAGCACCGTTATTGCGAAAGCTGGTGTTGGCAAAGCGTTACGGTGTACGGAGCGGTCAAGGCTTTTACAGCTATCAGCCAAAAGACGGGAGTGAAGTCTGATGCCAGTACGGGAAGATGTCTACGTAGCTGCGGCGGTACGTACACCGATCGGCAAGCTGGGTGGCAGTCTGAAAAACACGCCTATCGATGATTTGACAGCCATTGTTTTAAACGGTGCTCTCAATCAGGCAGGACAGACTGGGGATGCAGTCGATGGTGTCATCATGGGGAACGTGATCTCAGCGGGCCCCTTCATTAATATAGCCCGTGTCGGATTGCTAAAAGCTGGTTTGCCTGAAACGGTACCAGGGCTGACCGTGAACCGGGTATGTGCTTCCGGGCTGGAGGCAATCAATCTGGCTGCGCAATCGATCCAGGCTGGGCACAGTAGTGTCATGCTGGCTGGTGGCGTGGAAAACCTGACTCGTTCGCCGTACATCATGGAGAAGTTTGAACAACCGTACCAGCGAGGCGGTCAGACCTTGATCGAGTCGTTCGGTGGCCCACGTTCGGCCCCGATTTCGCTCTACGGAGAGCTGACGATGGGTGACACGGCTGAAAACGTGGCAGAGCAATTCGGAATCAGTCGCGAGGATCAGGACCTGTTTGCAGCGGAAAGTCAGCGTCGGGCTGTGGCCGCTATCGATGCAGGGCTGTTTCGTGAAGAAATCGTGCCAGTGACCTTGCGTGGGAAAAAAGGGGAAGAAACGATTTTTGACACGGATGAGTTCCCTCGCCGCGATTCCAGTGTGGAGTCTCTCGCCAAGCTGCGCCCTGCTTTCCGCAAAAATGGCAGTGTAACTGCAGGCAATTCTTCCGGAATTAATGATGGTGCTGCCGCTTTGCTGCTCATGAACAAGGAAAAGCTGGACGAGTCCGGTTTGAAGCCGCTGGGGCGCATCGTTCACTTCGTCAGTGCTGGGGTGGACCCACGTATCATGGGCATTGGGCCTGTTGCGGCTATCCGCAAACTGTTGGCCGAAGTAGATATGACGGTCGACCAAATTGACCTGTTTGAGCTAAACGAAGCATTCGCTTCTCAATCTCTCGCGTGCATGCGTGAGCTGGGCTTGTCTCCGGATAAGACCAACGTGAATGGAGGAGCAATTGCTCTGGGTCATCCGCTCGGCGCAAGCGGCGCCAGATTGGCAGGAGCCATCCTGTATGAGCTTCGTCGTCGCAAAGCGCGCTACGGTGTTGTTTCTTTGTGCATTGGTGGCGGGCAAGGATTGGCTACATTGGTCGAAGCGTTCGAGTAAGAGAAGGAAAAATGTGGTCAGGATGGAGGAGCAAACGATGAATACACCTGTAATTATAGATGCTTTGCGGACACCGATTGGTCGTATTGGAGGTGCCCTCAAAGACGTACGTCCCGATGATCTGGGTGCGCTGGTCATTCGCAAGCTGCTGGAACGCAATGCGATTGATCCTGCAACTATCGACGATGTGATCTTTGGCTGCGCGAACCAAGCAGGTGAGGATAACCGCAACGTAGCCCGCATGTCCTTGTTGTTGGCTGGGGTACCTGTAGAGGTGCCAGGTGTCACGGTAAACCGCCTGTGCGGCTCTGGTCTCGAAGCCGTTAATCAGAGTGCCTATGCGATCAAAGCGGGAGCGGGCCAGGTCTACGTTGCGGGAGGAACCGAGAGCATGACTCGTTCCCCGTTGGTCATGATGAAGCCTGGTACGGCTTTTCAGCGAGGCAACCAGCAGCTGGTGGACACCACGTTGGGCTGGCGTTTGGTCAATGACAAGATGAAAGAGATGTATCCGCCAATCAGCCTGGGCGAGACAGCGGAAAAAGTAGCGGAGCAGTACGGTATCAGCCGCGAAGCACAGGATGAGTTTGCCCTGCGCAGTCAGCAAAATTATGCGAGGGCATTGGAAAAAGGATATTGGGAAGCAGAGATCGTTCCCGTAGAACTGCGTGGTCGCAAGGGAGAGGTCACACTGTTTGAGCGAGACGAACACGCGCGTCCGGAGACAACCATCGAGCAGCTGCAAAAGCTCAAGCCAGCCTTCCAGACAGATGGCTCGGTAACAGCAGGTAATTCCAGCGGCCTCAACGATGGTGCAAGCGCCTTGCTGATTATGGAGCAGGAAGCTGCTTTGGCTGCAGGCTTGAAACCGCGTGCCCGTATCGTTGCCTCCGCCGTTGCAGGTGTGGATCCGTCTGTGATGGGGATCGGACCGGTTCCGGCTACTCGCAAGGCTTTGAAGCAAGCCGGGCTGACGATCGATCAGATCGATCTGTTTGAATTCAATGAGGCCTTTGCGGCACAGGCAGTGGCGAGCGTGCGCGAGTTGGGTGTGAACCCAGATCTGGTAAACGTAAACGGCGGAGCGATCGCTTTGGGGCATCCACTCGGCTGTAGCGGCGCACGCATCCTCACCACTCTCTTGTATGAAATGGAGCGTCGTGATGCCCGTTACGGGTTGGCTGCTATGTGTATTGGTGTCGGACAGGGGATTGCAACGATCATCGAGCGCGTTTAGAACCGCACCGCAATAGGAGGTGACTATCTTGAAAAATGGACTCCAACCCGGCACAACAGCGGAATTCTCCGTTACGGTAACGGCAGAAATGGTTCCTGTTTTTGACGGTGAAGTCATTCATCCTGTCATGTCGACAGTCAGCATGATCTATCACATGGAAAAGGCAGGGCGCTACGTCCTTTTGCCTCACTTGGAAGAACACGAGGAAGGCTCTGGCTTTGCTATTGATATCAAGCACGTCGGTCCTGCAGTCATTGGACAGGAGGTCACCTTCCGCGCGGTTTGCGTGGAAGTGACCCAAAAGCGGGTGGTCTGCGAGGTAACGGCAGACACTGCCCGAAATCGTGTCGGGGTAGGGTTTTTCACGCAAGCCATTTTCAACAAGGATGAAATACAACGTCGATTTCAGCAATTACAGGCAGAAATCGACAAAAAATATGACAGAATAAATTGACTCTTCATAAACGTTTTAATATAATGACGTAAGAATAACGTTATACAATAATAACGTCATATGTTCTGGGTCGATTCACGCATACGCAAATAATATGATACAATTTCACAGCGAATAGGTATGAATCGATCTGGAGGTAGAAAAACGTGAAGCCACAATCCATGCTGTTTACAATTTATGGTGAATATGTCCGTCATTACGGTAGTGAAATCTGGATTGGCAGCTTGACCAAACTCATGGGAGAGTTCGGATTGTCAGAGCCAGCTGTCCGCGCCGCTATATCCCGGATGCTTCGCCAAGGCTGGTTGGAGTCACGAAAAGTAGGAAATCGCAGCTTTTACTCGGTTTCCGAGCGTGGCAAAAAACGGCTGGAGGAGGCGGCAGCGAGGATCTACAAGGTGGAAACAGGTGTCTGGGATGGCAAGTGGTGCATGGTGAGCTACAACATCCCGGAGGAACGCAGAGCATTGCGTGACCAGCTGCGCAAAGAGCTTGGCTGGATGGGCTTTGGCATGCTGACGACGAGCACATGGATCAGCCCTAACAATCTGAGTGAACCGATCAAGGAATTGACGGAGTCACAGGAGATCACCGAGTACGTGGAAGTTTTTTCAGCTGATCATGTAGGCTGGAGCGATCCGAAGCAGTTGGTACAGAAATGCTGGAATATCGACGAGATTAATGCGAAGTATAGGGAATTCATCGATACATACCGCGCGGAGTACGAAGAGCTGGAAGAGAGCATTCGCCAAAACAAGGAAGTTCCTGATAGTCTGTGCTTTGTGAACAAAACGAAGCTGGTGCATCAGTATCGAAAGTTTTTGTTTATCGACCCTGATTTGCCACAGGAATTATTGCCGGAGCTATGGTTAGGGAAAGAAGCGGATCAACTCTTCCAAAATTATTATCAATTATTGAATCCAGGGGCTGTTCGATTCTTTGAGACAGTGTATGAGGCAGCGCCAGAAAAATAGGTGCGAAAGCCACGCACCAAACAAAAACGCCCTAGCTTCAGCTAGGGCATTCATATTAATTAATTCTTCCATTAATTAAAATGTAAGCGTTTTAAATGGAAGGTGATAGTAGTTATGTAAAGGGGGTACAGCACGAGCATGACAGAATTGCTGCAATACGTTGCAAACGGCTTGGTTAGTGGCGGCATTTATGCCATCGTCGCAGTTGGATTCATCACGATCTACAACGTCAGCAAAGTGATCAACCTGGCACAAGGCGAGTTTTTGATGCTGGGCGGGATGGTCACCGTTGCGATGATAGGCATGAATGTCCCGTACGCCTTGGCCGCTTTATTGGCGATCCTGATCGTCACACTGGTAGGAGTACTGATGCAGAAGTATGTAATCGCTTATGTTAAAAAGGCGAGCCCGATCAGCCTGATTATTTTGACCATCGGGATATCCACTTTGATACGCGGTCTGGCGAGCTTGATCTGGGGTAAGGACGCTTACGCACTCGACCCGATTACGAGTAATCAGCCGATATCGCTGGGAGGCGTAAATATCGCCCAGCAAAGCGTATGGATTTTAGTCGCCGTCCTCATCATTCTGTTCCTTCTTTGGTACTTGATGGACAAGACCATGCTCGGCAAAAAGATCAATGCCTGTTCGATCAATCCGATGGCTGCTCGACTGATGGGAATTAGCCCGGCAAAAATGAGTATGCTGGCTTTTGGAATCAGCGGTGCGACAGGGGCGATTGCCGGCATAGTGATAGCCCCTTTGAGCGTGACCTCCTACGACATCGGGGTACTGCTCGGAATCAAAGGTTTTTCGGCAGCCATTCTGGGTGGGCTGGGTAATCCGTTGGGGGCAGCGGTTGCCGCCTTTTTCCTCGGAATTGTTGAGTCACTCGGTGCAGGTTATATCAGTTCAGGAATGAAAGACGCGATTGCCTTTCTGGTGTTGATCGCCATGCTGTTGATCAAGCCATCCGGCATCTTTGGAGAACGCAGCGTAGGGAAAGGAGGTCTATGATGAAGCAGCTGGTTGGTAAGTGGGGGAAAGGCTTAGGCATCTATTTGGCACTTATGATTCTCTTTCCGTTTGTGATGCCGGACGAATACTATCGCTCCGTTGGGATTGTCATCGGCCTCCATGCCATCGTTTCTATCGGTTTGTGCTTGGTCATGGGCCTTGCAGGACAAATCTCGTTAGGACAAGCATCGTTTTGGGGCATCGGCGCCTATACGTCAGCGGTTTTGACCACAAAGCTCGGTTTGACGCCGTTATTAGGTCTTGTTGCTTCCGCGATAGTGCCTGGACTGTTCGCGTTTATCCTGGGGAGAGCCATTGCGGGATTACAGGGCTACTACCTGGCGATGGCAACACTTGCTTTTGGATACATCGTCCAGATTGGAATATCTGAGTGGGAGCCTGTTACAGGTGGTGCCAGCGGTATGATCAGCATTCCGAAGATTGCGTTCTTCGGAGACAGTGAGCTGTCGATGTACTACCTGATTTGGGGAGTCGTCACGTGTGTGCTGCTCTTCTCGCTGAATCTGATGCACTCTCGGATCGGACGCGCCTTCCGAGCGATTCACAAGAGCGAGATTGCCGCGACGTCCATGGGAATTGATGTTCGAAAATTCAAGCTGAATGCTTTTGTTGTCAGCGGGATGTTTGCCGGGGTTTCCGGTGGGTTGTACGCACACTACATGGGCATTCTCGATCCGCAGCCGTTCGGGATGCATGAGTCGATCAAGTTTTTGACGATGGTGGTCATCGGCGGGATGACGAGCATCTGGGGAGCCTTGATTGGGACCTTGCTCATCGGATTCATCAGTGAAGGGCTGGTCCTGATGAGCGAAGTAGTGCCAGGGCTGCAGGGGGATGTAGATACGATCGTATTTGGTGGCATCCTGGTTCTGATCGTGATGTTCATGCCGGAGGGGCTGGTACCGCGGATCCGTTCCATGTATGAAAAAGCGCAAGCGAAAAAAGCACCGGCACCAACAGAGCAACGGGTGGAAAGGAAGGCGGCGACATGACAACTCTGCTAGCAGTACAAGACCTTTCTCGCGATTTCGGTGGAGTGCGCGCAGTCAATCACGTTGATTTTCACGTACAACAGGGAGAGATCCTGGCGCTGATCGGTCCGAACGGTGCAGGAAAAAGCACGGTGCTCAACATGGTATCGGGCGTCATCCCGCCTTCTGAGGGAGAAATCCGTTTTGACAACCAGCCGATGACCCGAGTTCCCGGCTATGAATACGCAAAATTGGGGATCACCCGAACGTTTCAAAATCTCCAAACCTTTGATGATATGACGGTCTTGGAGAACGTCATGGTGGGCATGCATACGAAGACGCATTCGAGTCTGTTTTCGTGCGGAATGAGCCTGACGAAATCGCGACGGGAAGAGCGAATGATGCAGGAGCGTGCCAAGACGTGGCTGGAAAAGGTAGGGCTCTCGTCTCTGACTGCTTCACAGGCAGGGAGTCTTCCATACGGAAAGCTGCGCTTGATGGAGATTGCCCGCGCGATGGTTGCCGAACCGAGACTGCTACTTCTCGATGAGCCGGCCGCTGGCTTGAATCATACCGAGACAGCAGAGATGAGCCGGATGTTTCAGGAGATTCGCCAAAACGGCACGGCGATCCTACTGGTCGAGCACGATATGGACATGATTATGACCATTGCCGATCGCATCGTTGTTCTCGATCAAGGCAGTAAAATTGCGGAAGGAACCCCGCGTGAAATTCAGGAGAATCCGCGAGTCATTTCGGCCTATCTGGGAACGGAAGAACAGGAAGACAGTCGGGGGTGAAGAGATGGAAAAAGCGATCTTACGCGTAGAAAACATGAAAGCTCGTTACGGTCCTGTCGAAGTGCTGCACGGTATTGACTTGCATGTAAATGAAGGAGAGATCGTATCCTTGCTCGGCTCAAATGGAGCGGGCAAAACGACACTGCTCAACTGTATTTGCGGATTGCACGGCGCCAAAGACGGTAGCGTTTGGTTCCGTGATCAGGACATTACTCGCATCCCGGCTGAACTGGTGGTGGCGAGAGGAATGGCGCATGTGCCTGAGCGCAGACAAATTTTCTCCACGCTGACAGTGGAAGACAACCTATGGCTGGGAGCTTCTCACCGCATGCCCAAGACGAGCAAGAGAGAGATCGCCAAAGAGATGGAGACGGTGTACGAGCGCTTCCCGATCCTGGCTGAGCGGAAGTGGCAGCTCGGCGGTACGCTGTCCGGCGGCCAACAACAAATGCTGGCGATCGGTAGGGCCTTGCTCTCCCGACCACAGCTGCTCTTGTTGGACGAGCCGTCATTGGGGCTGGCACCGTTGATCGCCAAGGAAATCTTGACGATCGTGCAAGAAATTCGCTCACAGTGGGGGACAACTGTTTTGCTGGTTGAGCAAAATGCTCGCGCTGCGCTGGCCATTTCAGACCGAGCGTATGTGCTTTCCACCGGAACCGTCATGCTGGAAGGCACAGCAGAGATGATTAGCAACGATCCAAGAGTGCAATCTGCCTATCTGGGACATTCCCATGAAGCGGTTTGACAATAAGAAAACCTCTATCGAGGCCTGTTCATGGAGGAGCGACCGCGTTTTAGCTGAAAGTTTTCATGCGCTCCAGAATTCATAAGCGTTTCGCTTATAAATTCCTACGCGTTAAAAAATAACAAAGAGACAACTATTCTAGGGGGTATTTCCGTGAAAAAACGTCAAAAGACCAAGTGGCTCTTCCCGATTGCTCTGGCATCCATGGTGTTGCTCAGCGCTTGTGGAGGCGGTGCCAAGCCAGCAGCTGAAGCTGGAGGAGGACAACCGGCAGCGGCAGAAGCAGGCAGCAAGGAACCGATCAAGCTAGGTGCGGTATTTTCCATGACGGGTCCAAACAGCCCACTCGGCGTACCGGAGAAGCAAGCCGTAGAATTGCTGGTGAAAGAAATCAATGGCGCAGGTGGCGTAGATGGTCGCCCGGTCGAAGTCGTATTTGAAGATGACAAATCCGACAATACGGAAGCGGTCAAAGCGATCAAAAAGCTGGTCTCCAAGGAAAAGGTTGTGGCAGTACTCGGATCTTCCGGTAGCGGTCCTTCCCTCGGAATGGCTGAATTCTCCCAGTCCGAAAAGATTCCGCTGATCTCCATGGCAGCGGCTGACCAAATCACGAATCCGGTACGTGCAGGTATCTTCAAGACTCCACATACCGATGTTCACGGAACCAAGCGCATCTTTAAATATTTGAAAGAAAAAGGCATCACAAAAGTGGCGATGCTCAACGACAGCAACCCATACGGCAGCGGCTGGACTCAGCAATTGAAGAAATACGCGCCGGAATACGGTATCACGATCGTAGCCGAAGAAAAATACGGAACCAAAGATCCGTCCATGAGCTCCCAGTTGACTAAGATCAAAGGAACAGACGCACAGGTGTTAATCGTAGCTGGAACCAATCCAGGACCAGCGACGATTGTAAAAGAAGCGAAACAGCTGAACCTGAGCATTCCGATCATCAGCAGCCACGGTTCCGCCAATAGCAAATTCCTCGAGCTCGTCGGTGATGCTGGCAACGGAGTCCTGATGGTAGCGGGTAAATTACTGGTACCTGATCAGATCGATGCAAACGATCCACAAGCAGCGGTCGTCAAGAAATTCGTAGATGGCTACAAGGCTGCTTACAATGTAGAGCCGGATGGCTTTGCAGGCTACGGCTACGACGGCTTGAACCTGATGGTCGAAGGGCTGAAGCAGGCTGGCGGCGATGCATCCAAGCTGAGTGAAGTACTGGAAAAAGTCAAATACGTTGGGGTAACAGGTGAATTTGTCTTCACGGCTGAAGACCATAACGGCTTGACAGAAGACAGCATGATCATGGTAGAAGTCAAAGATGGCAAATTTCAGATTCTCAAATAAAGGACAATAAGGCTGAAGAATAAAACGGCTGTTCTTTCCGCAAACGGAAGATGCGGGAGGGACGGCTGTTTTCGTCACCTGACGTCAGGGGGGAATGGACATGTCACTACTAAACAGTCTTTTGATGGTAGCGCCGATTTTGCAGAAAGCGTTTTTGTTTGATTGCATGGTGGGGGTCACGGACAGAGAAAAGTTTTTGGCGTATTATCCGGCATCAGACTTGAATCTGGGAATCAAGGTAGGGGACCCTCTACGTGCTGGTAGCATCAATGCGACAGCGGTGGCAGAAAATCGGAGGGTAGTCCGCAAGATTGGCAAGGAGCTTTACGGCATTCCTTATATCGCTGTAGGCTATCCGATCGTGGAGAACGGACAAGTGGTCGGTTGTTTGGCCACCGGCGTGACGACTGATCAGGAAGATCGATTGCGTGCACTCGCTGAGAATTTGACCGATGCGCTCGAAAACATCGCGAACCACACGGAGAGTCTGGCAAAAGAAGCGAACGATCTTGCTGTGGCCAGTCATACATTATCAGAGACGGCAGTTCAGATGGAATCCAAAATTACCGAGACTTCGCAAATCAATCAATTGATTCGTGACATATCCACCCGCTCAAATGTACTAGGGTTAAATGCGGTGCTAGAAGCTGCTCGTGCGGGAACAGCAGGACGAGGATTTTCTGTCGTGGCAGAAGAGATTCGAAGACTTTCCCAGTCGTCCTCGACATCGGCAAAAAGCATTTTTCGCATTCTAGATGAGATGAATGGTCTGGTAGGGACGGTTTCAGGCGAACTTGAAAAGACGATGAATCACAGCCTGCAGCAGTCTACGCGAATTCAGGAACTGGATTCCGTCATGCAACAACTGCGGCAGATGGCGGAGCAATTGAAGGAAGCAGCGGTATCCGGAGGAAGGATGGAATAAATCGGCTGCAATGAAAACGTTTGCACCTATTGCAGAATCGTATGACGATATGTTATTATTACGTTACAAAAACGTATTATAAATTATATGAAATAGACAAGTGCGAAACAGAAGGAGGTCGTTCTTCATGCAAACACCGATGGAACGTTCAGATTTGACAGAAGATGCAAAAATGGAAGCGTTTTTAGCGCGAATTGACCGCGGGGAAAAAATCGAAGCGGACGACTGGATGCCTGATGATTACCGCAACCAATTAATCAAGCTGATTTCGATGCATGGTATCAGCGAGATCATGGGAGCTTTACCGGAAAAAGAATGGGTACCCAAAGCACCGACTCTTCGCCGCAAACTGGCGATCATGGCCAAGGTACAGGATGAGATGGGCCATGGACAGCTATTGCTGCGAGTCGCAGAGGATCTGATTGCTCCTCTGGGCAAAACTCGTGAAGACATCATGCAAGATTTGTTCGCGGGTCGATTGAAGTTTCACAACGTATTTCATATGGAAGCACCGACCTGGGCAGATGCAGGTGTCATTGGCTGGCTAGTAGACGGAGCTGCAATCATTACGCAATCGATGTCGCTGGATACTTCCTATGCGCCGTATGCACGCGCCCTGCACCGAATCTGTGCGGAAGAAAAATTCCACGCACAGCATGGCGAGAGCATCGTACTAGAACTGGCTGAAGGAACAGAGGAGCAGCGACAAATGCTGCAGGAATCGATTACTCGCTGGTGGCCTTCGCTCCTGATGTTCTTCGGACCACCCGAGAATGGCAACATCACGAGCAATCAGGCTTCAAACATGCGTTACAAGATCCGTTCGCAAACCAATGAGGAACTGCGACAAATCTTCTTGAAAAAATATCTCCCACGGATATTCCACCTCGGGTTTACTGTACCGGACGATACGATTTATTTCGATGAAGCAGAAGATAAATGGGTGTACCAACAACCGGATTGGGAAGAGTTCAAGCTGATTGTCAAAGGCAAGGGCCCACGTTCTGCCCAACGTCTGCATCTGCGAGAAATGTCCTATGAAGAAACAAAATGGGTGCGCGACGCGATTCTGTCGTTCGGCCGCCAAGTAGGGTAGGTGAATGCAATGAGCAACCAAACAAACAACGAGAACTTTTTCATCTACGAAGTGTTTAGTCAAAAAAACGTAAGCGCTTCATTCGTCCATCAATTCAGCTTGCTCGCACCAAACGCTGAGGTCGCGCTGACGATGGCACGGGAAAACTTCCTGCGTCGTGAGCCTTGTTTTAACCTTTGGGTAGTCAAGCGAGATGATATCACGGGGTTGCCGCCAGAGGAGCGTCCTTTCCTGGAGCGCATTGACAACAAGAGCTATCGGGAAACAAAAGGATACGGTGATCTGCAGGGAAGATGGCGCCATCACAAAGAAGAATACGAAGCACAGCAAAACACCGGGAGTGGCAGCTGAGAAGGAGGAATCGATCATGGGTGAAGCATTACACGTAGAAACCGTAGAACAGGCACTGCAAAATCAGGAATACAAGCAAGCCTTGGCAGATCTTCTCTTCCAGCTGGCAGACGACGATTTCATTCTGGCCTATCGTGGATCGGAGTGGCTTGGTCTCGCACCTCATATAGAAGAAGATGTTGCGTTTTCCTCCATGTCGCAGGATATGATGGGACACGCGGTCATGTATTATGAAATGCTCGAGGAGCTCGGGTTGGGCAAAGCAGATGACATCGCTCAGCTTCGCGAGTCTGCAGCATTTCGCAATGCGATTCTCGTCGAGCGCAAAAATGGTGTGGGAGAGTACAATGACGATCCCCACTACGACTGGGCGTATGCCATTGTCCGCAGCTATGTATACGGCTTGCATAAGCAGGTACGCTTGGAAGCCTTGCAGCAGTCCTCCTATGCACCGCTCGTCCTCATCAGCCGCAAGATGCTGACCGAGCACCGCTATCACTTGATGCACTGGCAAGTATGGCTGAAGCAACTCGCCAACAGTACACCAGATGCCCGCCAAAAGCTCGAGGCGGCGATAGCAAAAGTATGGCAGGATGCAGGGGAACTCAGCGATCTCGGCTTGGACGCAGACAACATCGTTCGGTTTGGACTGATCGCGGGTGAAGACATACATCGCCAAAAATGGATCAACCTGACAAAAGACATTTTCCAAAAAGCAGGTTTGAGCTGGCCGGGTGAGCCAGGCAAAGCCGCGGAACGCGGTCGTGCTGGAGAGCACACCCCTGAGCTGGCGCAAGCGGTGGCTACCCTTTCTGAAGTGTACCGGATCGATCCGGCAGCGAGTTGGTAAGAAAACGACTACCTAGGACGATTCATGGAGGCGATCTGCATGGCGCACGAGAATATGGAAACGCTTGACCAACAAGAAGCGGCATGCTGGGAACTGCTGCAAGAAGTGAAAGATCCGGAGATCCCAGTGATCAGCATGGTAGAAATGGGTATGATCCACAAGGTACGGGTAGAAGCTGGCGTAGCGCACGTAGAAGTGCTGCCTACCTTTGTCGGCTGTCCTGCACTGGAAATCATGAAGAAAAACATCACTGAAAAGCTGGTGGAAGGGGAGGGAATCAACGAGGTACAAGTGCGTTTCGTGTACGATCCTCATTGGACCTCGGACCGTATTGCCGTAGATGCGCGAGACAAACTGCGCAGCTTTGGTATTGCACCGCCACCGCTTGGGTTTAAACCAGGGGATACGTGGGAAGTGGCTTGTCCCTACTGCGATTCTCCTTATACAACGATTGAAAACCTGTTTGGACCAGCAGCCTGTCGCAGCATTTTGTATTGCAGGCACTGCAAGAATCCGTTTGAGGCTCTAAAACCAATCTATTGAGAGAATGAGAGGAGCGAGTGTCATGGGAGAGAGCAAGCAAATGTATATCAATGGGGAATGGGTATCGGCAGAAAGCGGGGAAACCGTGTCGATCGTCAATCCCGCTACCGGGGAAACTGTCGGGACCGTTTCTTTCGGTGACGACCGCGAAGCCAAAAAAGCAATCGATGCAGCACACGAGGCATTTGGCAGCTGGTCTCGCCTGACCGCACGTGAACGCTCCAAGTATTTGTACAACTTGTCCGAGTTGGTAAAAAACAGCCGCGATGAACTGGCGGGCATCATTTCCGCGGAGATGGGAAAACCGATCGGGGAAGCAAAAGGCGAAGTGCTGGGCGCTGCTGACAACTTCGTCTGGTACGCGGAAGAAGCCAAACGTGTCTACGGCGAAACGATCCCATCATCTGTCGCGAACAAACGGATCATGGTTCTGCGTCAGCCAGTGGGTGTCGTAGGTGCGATCACTCCTTGGAACTTCCCGGTCAACATGGTCGTGCGCAAAATCGCTCCAGCACTCGCAGCAGGCTGCACAGTAGTACTGAAGCCGGCAGAGAGCACACCTCTCTCCGCGATCCGTCTCTTTGAGCTGATTGAGCAAGCAGGCTTTCCAAAAGGTGTCGTAAACCTCGTCGTAGGAAAGCCAGAGGAGATCGGCAAGGAGTTCGTAGAGAATCCAAAGCTGAGCAAAATCGGCTTTACTGGGTCTACGCGCGTAGGGAAACTCCTCATGGAAGGGGCAGCCAAGCAAGTCAAGCGCGTCAGCATGGAGCTGGGCGGTCATGCACCGTTCATTGTGTTCCCTGATGCTGATCTGGACGCAGCTGTAAAAGGACTCTTTGAGAGCAAATTCCGCAACTCCGGACAAATGTGCATTTGTACCAACCGTTTGTACGTGCATGAAGAGGTAGCGGATGCATTCACCGAGAAGCTGGTTGAGAGACTGAAAAAAGCAACAGTAGGGGACGGTCGCCAAAAAGAAACGGAGATCGGTCCACTCGTTAACGAACGTGCGCTGAACAAGGTACTGGAGCACATCGAAGACGCAAAAGGCAAAGGCGGCCAAGTCGTTTACGGCGGAGCTCGCTTGACAGAGGGCGATTACGCAAAAGGCTTCTACTGCGAGCCGACTGTCATCACAGATGTGACGGACGAGATGAAGATCGCTTATGAAGAAACCTTTGGTCCAGTCGTACCAATCGTTCGCTTCACGGATGAAGCGACTGTGGTTCAACAAGCCAACAATACACGCTACGGATTGGCAGCCTATGTCTACACGCGTGACAACCAACGCTGCTTCCGCATGGCCGAACAGCTGGAATACGGAATCGTGGGTATCAACGACGGTTCGCCGACACAGACGCAGGCGCCATTCGGCGGATTCAAAGAAAGCGGAATCGGTCGTGAAGGCGGTCACTTCGGAATGGATGAATATTTGGAAACGAAATTCGTTTCTTTCGGACTGTAATTGAAGGCTTAAGCATGAAGGGGCTATCCCAGTAGTTTTTCTACATTGGGATAGCCTTCTTTTTGTTCTTATTTTGGTTTCTGTTACAAAGTGCAGGCTGGTAAGGTGGTCTCAGATCATTAAAGGATGAAATAGCTTATTAATATTTGCTGAAAAAGCCCCCTCCGTGCGAATTGTATTGCAACCAGCATGCTTTTAATAGACTCAGTAAAAGGCTGTTCCAGAAATGAAAGCTGGTCAGGAAAAAGGAGAAAAAAGCGAAGGTATTTGGGGCACAGCCGTGCAGGGATGACCCCAGCGCAGGTGACCCTACTAACCTGGAGCGTTTTCTCCTTTTTCCTACCCACGGCTACCGCCCATCGATTAGCAAATGGATGAAGGTTTTTTTCTTGCGACTGAGGCTTGTCTACATGAATGTACGTTTGACAAGCTCTTTGTGGGCACTCCATTTTTGTCAACACTTTGTTCATTTTTAACCGGGAAAGAACGTTGGATCAACGGTATAATGGAGAATGTATAGAGGGCACCCTTTCTAGTATGAAGGGAGGATATTCATGGATAGTCAGAATCACCTGCACGGCGTGTCATCGAGCGTGGGGGGCGCGACATTTTCCGACTTATGGAGTCCGGATGTTATGTTGTTGACCTTGCTCTTTGCGATTGTCTATTTTTTGTTGACAGGTCCGTTTCACCAAAGGTTTGCTCGTGCAACGCCGGCGACCACCAGGCAAAAATGCTTGTTTGTATTTGCGTTGATATTGTTTTATGCAGCACAAGGGAGTCCCATCAGTTATTACGGCCATCATTACCTGTTTAGTCTTCACATGCTGCAACAGTCGATTTTGTACTTTGCCTTGCCGCCACTTGTCTTGGTTGCAATACCAGAGTGGCTCATGGAAAAGATTTTTCAACCCAAATGGCTAAAAGCCTTGTTGCGGATCTTTACGCAACCATTAGTGGCAGCCCTTCTGTTCAATACACTGTTCTCGTTCTATCATATTCCTTTCATTTTTGATGCAGCTGCACTCAACCATGAATGGATGACGGTCTATCATGTTGTGTTGTTGCTCGCTGCCTTTTCCATGTGGTGGCCAATTGTGAGTCCGCTCTCGGATAACAAAAAGCAACTGGCGGGATTGAAGAAGCTCGCGTACATCTTTGCTAACGGTGTGTTGATTACACCCGCCTGTGCGCTGATTATCTTTGCCGAAACTCCGTTATATGCCACATACATGCAGGCACCTCAGCTGTTTGTCAGCCTGGATAGCTTCAGTGACCAACGACTGGGCGGGATCATCATGAAGCTCGTACAAGAGCTCGTTTACGGCTCAGTGCTTGCCTACGTCTTCTATAACTGGTATAAACAGGAGAAGCAGGACGATTTATCGATGGATCAGCAGCCTGCAAATATCTTGATGAAGACACCTGCCACTGAAGAAGGTAGCGTGTAAAAAAAGAGACAGAAATACGTGAATGAGGTGTAGGAAATGTCCATCTTGTTGCCTACCATAAGCACTTCGTTTATCGTCCTCAGCGGCATCTTGGTCGCCTTTGGCTGGTATGCGATTGCGAAGCGACAAATAGAGAAACATATGAAAATCATGAAGTGGGCCGCCATTTGTGCGACGATCTTCTTCATTACTTACGTATCCCGCACTGCTTTTTTAGGGAATACGCATTTCGGCGGGCCCGATAGTCTCAAGCCGATCTATCAGACCTTCCTGATCTTCCATATTACATTGGCTACCGTAGGCGGAGTGATGGGGCTGATTACGCTTCGCTTTGCTTACAAAAAAGAATTTGCCAAGCACAGAAAGATTGGACCGTGGACGTCGATTATCTGGTTTGTTACAGCCATTACAGGCGCGACGGTTTATACGTTGCTGTATCTGATTTACCCTGGTGGAGAGACGGCGGGTGTCCTCGACGTTATCTTTGGATGGTAATGGGAATCCCTCTTACAAGTTGACTTGCCTCGCGAAAATTGACTACAATGATGGATAGTTTGTCAATTGCGAATTCGGATGTTCAGATAGATTCAGACAGGAGGTACAAAATGTGGACCAGCAAGTAACGATGCAGGAATCGCTCGAAGCCGATACTGCCTTGCAGGCACAATCGGTAGAACAGGCAACCTGGCGTGACTATGTAGAACTGACAAAGCCTGGTATTACCATGTCCAACCTGATGACGACATTTGCTGCTTTATGGTTGGCATCCTACGGTTTCCCAGACTGGAAGCTAGCGATCCTCACCATGCTTGGCACCGCTTTGGTGATCATGTCGGGTGCGGCGTTGAACAACTTTTACGATCGTGAATTGGATTTGAAAATGAAGCGTACCAAAAACCGAGCAGTAGCTACTGGGCGCATTTCGCCCCGTAATGCATTGCTTGTGGGGATTGGATTGCTTTTGGCGGGATTGGTCGTTCTCGCAGTCTTTGCCAATCCGTTGGCGGCTGTATGGGGATTGATCGGCCACATCTTCTACGTGCTGATTTATACGCCTCTAAAACGTGTGACTACGTTGAACACTGTTATTGGCGGTATTTCCGGTGCTGCTCCTCCTGTCATTGGTTGGGTAGCGGTAACGAATAACATGGACCCGGCCGCTTGGCTATTGTTCCTGATTATGTTCCTGTGGCAGCCTCCGCACTTTTTGGCGTTGGCCATGTTGAAAACGGAAGAGTATCGCGCAGGGAATTTGCCAATGCTACCAGTAGTCAAAGGTTTTGCAGAAACCAAGCGTCAAATGGTGCTCTGGGGTTCTGTATTGTTCCCGGCGTCTTTGCTGCTCTTTATTCACGGCAGTGTAGGATACGTTTACCTGATTGTCATGGGGATTATGGGCCTCGTGTACATGGTGCTGTTGTTCCAAGGCTTCCGTGCCAAGGACGATCTCGCATGGGCTCGTAAGCTTTTCGGCTATTCCATTTTGTACCTGACCGTCTTCTGTGCATCGATTGTCATTAGCACAATGGTGTACCATTATTGACACGAAACACTCACTAAATGTTCACGGAACATCCCTTGCTTAGCAGGGGATGTTTCATTATCGTAAGAGAGGACACTACGCAAGAGGTCAACGTTTCGACAGACCTCAATCCTCACAGGAAACAGGGTGTATTCACTATGGAAAAATGGCTGAAACCTCTCGCCGTTATTGCTACTCTCGTCATGTTTATCGTCATGATTGCCGGGTCGCTTGTAACCAAAACGGATTCCGGCCTTGGATGCGGAAATGACTGGCCACTTTGCAATGGCAAATGGGTCCCGGAGTATACCTTGGCTTCGATCATTGAATACACGCATCGCTTGATTACAGGTATTGCCGGCATCGTTGTGATTGTCTTCTCGGTGCTCTGCTGGCGCTTCTATCGCGGCAATCAAGAAGTTCGCAACCTTGCTTTGTTCGGTTTGTTTTTCATCGTGTTGGAGTCGATTCTCGGTGCTTCTGCCGTGATCTGGCCGCAGTCGTCAGCTGTACTCGCGCTCCACTTTGGCTTTTCCTTGCTAGCATTTACAGGCGTGTTTCTGTTGACCGGGTTCGTATTGCAGCGGGACAGAATGGAAAGCATGGTGCAGACGGGCGTATCCAAAGGCTTCCGCAACTGGATCTGGGGCGTGACCATTTACGCTTATGGCGTCGTTTATTTGGGTGCATACGTCCGACACACAGGTTCCAGTATGGCGTGTACCGATTGGCCACTGTGTCAAGGCAAGCTGATTCCAGAGCTGTCTGGGCAGGTGGGAATCCAATTCGTCCATAGACTTGGTGCCATGCTGCTTTTGATCTTGCTGCTACTGAACTTGATTTATGCGGTCAAGCACTTCAAGGAAACGCGTCGGGATCTTTACGGAGCCAGCATTCTTGCCTTCGTGCTCGTTACTTTGCAGGTATTTAGCGGTGGTTTCGTTGTACTGTTCCAGCTGCATCTGTATGCGACGCTCTTGCACTCCATGATTATCACCATATTGTTTGGGGTTATCTGCTACATGTGTCTCCAGTCACTGAAGACACCTCGATCAAACAAGCTAAGAAAATGAACGGACATGACGAAAAAGCCGCTTGCCCCGCAACAGGGTAAGCGGCTTTGCTGTATGTGGCTCAATCACCACTGTATTCGCTGCGAATAATGCGGACATTTTCCTTGTGAGATTCCTGTGTGGTCGGGGAGAAAAAGGCGTGCTCCTTTTCCATGCTGGCAATCAGTGCTTCATCCTTCGCGATGACGGCATTCGTCAATCTCTCCAAATGATCCAGAGCCAGATGAGCTCGCCTCTTCATCTCCGCTTGGCTGTCGGTCGTTTGACCATGACCGGGAACGAGTAGCAAGATACCGTGGGCGTCGATGATTTGCGAGGCTTTTTCGATGGTCTTTTTGTAGCTCTTGGCGCTGTCATAAATATAGGGCAGCTCGAAGTCAGAGAGGTAATCACCTGCGACGAAAAGGCCAAGGGAATCAACGATGGTAAACAATCCGTCAGCGGAATGGCCGGGAGCTAGGTAAAAATGAAGAGTGGACGTACCAAGGGTCAGCTGCTGGTGATCCTCGGAGATGACGATGTCCAGCTCGGGAAACTCGATCGGGTAGTCTCGGGTCAAATAATAGGTAGCGTCAAAGTCGTGAATTAAATGAAGCTTGTGGTCTTTCTTGGGATGGTTTTGCAAGCCAATACTGCCGATCGACTTGGCGTCAGGAAAGGCACGATAGCCGATAATGTGATCGAAATCCCCGTGAGTAAACAGCAAATAGAGCTCTTTGTCACCTCGAATGGATTGCACGTAGTCTTGAATGGCTCTGACTTCATGAGGGAGCCAGTTTGGATCCACGATCACGATATGCTCGTCCAGTGAAATGACTGTGGATGTCGTTTGAAACAGGGCGCTTTGAAAAACGGTGACTTGTTTTGTGGCGTATTGGATCATGGCAGAAAGTCTCCTTTCCAGGATAATTGCGAGGTGTACCTGTCGATCAGCGTGAAGGTTTGGCTAGTAAATTGCCACTCCACGCCTCTACGATACTGCCGTTTTCGAGATACCACAAGTGGGCTTCATAGATATCGAGCCCTGTTCCACCAGGCTCCTCTCCCAATCTTGATTAGTAAGTAGACGCTAGGGAAACGCCAAAAGTTACCCCTAAAGTGGAGTAAATTTCAACCGCGCACCTCGCTGTCTTTTGTTACAATAAAAAGCAAACACATGATCGTGATGAGAGGATGAAAGGCATGCGCATATTACATACGGCCGACTGGCATTTCGGACGCCAGCTGGAAGGTCGAGATCGCCGGGCAGAGCAAGCGGCATTTGTGGACGAGCTGTGCCGAATCGCGGATGAGCGTAGCGTCGACTTGGTGCTGATCGCAGGCGATGTGTACGATTCCGTCAACCCGCCTGCATGGGCAGAGGAGCTGTTTTACGAAGCCTTGGAGCGGCTATCCTCCGAAGGCACACGGGGAGTCGTCGTCATCGCGGGAAACCACGACCAGCCGGAGCGTGTCAGAGCGGCTGCGCCACTGGCGACGAAGCATGGGATTGTGCTGCTGGGCTTGCCAAAAGAAGCACCGCTCACGCCTGAAGAGACGTTGGAAGGTCGCGTGAGGATCGTTGCAGGTGGGCCTTCATGGCTGGAGCTTTCGGTGCCAGGATGTGAGCATCATGCCGTCGTGCTGGCTTTGCCGTATCCATCGGAATCCCGTTTGAAGGAGCTGCTTTCGGAGAGCTTCTCACAGGAACAGATGCAGCTGGCCTTTTCCGAGCGCATCGCGGAGCTTTTAGCAGACCTTTCCCGTCATTTTCGCGACGATACGGTCAATCTGGTCACTAGTCATCTGTTTGTCATGGGTGGACTGGAGACGGATTCAGAGCGACCCATTCAGATCGGTGGAACCATGACCGTATCACCGATGGCTTTCCCTGAAAAGGCTGACTACGTGGCGCTCGGGCATCTGCATCGACTGCAAAAGCTCAGAGACAAACCAGTGGTCCGCTACAGCGGGTCGCCTTTATCGTACAGCTTTTCGGAGGCAGGACAGAGCAAGGCCGTCGTACTGGTCGATGTCGTGCCGGGTAAAGAGGTGCGGGAGGAAATTATTTATTTGACGAGCGGGCGACCATTGGCGCGGTGGAAGGCGACGGAAGGAATCGGACAAGTAGAGCGTTGGCTTGCTGAAGGCCGAGATGCAGGTGCTTGGATCGACTTGGAGCTGCATGTGTCAGATGTGATTGACCCGGCAGAATTCCAGCGTTTGCGCAAATTAAGCGATGATTTCCTCAAGATTCAACGTGTGGTCGTGCGGGAAGACCACCAGGAGGATGACCATACAGAGCGTGTGGAGTTGACTGAGCTGACACCGGACCAGTTGTTCCGCCGTTTCTATGAACGAAGACGGGGAGCACAGCCAGATGAGCGTCTGGTTGCGATGTTTGAGCGTTTGCTGGCAGAAACCGGGGGAGAGGAGGAAGCAGAGTGAAGCCGATACGTTTGAAGCTGTCTGGAATGCACAGCTATCGGGAAGTGCAGGAAGTCGATTTCGAAATCCTTTGCCAGGCTGGACTGTTCGGGATATTTGGTCCAACCGGTAGCGGAAAGTCCACGATTTTGGACGCGATCACACTCGCCCTCTATGGGCAGGTCGTTCGTCTTGGCGGAGGTAACCATCCCAAGGAAGTACTCAATCAGCTGGAGCAGCGCGTCTTTGTATCCTTTACCTTTGAGCTGGGTAAAGGTGAGGATCGCAAGCAGTATACTGTCGAGCGTGAATTTGGGCTGGATAAAAAGGGTAATAAGCGTCAGCCAGAGGTTCGGCTGATCCAGTCGGGTGCGTTGACGGGAGAGCCGGATGTGGTATTGGAGTCCAAGGCAACGATGGCTACGGCAGCGATCGAAGCATTGATTGGGTTGACTCTGCAAGATTTCACCCGTGCTGTTGTGCTCCCACAGGGGCAGTTTTCCCGGTTTTTGACGTTGAAAGGCAGTGAGCGCAATGAAATGCTGCAAAGGATGTTCCGCTTACATATTTATGGCGAAAAACTGAGTGAGCGCGTTCGACATGCACTAGAACTGGCAAAGGAGCAGCTACATCGCTTGCAGCTGGAAGCAGCAGCCCTGGGAGATGCCGGGTACGAAGCGCTGGAAGCTGCCCGACAAACGTGGACAGATGCGGCGCAAAAGGAACAGGAGTACGTGCAGCAAAAGCAGGAACTGGCGGGTAAGCTTAAGGCAATGGAGCAGCTGTATCAGTGGCAGCAGGAGCTCGTGCGTGTACGAGAGCAGTTACAGGATTTCGAAGCGCGTCAGCCTGAGATCGAGTCGTGGAAAATGCGAATCCGAGGCTGGGAATCCAGTATCCGACTATTCCCACTCGTACAGCAATGGGAGCGTCTGGATCAGGAGTGGCTCAATACCGGACAAGCTGTCGAGCGTAGTCGCGAGGAGCAGGAGAGCGCTCGTATCATGATGGAAGCGGCCGAGCTCGAATACCAGAATGCCCAGTCTGTCTTGCTGTCTCAAGAACCTGATCTGACCCTGCAAAAAGGCAGGTTGGCCCAGGCAGAGGAATGGGAAGTAGAGCTGGCAGCGATCCGCGAAGAGTGGACGGGCTTGGAGCGGGAGCGTAATGAGATTGCGGTAGCACTCAAGCAAACGGAAGAGCAGCTGGCTCGGGATGAGGAAGCTCTGCAAGTCTGGGAGCAGGAGTGGAAGCGGATTGACGAGCAGATGAAACAGGCTGTCGTCACACCGGAATGGCGCGATCAGGTGTCTGCAGCCAGAGAAGCCAAGCAGCAGTGGGAGCGTGAGCGTGCAAAGCTTCTGGAGCAGCAAGATGAAGTCACTGCCGCAGAGCAACAGCTGCAGGAGGCTACAAAAAAGGCCGAGCAGCATCGTCTGACATGGGAGGCGAGTGCGAAGCGGTTGGAGCAAGCCAAAGAACAATTGGCAGCACCCGATTCACAGCCGATTCTCACTGATAGCGAATGGGAGCAAGCAAGGGCTGTTCTGAACGATATGAAGCAAGTAGGTCGCCAGTGGCGTGAGCTTTTGCAGCAACAAGCGGATTGGCAGGAAAAGTGGGAGCGGATCACAGGCGAGCAAGAGCAGGCTAAGTCTCGCTGGAGCGCATTGCAAGCCGAGTGTGAAGCGAAGGAGGAGCAGGTAGCCAAACATCAGGCTCTCTCTCATGAGCTGCGTGAGTCGTTGGAACGCTGGCAGCAGGATAATATGGCGCGGTATTTGCGTGAACGGCTGGAGGACGGTGGTGAGTGCCCGGTTTGCGGCTCGACGCATCACAAGAGCGGGGACGTGCAACACATCGGAGCAGAGGAGGTTCGCTCCGAGGGAGATGAGCTGCGTGCTCGCAGCAAAGCAGCAGAAGAAGCATTACGCGAAGCAGAACGCCTGGCTCGCTTGGCAAAGGAGGCAGTGCTCACCGCAAAAGCCGAGCAGGCAGCTTTCGAGGAGCGGCTGACTACCCTGAAAAACGAACGGGAATCTCTGCTCACACGTGTGGACGCACTCAAGAAAGAATGCCGCAGTTACGGGGAAATGTGGGTGGTCGAATCGTTTGAAGAGCTCTTGGGCGTCTACCAGCGCGAGGAAAAAGAGCTCGCCGCCAAGCAGGCAGAGAGAGAACGCTTGAAGGAAGCACGGGAAAAGCTGACGCAGCAGATCGAAGTGCTACGTGAGGAAGAAGCGGGGCAGAAGCGGCTGTTGGAGCGTAGCACCCTGATCCTCGAGCAACTGGACAAGTCGATTGCAGAGGGGAAAATTCGTTTGCAGGCGGCAGATGAAAAGGTCCAGCGTGTAGCAGACGAGCTGGATTCCAAGCGCAAAGACTTGCTCATCGATGAAATCGAGCAGCACTACGAGGAAATTGGCAGAAGAGATCGCCAAATGGCTGGATTGCAAAACATTCGCGCGGAAAAAGAACAGCTTCGTGGGACGCTGCTGGCACAATGCGATAGCGCCCGAGCTCGTCGCAGTGAATGGAAGTCGCGAGAAACCTCTGTGAGCGAAAAACTTGATGACCGCAAGCGGATGTGGGAGCAAAAGCATGTGCAGTGGCTGGAGCGGACAGGTGGACAGCCTGCCAAGCAGCGATTGCAGCAGGTCGAAGAAACACTCACACGTTTGCGTCAGGCCATAGCTACTGCAGAAGAAAAGCGAAAAGAATCCGCAGCCGTGCGAGAATCGGTGCAGAACAATCTGGTCAAGCATACGGAGGCATACGCTGTTCTGACTCGCCAACGTGCAGAGGCACACGAATCCCTGCAGCATGCCTTGGTGGAAAGTGGCATGGAGACGGTCGAGCAGGTCCGCCAGCAATACGCAGAGCGTGATCAGCTGCAAGAGGCAGTCCAGCTGGTTGAATCCTTTGAGAGAGCGCGGGACCAGCATCGATACGACGAAGGTCGTCTGGTGCAATCGTTGGCGGGACGCTTGGTATCCCCTGAAGAGTTTTTGTTCGCCCGACAGGAATGGGAGGCGTGGGAGCAGACCTTCCAGGAGGTACAAAAGCAGGTCGCCGTGGCCAAAGAGCAGGTAGACCGGATGGAGAGCAACCACGAAAAATGGCTGGAGCTGCAAAACCAACTGGGAGAACAACAGGATGAGCAGAGTCGTCTGGAGGAACTGAAAAAGCTGTTCGAAGCAAAGGCATTCGTCCAGTTCATCGCTGAGGAAAAATTGGCTTCTATCGCGAGGGATGCTTCGTATCACCTAAAGCGGATGACCGCCAACCGTTACGCACTGGAAATCGGAGACGAAGGCGAATTTGTCCTGCGTGATGAGGCAGCGGGGGGAATGCGTCGCCCTGTGAGTACCTTGTCCGGCGGCGAAACGTTCCTGACCTCATTGTCGCTGGCATTGGCGCTGTCGATGGAGATTCAAATGCGTGGCGGCCGGCTGGAGTTCTTTTTCCTTGACGAAGGCTTTGGGACGCTTGACCCTGAGCTATTGGAAGTGGTTATGGACGCATTGGAGCGTCTACGCATGGACGACTTTACGATCGGGGTCATCAGTCATGTCCCGGAAATTCGTGTCCGGATGCCACGTAGGCTGGTCGTCACACCAGCAGAACCGATGGGAGCAGGAAGTAAGATTCATTTGGAAATGGAATAGCGAGGGGAGAAAAACATGGCAGTTCAATTTGTGCTGGGGCGTGCAGGGACCGGGAAAACGACAGCGATACACCAGCAGATTCACGAGCGCCTAAAGGTCGATCCGCTGGGGACGCCGATGATCCTGCTCGTTCCTGAGCAAGCCAGCTTTCAAGAGGAATATGCCTTGGCTACTTTACCGGGCCTGAACGGGGTGATGGGCACACAGGTGCTCAGCTTCGGCAGGTTGGGACATCGTTTGCTGCAGGAGCTAGGAGATTTGACGCTAGTTCCCGTAGATGATCTGGGCAAGCATATGGTATTGCGCATGCTGCTGGAGCGGCATAAGGAAGAGCTGCAAATGTTCGTGCGTTCGGCGATGCAGCCTGGCTTTGCTTCTCAGCTCGGACGTCTGATCAGCGAATTCAAATCCTATGGAGTCACGCTGGCTCACTCGGAGAATCTGGAGTGGGGCAGTGCGAATCTGAATCAAAAGATCAATGATCTGCGACTGATCATGACGGCCTACGAGGAGTATTTGTCCGAAGGGTACTGTGATGCTGATGACATATTGAATCGCGTGGCGGTCATGGTTCCCGACTCTGCGTATATCAAGCGAGCGGAGATTTTTATCGATGGGTTTACAGGCTTCACCAATCAGGAGCTGCGTCTGATCGAGCAGCTGATGATCCATGCCCGTAAAGTGACGATTGCCCTTACACTGGACCCGGCCGAGCGGAATGCTTCTGTAGACGAGCTCGGATTGTTCCATCCTACCTTGCGTACCTACCAGGCCCTGGAGTTGATGGCACGGGAGTCAGGAGTAGGCATCGAGATACCGCTGTTGCTAAACGAATCCATCCGTTTTTCTACAAGTCCTTGGTTACAGCAGATGGAGCACGCCTATTTTCAATGGGGTGATCCGGGTGCAGCTCCCGAACCGAACCGGTCGAATGAGGTATCTCTGCTGTCGGCCGCTAACAGACGGGCTGAAGTGGAGGCAGTGGCCCTCCATATTTTGAAGCTTGCGCGGGAAGAAGGATACCGCTGGAAGGAAATGGCGATTCTGCTCAGGGAAATTGGGACGTACGCGGATGAAATCAGCTCTGTCTTTACGGACTACGGCATCCCGCACTTCCTCGACCAAAAGCGTACCGTGCTGCATCACCCGTTGGTGGAGCTTGTCAGGTCTGCGCTTGAGGTCATCGTGACAAAATGGCGGTACGATGCCGTGTTTCGCTGTCTAAAGACAGACTTGTTCGCTGTAGATATTTTGGATGATGCTGCGACACGCAGAGAAGTCGATCATCTGGAAAACTACGTGCTGGCTCATGGCGTCTATGGATCGCAGTGGGCGGATGAATCAGCATGGCACTTCCGTGGATCATATGGAGCGGAGGAGGATGCGGCAGCAGATGCCTTGCGCCGCAAGTATGGTGCTCCATTGCTCGCCTTTGAAAAAGAAATGAAGCAGGCGGCAGGAAAGAACGTCAGGGAAATGACGACTGCCTTGTACAACCTGCTGATTTCACTGGATGTACCGAACAAGCTGGAGCGCTGGCAGCGAAAAGCAGAGGAATCAAGCGATCTAGATTCGGCGCAGGTTCATGGTCAGCTATGGACAGGGCTTATTGAACTGATGGATCAGGTAGTAGAGGTCATGGGCGGGGAATCTATGGATCTCGCAACGTACGCTCGCGTCCTGGATACCGGTCTGGAGACGATCGAGCTCGGGTTGGTCCCTCCAGCCCTAGATCAGGTACTGGTAGGCTCGATGGAGCGTTCACGTCAGCCGGACGTCAAGGCTCTGTTCGTGATTGGTGTAAACGAAGGCGTCATTCCGTTGCGCCCCAAGGAAGAAGGCATACTTGACGAGGCAGAGCGGGAACGACTCGCGGAGCTGGGGGTAGAGCTGGCTCCAAGTGCCAAGCAACGTCTGATGGCAGAGCCGTACTTACTATACCAAGCGATGACGAGGCCATCTGAGCGACTGATGCTGAGCTGTGCTTTAGCGGATCACGAAGGGTCAGCTTTGCTTCCTTCCTCTGTTTTTTCTCGGGTGAAAGAAGTCCTGCCTGCCATCCCACATCAGTTTTTTCACAATGAGCCGACGGGTGACCCAGAGGCGGACGCTTTTTTGCTAGGGAGTCCCCGACGTGTTTTTAGTCATCTCTTGACCTTGCTGCGCGCGATGAAAAAGACGGGAGAATTGCCGGTTTTCTGGTGGGAGGTCTATGACTGGTTTTTTCGTGCCTCCACCGACGCTTCACGTGAGAAATGGCTGTTGTCCGGATTGCGTTACGTAAACCTGCCGTCAGAGCTACGCTATGAGACGAGTCTCGGACTTTATGGCAAGCAGCTGAAGATGAGTGTCTCTCGTCTCGAGCGCTTTCAGTCCTGTCCATTCTCGCATTTTTCTTCACATGGGCTCAGGCTGTCCGAGCGTACGCTGTATAAGCTCGAACGATTTGATGTAGGTGAGCTCTTCCACGCATCTATGAAACGGGCAGTGGAAAAGATGAACGAGGAACATCTGGAGTGGGGCAGGCTGACAGAGGTAAACAGTATGCAGCTGGCAAGCGATGTTGTCGAAGAACTTGTTCCTGCCACGAGAAGCAGCATTTTGACGCGGACTGCGCGTTATCGTTACCTGTCTGGAAAATTGAAGCGGGCAGTGGGCAGAGCTATCTACGTCCTCGGAGAGCACGCCAAGCGAAGCCGCTTTGCACCGGTTGGTCTAGAGGTTTCCTTTGGACCGAATGGTGATCTGCCGGGCCTCGCCCTCAAGCTGGAAAATGGCGTGGATCTGCAGCTGATTGGACGGATCGACAGGGTGGACCAATCGCTGGATGGAGACGTGCCGTATCTGCGTGTGATCGATTACAAATCCAGTCCCAAGCAGCTGCAGCTCTCGGATGTGTGGAACGGCCTCAACCTGCAGCTGTTGGTCTATCTCGATGTCGTGGTAGCCAATGCCGAAGAATGGCTGGGAAAACAGGCCCAGATGGGCGGAGTCTTCTATTATCAGGTGGCAGACCCGTTCGTTACGGCAAAGCGGCTCTTGTCATCGGATGAGGCAGCAAAGGAACGTGCCAAGCGCTTGCGGATGAAAGGCTTGATGCTGGCTGATCCGGAGCTGGCGCGAATGATGGATGCGCAGGTCGAACAAGGTGCATCCGAGCTGTTGCCATTTGAAATCAAAAAGGACGGGACGCTTTCTTCCCGATCGTCTGTCGCGACCGCAGAACAATTCCAGTCGCTGACGACGTATGTGCGCGATACGGTAAAGGAAATCAGCACGCGCATGACCAATGGTGACATTCACATCGATCCGTATTCAAACGGCACGATGACAGCATGCGATTACTGCTCATACAAGCCTGTATGCCAGTTTGACGGAGAGACGGGCGGCAATCAGCATCGCCAATTGACGAAATGGAACAACAAGCAAATCTGGAGCATGCTCGAACAGCAACAGCTGACAGGAGAGGAGGGGGCACCGCATGACGACACAACAACTCACACAGGCCAAGCCTGAGCAGTGGACGGATGAACAGTGGCAGGCGATTACTCAGCGTGGGAACAATTTGCTCGTGGCCGCTGCGGCTGGTTCCGGTAAAACCTCTGTACTGGTAGAGCGGATCATCCGCCGTATCATGGATGAGACAGAGCCGATTGGTGTAGACCAGCTCCTCGTGGTGACCTTTACGAATGCAGCTGCGGCAGAAATGCGCCATCGGATCGGCGATGCTTTGCGCAAGGCATTAAAAGAAGATCCGCATTCAGCACATTTGCGTCGACAGTTGGCTCTGCTTCAGCGTGCGACGATTACGACCTTGCACTCTTTTTGTTTGGGGATTCTGCGGCAGTACTACTATCTCATTGATCTCGATCCGGATTTTCGTATTGCCGATCAGATGGAGGGTGAGCTGCTGCGGCAGGACGTCCTCGAAGAACAATTGGAAGGCTGGTACGAGGATGACGTCGACTTCCATGCGCTCGCAGATGTCATGCTGGATGGGCAAGACGACCAGATTCTAGCGACTCTACTCTTGCGGCTGTATGAGTTTTCTCGCAGTCATCCGGAGCCTTCGCATTGGCTGCAGGATGCGGCTGACATGTTTGCAGCAGCAGGAAGAAATGGATTGGATGGTCTGAAGTGGGCCAAAAGCGTCTTGCGCTCTCTGGAGCTGGAGCTGGCTGCGATGGAAGGCAAAATGCGCCGTGCCGTGAGTCTCGCATCCTCACCGGAAGGTCCTGCAGCGTATTTACCACTACTCGAAGCAGAGGCGGATGCGCTCAAGCGTGCCAGCTATGCGTGTCGCATGGGCTGGGAAGCGACGCAGCAGGCAGTGAATCTTGTTTCGTTCGCGAAATTGCCTCCAGTCAAAGGTACGGATACTGAAATCAAAGAACAGGTGCAAGACTTGCGCAACAGCGTGAAAAAGTCGTTGGGGGAGCTAAACGAGCAGTACTTTTCTATGTCTGCCGACCAGTACGTGGCTGACTTGCATGCGATCGCTCCGCACATGAATACACTCTCCCGTCTGGTGACGGCTTTTGCAGCAGCGTTCCAGCAGGAGAAGCGGTCTCGATCCATTGTCGACTTTGGCGACTTGGAGCATCTCGCTTTGCGTGTGCTGACGGAAAAGAGAGAGGACGGTACGACCGTGCCATCGCAGGTTTCTTTGCAGCTCCGCGAGCAATTTGCAGAAGTTCTCGTCGATGAATATCAGGATATCAATCTGGTCCAGGAAACGCTGCTGCAGATGGTTTCACGCGATGCCGTGATCAATGGTACAGCGAATCGATTCATGGTAGGAGACGTAAAGCAGAGTATCTATCGTTTCCGTCTAGCGGAACCAAAGCTGTTTCTGGAGAAGTATCTCACCTACCAAAAGGACGGAGAATCCATCGAGTCAGCTAGAGATACCGAGCCAACGGGTCTTCGCATTGACTTGGCAGCCAACTTCCGCAGCAGACGGGAAGTCGTGGACTCCGTCAACTACTTGTTCCGACAAATCATGTCACCTGGAGTAGGGGAAATCGATTACGACCCGTCAGCTGAGCTGATCAACCGGGCGTCCTATCCCGAGGTGGAGGAAGGACGGCTACAGGCTGAGGTTCACCTGATCGATAGGAAAAGCAGCCAAGCAGATGGGGAAGTATTGCCAGTATCAGAAGGAACTGAAGAGGCAGAGACAGCCAGCATCCCGGATGGTACGGTTGAGAATGCAGAAGAAGTGAGTGTAGCTCAGCTCGAGGCGAGATTGATCGCAAGCCGAATCCGCCGCTGGATGGAACCAGGTGAGGGAGAAGCTCCATTGCTCGTCTTTGATAAAAAGGCGGGAGGACTTCGACCGTTGGCGTACCGTGACATCGTGATCCTGCTGCGTGCTACGTCTGGCTGGGGAGAAACGATGCAGGAGGAACTGCGCGAGGCAGGAATCCCTGTGTATGCGGAGCAAACGGCAGGCTATTTTGCCGCAACCGAAGTAGAGACGATGCTCTCCCTTTTGCGAGTCATCGACAATCCGCTTCAGGACATTCCGCTGGCGGCGGTCCTCCGTTCGCCGATCGTTGGTCTGAGAGAGGAGAATTTGGCACAGATTCGGATTCGTTACACATCCGGTCCGTTTTATCAGGCAGTCGTGCAGTATGCGGAAGAGCAACAGGCAGAAGAGGGCTGGGAAAAAAGGCTCCGCTACTTTTTCTCTCGTCTGCGAGATTGGCGGACACATGCACGTCGTGGTGCTTTATCAGAGCTTCTGTCAGTCTTGTACCGTGAGACAGGCTATCTGGATTATGTGGCTGCGCTGGAGAACGGACAGCAGCGCCAGGCCAATCTGCGTGCGTTATACGATCGCGCCCGTCAGTACGAAGCAGGCTCCTATCGCGGACTCTTTCGTTTTCTGCGCTTTGTCGATCGGCTACAGGAGGCGGGCAATGATTTGGGCGAGGCGCGGACGATCGGGGAAAATGAAGATGTCGTTCGCATCATGACGATTCATAAAAGTAAAGGGCTGGAGTTTCCTGTCGTGTTTGTGGCAGGGATGGGTAAACAGTTTAATACGATGGATCTCAAGAGCCAATTCCTGTTGCATAAGGATCTGGGATTTGGACCCATGGCGTTCGAACCCACACTGCAATTGCGCTACCCGAGCCTTGCTGCGTTAGGCATTCGTCAACAGCTTCGTCGGGACATGCTCGCCGAAGAAATGCGGGTCTTGTACGTAGCTTTGACTCGTGCTCGCGAAAAGCTGATCATGGTTGGCTCCGCCAAAGACTTGGCAAAGAGTGTCACAGATTGGGGCAGGCAAGGAGACCAAGAGCGGCTGAGTGACGAGGATTTGATTCAGGCAAAGGGCTACCTCGATTGGGTCGGGAGAGCGCTGTTACGTCATCCGGCTGCGGGACTGCTCAGAGCTTATCCTCAGGAGCGCGGGACAGGAGAGACGGTCAGTGTTAGATCCATTCCGGACGATTCGGAGTGGTCGTTCCACTTTTATCAGGCAGATGAGCTGCGTGAACAGGCTGCTGCTACGGCAGATGCCGCGGCAGTGTGGGAACGTATGAGCAGGCGAGAGGAAATCATCGAGCGACCGGAGGATGCCGGTCAACGAGAGAAGATTGAGAGTACGTTGGGCTGGAGTGATCCCCATCCCGTAGCGCCGCACGTCCCTGCCAAGTGGAGTGTCAGTGAGTTGAAGCGACAAGCGCGAACAGGGAAAAGCGGCGCGCCGATTGTCCTGCCTTCGATCACGGAAAAGCCCAAGTTTTTGACGGAGCAAAAGCCCAGCCGATTGAGTGGAGCAGAAAAAGGAACCATCACCCACCTGCTCATGCAGCATCTCGATTTGCATCGACCTCTCGATGAAGCGGACATTCGCGAGCAATTAGCAGATCTGGCCGCACGTCGCTTTTTGACAGAGGAACAGCTGGGAGCTGTAGATGTTGGACAGATTGTCCGATTCTTCGCTGATCCACTGGGGTCGAAAATGAAGCAGGCAAAAGTGGTGCATCGCGAATTGCCATTTACGATGACCATTCCGGCTCATGAAGTAGAGCCTGAGCTTGAAGAGGAATCAAATGAACAGGTCATTGTTCAGGGTGTCATCGACTGCCTGTTGGAGGAGCAGGATGGACGCTTGGTCCTGATTGACTTCAAGACTGACTGGATGGCAAAGGAGCCTTCGCCTGCTGTCATCGAAGAAATCACCAAGCGTTATGAAGGGCAAATTAAGCTATACGTGCAAGCCATCCAGCAAATTACGAAAACGGAGCGGGAAATTGATAGTTATTTGTATTTGCTCGCAGGTGGTTTTGCAGTACGGGTGTAAAAGATAATGCAGGAAGAAGAACGTACGCTGGTCTGTTACAGGGCCAGCGTTTTTTTGTTGTTTTTTCCTATCATGCATAAATTCTCCTGTTGCGGCTCAAACTTCAACTGTTTTTCTTCTTAAATGAACAACAGAAAGTATGGCCATTATTGGAGGTTCTCATCATGTCATTAGGTAAGCAATTGCTGCGGAAAAAAGCGGTGGAACAGCTGCTTGAGCAATCGGAGAGCAAGACGGGCTCCCTGAAAAAGTCTTTGAGTGCTTTTGATTTGACGATGCTGGGGATTGGCGCGATTGTCGGTACAGGCATTTTTGTATTAACTGGTGTGGCTGCGGCTGTGCATGCAGGTCCTGCTCTGGTCCTTTCGTTTGTGCTATCCGCACTGGCTTGTGTCTTTGCGGCCCTATGCTATGCCGAGTTTGCTTCGACTGTCCCTGTGTCTGGCAGCGCCTATACCTACAGCTATACCGCGTTTGGTGAACTGGTCGCATGGATGATCGGCTGGGATCTGATTTTGGAGTATGGCGTCGCTGCAGCTGCGGTAGCGAGCGGATGGTCCGGATATGCTCAAGGTCTGTTAGAAGGGTTTGGCATTACGTTACCCGTGGCCATCACCAGCGCATTCGACGCTTCGAAAGGAACCATTATTGATTTACCTGCAGTCGTCATCATTTTTGTTATTACCATGCTGTTGATGAAAGGAACAAGTGAATCCGCACGCATAAATACGATCATGGTGTTTGTCAAACTGGTCGTCATTCTCTTGTTCCTGATCGTCGGAATTGGATACGTAAAGCCTGAGAACTGGAGCCCATTCATGCCTTTTGGCTTTTCCGGGGTAGCGACGGGAGCAGCGACTGTGTTCTTTGCTTTTATCGGTTTTGATGCGGTTTCGACTGCTGCTGAAGAAGTGCGCAATCCGCAACGCGATATGCCGATCGGGATTATTGCTTCGCTCCTGATTTGTACAGTTCTCTATATCGCGGTTTCTTTGGTACTGACCGGGATTGTTCCTTATGAAATGCTGAACGTCAAAAATCCAGTGGCGTTTGCGCTGACGTATGTCCATCAGGATTGGGTGGCGGGATTCATTTCACTGGGAGCCATCGTGGGGATTACGACGGTATTACTCGTGATGATGTATGCACAGGCACGTCTGTTTTTTGCGATGAGCCGAGATGGCTTGCTGCCACATATTTTTTCTCAGGTACACAAAGAAACGCAAGTCCCGCGCAAAAGCACGTTGATCGTCGGGATTCTGGTCGCGGTCTTCAGCGGTTTGCTTCCACTGAACAAACTGGCGGAGCTGACGAACATCGGCACATTGTTTGCGTTTATTCTCGTCTCCATCGGCGTCGTCGTCCTGCGCAATACGAATCCAGACTTGCGGCGGTCGTTCCGTGTTCCGTTCGTTCCTGTGATTCCGATCCTTGCCGTGGTATTTTGCGGTTATTTGGTATACAGCTTGCCTTTGGTAACCAAGCTCGGGTTTATCAGCTGGCTCATTGTAGGAGCAGTCGTCTATTTTCTCTATGGTCGCAAGCATAGCCATTTGCAAAAGCATTTCTTAAAAAACCGATAAGCCAGCGATCAGACATGTCTCACGAGGATATGTCTTTCTTCGCATCTGACAAAAAGATCCAATTCGTGGTAGAGTGAAGATAAGAAAACAAGAAAACTTGCTTTGCCAAGCCTTGGCGCCGGCGAAGAACGATAATGATGAGGAGAACGGGCTATGAAGCGAAAACGAGCAGACCGTCCAGGCTGGAGGCGCGTCAAACGGATGGGCTATCAAGAAAAATGGGTAGAAGCTCTTTCTTTTACCGGATATACCGTTCGCTTGACGTTGGACGAAGTAAGTGACCCGGCGTTTATGCCAGTCGGAGGAAAAAATCTTTGCGTGGGCGACAGAGGTTATGTCTATTTGCAGTATTTCCCACAGGGAAAGCCCTACGCTGTGACCAAAATGCTGAACGAGCTGGGGAACACCGTGCAATGGTACATTGATATTTGCAAAGGTCATGGTAAGGACCAAAACGGCTACCTATGGTACGACGATCTTTATTTGGACATCGTCGTTTTGCCTGATGATAGCGTGTATTTACTCGATCAGGATGAACTGGATGAAGCGATGCAAAAAGGGATCATTAGTGGAGAAGATCATCGTTTTGCATGTGAGGTTGCGGATGGGCTCATGACAGAAATTTTGGCAGGCAAGCGGGATGCTTTTGACTTTCCGAACTTCTTTGCTTAAAATAATGGAGAGTTTTGGAATAAACAAAAAAAGGAGGGCAGGTTATGCAAAAAATTGCGCGGATGGACCTGTCTTATTCCTTTGATCCGAAGAACGAAAGCGATTTTGGCTTTCGTTCTTTTTTTGTACGATAGGAATGTTTAAAAAAGGGAAAGGGGTGCACAGCATGCGTTACAAACGAGTCTTGGTCAAATTGAGTGGGGGAGCTGTAGCGGGCGATAACGGCTTTGGGTTCAGCCCGGAGCAGCTCGAGTATATCGCCGGTGAAATATTGGGGCTTTTGGATTTGGGAGTTGAAGTAGCCATTGTTATCGGTGGGGGCAACATTTTCCGGGGGAACATGGCAGACATGTGGGGAATCGAACGGGTAGAGGCCGATAACATCGGGACACTGGCGACTGTCATCAACAGCTTGATGCTTCGTGGCGTCCTCAAAGCGAGAGTAAACCGGGAAGTCCGTGTCATGACTGCTGTCCCGATCAATGCGGTCGCTGAGCCGTACATCCGTCTACGCGCTGTGCATCATTTGGAAAAAGGCTATGTTGTCATCTTTGCTGGGGGGAATGGGCAGCCCTACGTCACAACAGACTATCCCGCCGTCCAACGTGCGTTGGAAGTCGAGGCGGATGCGCTATTGGTTGCCAAACATGGTGTAGATGGCGTATTCACTGCTGATCCACGAAAGGATACAGCGGCAAAGCAATATACGGCGCTATCCTGCGACGAGGTCATTCGGCAAGACTTGCGGGTGATGGATCAGTCCGCCATGATTTTAGCAAGGGACCATGGGCTGCCGCTCCATGTGTTCAATTTCGATGAGCCAGGAGCGATGGTGAAAATTTGCCAGGGTGAACAGGTGGGCACGTATATCGCCAGGGACGTAGAAGTCGCACTGAAATAAAGGGAAAAGCTCTCTCCAGTAGGAGGGAGCTTTGTTGTCTCGTTATACCAAGATGTGCCCGCCTTCAACATGTAGCACAGTTCCTGTCACGAAGCTGTTTTGAAGAAGATATAGCACGCTCAAAGCGACGTCTTGAGCGGTACCCACCCGTTTGACAGGCAGCTTGTTTCCTACTGTCGCATAGAATTGCTGGCGAGTGTCCTCGGGCATTTTACTGCGGGACGGTGTATCAATAATGCCCGGAGAAACGACGTTCACCCGGATCGGAGACAGCTCCAATGCAAGTGTCTGACCGAGGTTCGAGACGGCTGCGTTGACGGCACCTAATGCAGACGAGCCAACCATTGATTTGTACGCGACGACTCCAGAAAATAGTGTGATCGTACCGTTTGGTGAAAGGTGAGGCGCCCCGTATTTCGCTGCGTAATACTGGCCCCAAAATTTATTTTCAAATAGCTGACGGGCTTGAGCAGTCTCGGTTTGCAGGAAGGCACCACCCGTGGTTTCCGCCGCCGTCACGATCAGATGATCAAACGTTCCGACCTGTGCAAAGAATTCCTGAACTTGTTTTTCTTGGGTGGTGTCCAGGACATGAGCCGTAGCTCTTGGACCTAGCTGTTCGAGAGCATGCTGTAATTTTTCCTCGGAACGACTGGCGATGATCACCTCTGCGCCTCTAGCGATGACTTCTTTGGCTGATTCCAGACCAATTCCCGAGCTCCCGCCGATTACGACGACTTTTTGCTCATGCAACATGTTGATTCCTCCTCGTGATTATAAGATGACTACTGAAGACGCTACTCTTTTAGGTATAGTAAATGTAGTTACTTCATTTAGGGAAGTAGTGATATTTATTTCATATAGTTTCCCTGAGGGAAGTATTTTGCTACACTTGAGAAAACAAAGGTTAGGGAGGACCCTGCCATGAATGCCGGTGAGCCGATCGTACTGACCAAGGGAATCCCAGGCGAAACGTGTCCTATCGCGAAAACACTAGATGTGATCGGGACGAAATGGACCTTTCTCATTATCCGTGACCTACTGATTGAAGGGACGATGCGATTTAGTGACCTGTTGAAATCGATGGATGGAATCAGCCCCAAGACATTATCTCTCCGTCTGAAGGAGCTGGAGGAGCATGGGATTGTGGATCGAAAAGTGTATCCGGAAGTGCCTCCTCGGGTGGAATATACGCTGACGGAAAGAGGACGACAATTGGAAGGCATCTTCATTGAGTTAAAAAGATTTGGATTGTACTTATAGGAGTAGGTAAAGAGTAGCGACCACCGGTACGATGAGGTAGTCGCTTCTTTATCGTCGGAAAAAATGATTTGCACGTTTGCAAGGTGGAGCATATAATCACAGTGAAAGCGAGTAATCACTCACTTTTGTAAAACAGTCGTTCGTTCTTATTCATTTATGTTGGAACCAGCAAGCACGCTGGTGTTTTTATTCATACAGATAAGAATTTATTAGATTCTTATCCTGTATAAGTGACTAAGGCTACGCCAAAGGCTTGGCGGAGCCAAGTTTTCTAATAATATCGGAAAGTGCTTTTCAACATAGCGGAGGTAGGAAGAAGCAGGTTTCCGATCTACGCTCCAGCCTACACCCCGCGAAGAAGATTAGACTGTCCGCTCCACAACGATTCACGGGGAAGCGGTAAAGTAGTAGCCGCTACGCAGGGAACTCAGAGGTACCGCTTCTTGATCCCATGAATTCGTTGTTCCGCTAAGCTGGGTTCCGGAGTCGCTCCGCCTGGAAACCTGCTTCTCCTGCGAGCATTTGTTGTTTCTAGCCACCCTTTTTAGCGATTATTCAAGGGGGAGGAGCTTATTCTCCCAATGGTTATCTTCCGTAGGCAGTGCCCCCAGTAGCGTTTTTTTCAAAGAAACCCCATGAAAAGCTCCCCAGGAAAAGGAAAGTTGGATAGCCAAGGATGGCCGAGGAAAAAAGGGAAAAAAGCGGAGGCGTTTGGGACACAGCCCAAGCGGAGTGGAGAAAGGGGAACACGCCTGAGCGTCCACCTCTGAGGAGCTCCCGCGAGCCGGCTACTTTGGACGCCGTTCCACTTTTGGAATGGAGCTGGACAGTTAATCATCTAAGCAGTGTCCCTATCGCTGTAGTGTTTTCCCTTCTTTCCTTCCCTCCACCACCGTTCGATTTACCACCAAACCAAAGGACGCGGGCATCATATCCACGTTTTTCTTAATTGTAAAGCGAGTGATTACTCACTATTTCACAAGAGGTGATCGTATGAAACGTATCAGTCATTTTTTGTTGATCGCTGGACTGTTGTTCACGCTATCAGGTTGTGCTGGATTCTCTCAACAGGAAGCATTGCTATCTGGCACGATCGAAGCGGATGAATGGCCCATCGTGGCAGAGGTCGGTGGCATGGTCACTGAAGTAAAGGCAGAGGAAGGGAGCCGCGTAAAAGCCGGGCAAGTGCTGGCCGTGATCGATGAGCGAAGCTACCAGATCAATGTTTCAGATGCAAAAGCGGCATTGGAGCAAGCGACGGCGCGTCTAGAGGAAGCGAAAGCAGGCTCACGGGATTCATCCATTCAAAAAGGAATAGCGGCTGTGCAACAGGCGGATGCGAATATAAGAATGGCTCAAGCTCGGAAGCAGCAAGCAGACGCGGGAATTAGCAAAGCAAAGGAGCAGCTCGAACAGACGCAGTCTCAGATGCAGGGAGCACAACACACGCTTGCCTATCAGCAAAACCGTCTGACGGAGGCAAATTCGCTGTACCAGCAAGGAGCGATTTCCCAAAAAGACTTCGAAGCGCAAGAGGAGCTAGTCAGTCAGGCTAAGACGCAGGTGAATCAGTTACAAGCCCAGGTGGCGGCAGCCGGGTCTCAATATGTGTCTGCACAGGGAGAGGTCTCGGCAGCAGTCGCTCAAATCGGAACGGCACAGGCTCAACAAGCAGGTGCGACTGCGGATTTACATCTATTGAAGGAAGGCAGTACGGGCTACACGATTCGGGCGCTATTGGCGGCTCAGCAGCAGGCGCAGGCCAAACTCGATCAGGCGCTGCTACAGCTGGAAAAAACCAAAATAACGGCTCCGGCAGATGGCATTCTGCTGCGTTCCGCGATCGAACAAGGCGAGGTGGCGAAAACAGGGGCCAACCTGTTCACGATGATGAAGGCGGATCAGCTTAAGCTGAAGGTATACATTCCCGAAGCCCAGTTAAACCGCGTGCAGGCAGGACAAACGGTAGGTATCCAGGTAGACGCCTATCCGGGGGAAACGTTTGCGGGCACGATCAGCTTGGTAGCGGAGAAGGCAGAATTCACTCCGAAAAATGTGCAAACGCCCGATGAACGAACCAAGCTCGTCTTTGCCGTTACGATCCAGATTGCGGAAGGTCAGGGCAAGATCAAGCCAGGGATGCCTGCCGATGTGATCCTGTCCGCACCAGCCAAGGGGGAAGGACAATGATATCCGCCATCTCCTGCAATCAGCTGACCAAACAATTCGGGGATCGGGTCGCAGTCAATAGCCTGACGTTGAATGTACCAAAAGGCTCGATTTATGGATTTTTGGGTCCAAATGGCTCCGGAAAGTCTACGACGATCCGGATGCTATGCGGACTGTTAGCGCCGACTTCTGGCACCGGCACGGTCCTTGGTCTGGATGTCATGACCCAGAGTGAGGAGATTAAACAACGAATTGGCTACATGTCTCAAAAGTTTAGTCTGTACGAAGACTTGACGGTCGAGGAAAATCTCGATTTTTACGCAGGTGTCTATCAGTTACATGCAGCAGAGAGAAAACAACGGAAGAAAGAATTGATTGAGATGGCGGGGCTGACCGGTAGAGAAAAGCAGATTGCGGGCTCACTCTCAGGAGGCTGGAAACAACGTCTGGCACTCTCCTGCGCATTGCTGCACAAGCCTGAGCTGTTGATCCTGGACGAACCGACAGCTGGAGTCGATCCAGTCTCACGGCGTATCTTCTGGGACGTCATTCACGAGCTGGCCGGCCAGGGCATCACGGTGCTGGTCACCACGCACTATATGGATGAGGCGCAGACCTGCGACTGGATCGGGTTTATCTTTTTCGGAAACCTGCTGGCACAGGGGACGCCACAGGAGCTGATTGATCGCATGGGTGCAGGCAATCTGGAGGATGTATTCATTGATCTAGTCAAACAGGAAGAAGCTCGCTTGGCCGAAAACGGTGCGAGGGGGGCAGGACGATGAAACGCTTCGTCTGGGGGCGCTACTGGTCCGTGGTCAAAAAGGAAATGATCCAGATCAAGCGGGATCGGCCGAGTCTGGCGATCGCTCTCGTCATGCCGCTGATGATGTTGTTTTTGTTTGGATATGCTGTGAATACGGACGTAAATGATATCAAGATGGCGGTATGGGATCAAAGCTCAACTCCCTACAGCAGAGAGCTGGTCGATCAGTTTACCAATACGCGTGTGTTTGAGGTGACGGCCTATACGAGTGGCTACGACGCCATAGAATCGATGCTGGACGATGGTAGTGCCAGTGTTGCGCTAGTGATTCCGCCAGATTATGCACGCAAACACGACCGGAATGAGCAGGCCAACGTGCAGATGCTCATCGACGGCTCTGATCCAAATATTGCCCGTACGGCGACATCCAATGCCCAGCTCATTGTGCAAAACCGTTCCATTTCCATGCAGGAGCAGCGCATGCAAAAAGAAGGGATGGGCGAGCTGGAGTCACCGCTTTCGCTAGATACGCGGGTCCTGTTTAACCCGAACATGGAGAGCATCGTATTTAACATCCCAGGTTTGATCGGGCTTATTATGCAAAACGTGACGATGATTCTGACTGCCTTTTCGCTCGTGCGTGAAAAAGAGCGGGGGACGATGGAGCAGCTCATTGTGACGCCGATTCGGCCACTGGAGCTGATGCTCGGGAAAATCACGCCGTACGTCGGGATCGGCCTGTTTTCCTTTTGCCTCGTGTTGGTAGTCGGGACTTATTGGTTCGGGGTGCCAGTGAAAGGAAGCGTATCACTCCTGGTCAGCCTCTCTGTTCTATTTTTAATCACCACCCTGATTCTCGGAATCTTTATTTCTACGATCGCCAAGACGCAGCTTCAGGCGATGCAGATCGCCTTTGCCTTCATTCTTCCGAGCGTCCTGCTATCGGGATTCATGTTCCCGCGCGAATCCATGCCTCTCGTGATACAATGGTTGGGTGGTCTCGTCCCGTTGACCTATTTTTTGGAAATTTTGCGGGGCATCTTTTTAAAAGCGGTCGATTTATCCGCACTCTGGAAGGACGCGGTGGGCATGGGAATCTTTTGTCTCTTGATCCTGTCCGTCTCGATGCTGCGTTTCCGCAAAAAGATCGAATAGAGGAGCGTATGGAATAAGATGAACAAGCCATCATTGGAAGAGGGCCTGTTGCAATATGTAGAGGAATTGAAAGACGAGAGTGAAATGACAGAAAAGCAGCGGAGCATTCTGCGAGCGTCGATCAAGCTGTTTGCCGAGAAAGGATTTCATGCCAGCTCTACTGCAGAAATCGCCAAGGAAGCCGGGGTTGCTGAGGGCACGATTTTTCGGCACTACAAGTCCAAAAAGGATATTCTGTTAGCAGTAGTAGCTCCGGTACTGGTCAAGTTCGCTGGACCCTTTATCTTGAAGGACGTCCGTGAAATTTTTCGAGAGCAGGCGAAAAAACCGTTCGCTGAAATCGCGAAGGAGCTGTACCGCAATCGTCTTGAAATGATCATCACCAACGAAAGAACGATCCGCATCCTGTTACAGGAAGCATTCTTTCATGACGAGATACGAGAAGCACTGATAGCCACTGTTTTTTCCGATGTAAAGGCAATCGTACAAAAGCTGATCGAGGACAAAATCATCGCAAAAGAACTACGTTCCATGCCAACAGAGGTCGTCTTTCGGGCCCTGCTGTCCTCCATGATAGGCTTGGTGTTGTTTCGACAAGTACTGGATAAGGACGATTTTCGCAAGCATAGCGACGAAGAGCAGATTGATCTCACCGTAGATATTTTGATGAATGGGATTGGATATAGAGAATAATATTTTCGCTGTGAATAAAAATTTTATCGATAAGTGAACCGTGATGGGCCGATTTTGGCTATGGAAATTGATTCAGGGAATGGTATAATTGCAAACAACTTTTTGCTGTTAACCATGGAGGAGAGAAAAGATCATGTATCGTTTATCAGAGAGAGAATGGCAGGCATATACAGAGAAATACAAGGATCGTGCCCGCATGCTCATTTCTTGTCCGGACCGCCCTGGAATCGTGGCAGCGATTTCTCATTTCTTGTACCAGCAAGGGGCAAACATCGTTCAGTCGGACCAATACACGACGGATCCGGAAACAGGTCGCTTTTTCATGCGGATTGAATTTGACTTGACCAATCTGGAAGAGCGCTGCGAAGTGATCAAGGCAGCGTTTAGACCCATTGCCGAAAGCTTTGACATGGATTTTTCCCTGGTACAGGCGAGCAAACGCAAGAAGGTAGCGATCTTTGTGTCCAAGGAAGATCATTGCTTGCTGGAGCTGCTGTGGCGCTGGAAGTCGGGCGAGCTGTATGCAGATATTTCAGTTGTCATCAGTAATCATCCAGATATGAAAGAGACGGTCGAATCGTTTGGCATTCCGTATCACTGCATTCCGGTGACCAAGGATAACAAGCCGCAGGCAGAAGAGGAGCAGATCGCTGCAGCAGCAGGTGCGGATGTAATCGTGCTTGCTCGCTACATGCAAATCCTCTCCCCGCGCTTTTTGGACGATTACGCGATGCGAATCATCAATATTCACCACTCGTTCTTGCCAGCCTTTGTGGGTGCGAAGCCGTATGAGCAAGCATATCGCCGCGGCGTGAAACTGATTGGCGCGACTGCCCACTACGTGACAGAAGAGCTGGACGCAGGTCCGATCATCGAGCAAGACGTACAGCGTGTGACTCACCAGGAAGATGTAGAAACACTGAAGCAGCTGGGGCGCCAAGTAGAGCGTACCGTACTCGCGCGTGCTGTCGGCTGGCATCTGGAAGACCGCGTGCTGGTGTATGGTAACAAGACGATTGTGTTCCCTTAGATATAACGAAAGACTGAAAGGCCCATCCTTTTTGGAGTGGGCCTTTTTGCTGTCTACGCTCGCGTTCCCATTGTTAACTGAAAATAATCTTCTAGACTCTGAAAATAAAGATTTAGACTTGTCATCGAGTAAAATCAGAATACTTGTTAAGATAACAGGTTCGATAGCGGAATAAACACAAATAGAGGCTGCGGTAGTAAGTTCACTAGTGCGGCAGACTTTCTTTTTAGATACCGCTAGTGGGAAATACATCCGGGAAAGATCTACAATCCTGGGCATGTAGATTGGCATCAGAAACTGATTTTACGCCCGTGTCGTAGACAACCGTACCGATGGCATCACGCAAGATGAAGCGGAAGGCGTCGAAAGGGCCTGAAAGTTCTTGCAGCGTAAGCTCCGAGCTGAGAGTCTCGGTCGTGCCCGTTAGGGTGAACGTCCGGATACCGGTAGCGGTGACCACCAGTGACAGGCTGCCATCAGGGAGGGCTGTGCAAGTAGGTGAGCTGATTTGAACAGGCGTATAGACAAAGCTGAAGTCACCGAGGATTTCGTCTGTCGGCGTCGGCGTAGGAGTGGTTGGCACGGTATCGATAAATGTATAGGAGAACGAGCTGCTTCCCGGATCGCAGCTTGGGCAGATATCGGCGAGCAATTGTTCTGTCCCCGTATCAGCAACACCGTCGAAGAAGACAGTGGAGTTGGTCAAGAGAGCGTTGGCCGTTCCCTGGCAGTCGCAGTTTCTGCGCGGGAAGATATCCGGACACTGTGGTGGGAATGTGATCGGCGGGCAGATAAACGATGGAGTTGGTGGAGGTACGGGAATAATCGGACGCGGGTGACAGAACTTCGCCAACACTTCCAGCTTCACTTCTGCTTCTACCTGGATCTCTTTGCAGATGATGACTTCCAGTTCCACCATTCCGCCCAAAAGAATGGTGTTGTTCGGCATGCACTCGACGGCAGTAATGCGGCAGAGGATGTTGGATTCATCCAACGGTTCCGGCAGGCAGAGCACGATTTCGTCATCAAATTGGATAGTAGCCGGGAATTCGCACAGCAGCGTGCCGTTGGCAAATACGCGAATCAAGAGCGTTGCGCCGAACAAGAAACGAACGATAGCAATAGGAACGACGTTTCCATTGACGATGATGTTTTCGCGCCGGATGCCAATGATGGTGCAGGAAAAGTCCATAGACTGTGTAGGTTGTGGTTTGGGGATGAGCGGGAATGTCGGAGGAACGATTGGCTCCACGCATTGGATGGTGATGTTTTGTCCGGTACGGATGGCTTCATCTACCAGCGGTCGGCAATCGTCCGGGATCGGGACTTTATTTCGGTCCCTATTGGCGGCAACGACCCAGTCGTACACCTTTTGGACGCGGATGCAATCCGTCGGAAGTGGCGCAGCCGTTGGCAGAGGTGCAGGAGTCGGAGGGGGTGTGGGCGGTGGGAAAATGATGATCGCGATTCCGGCTAGAAAGGTTCCAGACACATCGATCAGAGCGATCTCGGTATTGAAGGTGGGACTGGCGGGATTCGTGTCGATCTCCGAAACATCGTTAGAAAATGCATTCGTGACATAGGCGCGATTGCCATCCGGTGTGATCGCAATAGCGGCGTGGCCATCTCCGGAGAGCGGGATTTTCAAGATCTCCGTGTTGAAATTGGGACTGGCTGGGTTCGTGTCGATTACGGAAGCGTCGGGGGAAAACAAATTGGCAATATAACCGCGTGTGCCATCCGGGGTGATCTGAATTTCTACGGGACCTACTCCAGTTAAGGATATGTTATCGATCTCGATGTTATAGGTGGGGCTGGCTGGGTTCGTATCGATAACGGAGACATCGTGGGTGCCTAGCTTGGTGACATAGGCGCGAGTGCCGTCTGGGGTGAAGGCTACGTCAATCGGATTCATTCCGGTTACGGGAATCAGGTCAATTTGGGTGTTGAAGGCGGGGCTGGCGGGATTGATATCGATTACAGAGACATTGGCCGAATCGAAATTCGGTACATAACCGCGGGTGCCGTCCGGGGTAATCATAAGAATAGTCGGCCCCAATCCTGTTAATCCGATTGTACCCGTCATCGTATTGAATGTCGGACTGGAGGGATTTGTGTCAATGATGGAGATATTGTTGGTCATTTGATTCGCGACATAGGCGCGATTGCCGTCAAGGGTGATCACGATACCGGTGGGGGCGGATCCAATTCCCAGCAGCGGTATCCGTTGAATCTCGGTGTTGAAGGTAGGACTGGCGGGATTCGTATCGATCACGGAGACATCACCGGAGGTATTGTTCGTGACATAGGCACGCATTGTATCCGGTGTGACTGCAATGATGAGAGGAGTCGTCCCCGATACTGTTATCAGTTTAATCTCGGTATTAAAGGTAGGGCTTGCCGGATCTACATCAATCACAGAGATATTGTCTGAGCCCCTATCGGCTACATAAGCTAGTTGAGTCATAGTTACACTCCTTCCTCTTGAAATTTTCGTTACAAGTAAGAACTTTTTATTTTATGGGGCTATTATCATTTAGGTATAGACTAATGATGACCTAAACAACAAATTAAAAAGAAAAATCCAGAAATGTTGAGTTGGGGGCTGGATCATATCCAAGTTAACGCTAATGACTTTGACTAGGCCTGCGACGTCAAGCGGTCTCTCAAAACATTAATAACGGTGTTATCAACGAACAAGAGTACGAACAGTTAAAACAAGCGTCTGAGAAAATTAAAAATTCCCCTGAAGCGTATGTTTCTGTAGTACCAACTCCATAAACCGAGCGGTCACAGGACGTTGCCCACTCTCTTTATCGCGCAAGCACAAGTACATGGGGCGCTTGAGATCGATCCCGGGGACAGTCACGCGTCCCACCTCTCCCCGTGCAACCAGCTCGCTGACTGCCAGTGCGGGCGCAAGCATAGTGCCGTAACCTGCACGAACGGACTGAATGGATTCAAACAGACCGTGGTACTGCAAGCCGACCTGTGGAGGCTGCACCTGGTGCTCACGACAAAGCGAAAATAGCTTTTCTCGCGTGGAACTGCCAGGCTCACGTAGTAAAAATGGCTCCTGAACCAGTGTCTCTAAAGGGATTTCCTGGCCAGCGTAAGGATGGCAAGGAGGCACGATGAACCAGAAGCGAATATCCATCAGGTGCATTCGATAAATGGGGAGATCATCCCACACCTCATTGGTAATGATAGCGAGATCTGCTTCGCAACGAAGTAATCGCTCGATCGACTTTTGCGAGTTTCCTGTACGGATGTCTACTTCTACATGGGCATACTTTTGTTTGTAGCTTGCGAGCCACTTCGGGACCAGATAATGAGAAGGAAGAAAAGTAGAGGCGAGGCGCAATCGTCCTTTTGTTCCTTCTTTCATTTCGTTGAGCTGCCATTCGATTTCTTTTTCCCAATCGTATATACGCCGGGCTTGTTCATAAAGAAAACGGCCTTCGTCTGTCAGGGAGATGCCTCTACCTTCTGGGAGTACCAGAGCGATGCCCAGCTCGTTTTCCAGCTTGCGGATTTGGGCGCTCACGGCTGGCTGACTGATCGTAAGGGCATCGGCAGCAGCGGTCACACTGCCGCGTCGAGCGACTTCTACAAAGATACGGAGGGCGTGTAAGTTCATAATCATTCTCCATTCATCACGTTTGCTTATGATTCAGTCAGAAAGATGTATTGGATAATCGTATGACTCCTTTGTACTGTAGAGCATAAAGCACGATCAGGCAAAGGAGAAAATCATGAAAGAGATAAAGGGGAAGACACAAGTCATCGCAGTAGCATTGGTGACAGCATTTTGTTTGTTGGGTGATTCCATGTTGTATGTGGTGTTGCCTATCTATTGGCAGGAAGCAGGCTTGTCCTCGCTATGGGAAGTGGGGATTTTGCTCTCTATTAACCGCTTGGTTCGCGTGCCGCTTGGACCGTTGGTAGGCAAATGGTATGAGCGAGCAGGGGGACGGATCGGGCTGGTCGTGGCGGTCATACTCGCGTTTCTTACTACGGTTTCCTATGGGTTTCATGGATTTTGGATTTGGCTCGTCATGCGCAGTGTGTGGGGGATTGCCTGGACGTTTCTCCGATTGGGGGCGTACTCATTGATCGTGTCTGTGTCAGAAGAGAACAATCGCGGTCAACTGATGGGGTTGTACAACGGGTTGTATCGATTAGGGAGTCTGGGCGGAATGATCGCAGGAGCTCTGCTTGCCTCCTGGTTAGGTCTCGGCACTACCGCTCTCATTCTGGGATGTTTTTCGCTACCTGCACTGGCACTAGTGTTTCTCTACATACGTCCCTCGTTTCAAAAGCGTCACGTATACACAGACGCGGTCAGAACCACCGAGCGCTTTTGGAAGCAAAAGAGTGTCTGGGCGACGATGGCGACAGCGCTCGTTGTGGCGATGGTGTACCAAGGGATGTTTGCATCCACACTGAGCAGGCTGATTGAAATTCGGCAACCAGTCGTTTGGATCGGGGGACTGGCGCTAGGCGCGGCTGTCATAGCAAGTCTTGTTCAGGGAGCGCGATGGGGCTGGGAACCGTGGGCGGCTCCCTGGTTTGGCAGATTGTCCGACCGTTATGGGAGAAAAAGCATCTTTGTTTGGGCCTTGTTGGCAGCAGCTGTTTTATTTGGCGTCTTGCACGCTCCGGTGTCCTTTTCCCTCTGGATCTGTATTCTGATGGGAATCCAGCTGACGGCGACCGTCTTGACTACGGTCATGGATACGCTAGCAGCAGACGAAGCGACCAGACAGGCAAACAGTACGGCGCTGATGACGCTGTACTCGGTCGTCACTGATGTAGGAGCTGCTCTAGGGCCGCTGCTTGCCTTTTGGATCGATGGTCGTCTGGGACTGGATGTGATGTACGTAGCGATTGCTGTTCTCTTGCTGCTGCTCGCGATTATTTGGGGAGGTCAGCTGCAGTGGCATAAGAAGCGAAGTGTTCTTTGATTTTGGTCATGACGTGCGCGATCGCCTCTTCTTTATCCGGGCCGTGTAGGATCATGTGGTTGGAATGCTCATACCAGCTGATTTCCGCGGAGGCTGCATCGTTTACGCTGGACGCGAGTATTTCGGCGCTGACGGCGTGGACGGTATCGTCATGGCGAGCCTGCAAGAGAACGTAGGGGGTGGTGATCTTGGGCAGGAGCGGCTTGGTTTCAGATAAAAGTCGACGGAACTGTACCATGCTACTCAACGGAATTCTGCCAATGCCTTGTATGTAGCGACGAGAGTGAGTCGGGAAGTCTTCGCGCAAGTAGTTCATAGCTTCCTTTACATCCCAGTATTTATAAGGGGTATTGAGTGTGATCAGGAGCTCCACCGGGTAGGTCGTCGTCAGGTGAAAGGCGAGGAGTCCACCCATGGAAAAACCGATGACAACGATCGAATCCGCTCGCATCCTCAGGCGTTTGTAGGCTTCGTCAGCGGACCGCAGCCAATCATGACGGGTGCTTTTCGCCATCTGACGGCGCGTGGTTCCGTGTCCTTCCAGTGTGGGGCACTCTACCTGGTAGCCTTCTTCACGCAGACGTTTGGCTAAAGGGAGAATGTCGTTCATGTCTCCGGCAAATCCATGAATAAGGAGACAACCGACTGTTTCTGTCATCCTGTATCGCCTCTCAAATGGGAATTTGTTTGTATACGTATTATATACCGGAAGCGGTAAGGGCGCGACTTTGAGCGTGCGGATTACAGATATGGATAAGAAAAACGGGGGTCCAGCTCCTTTCCAAAAGTGGAACGGCGTCCAAAGTAGCCGGCTCGAGGGCTTCTCAGAAGTGGACGCTCAAGCGTGTTCCACTTTTTCCACTCCGCTTGGGCTGTGTCCCAAACGCCTTCGTTCTTCGTTCTTTTCTTGTTTCACCAACGCCCTTCGAAGCGCAACGATTGGGATAATTAAATTTTCGCCTTGAATAACAGTAAAACAGGTTGCTAGAAACCACAACAGCTCGCAGGAGAAGCATGTTTCCAGGCGGAGCGACTTCGGAACCCAGCCCAACGGAGCAACGAATTCACGGGATTAAGAAGCGGTACCTTTGTGTTACCTCGAAGCGGCTACCACTTTACCGCTTCCCCGTGAATCGTTGTGGAGCGGACAGTCTATACTCCTTTGTGGGGTGTAAACGGGGCCCCGCCGAACACGAGCGTTAGCTTGTGTTCGGTGGGTAAAGACCGGAGCGCAGATCGGAAACCTGCTTCTCCCCACCTCAGCTATGTTGGTATTATAAAAAAAAGACCTCACGCGTCGGCATGAGATCAAAAATGGGTGTGTGGTTATGATGTCCGTGCAGCTTACAGTCCGATCGTTTTGAGAGCAGGGGATACAATCAGTTTTGGTTCTGTGCACGCCTGAATGTCTTCAGCCGTGTAGCCTTCTGCCACTTCCACGAGCACGAGGCCATCTGGAGTGACATCGAGCACAGCGCGGTCTGTAATAATGCGGTTTACGACCTGTTTCCCTGTGAGAGGAAGTGCGCACTCGTTCAAAATTTTCGTTTCCCCGTGCTTGTTGACGTGGTCCATGATGACGACGATCTTTTTGGCGCCATGTACCAGATCCATCGCCCCACCCATGCCTTTTACCATTTTACCAGGGATCATCCAGTTAGCCAGATCGCCCTGTGCGGATACTTCCATCGCGCCGAGAATAGCGAGATCGATGTGTCCACCGCGAATCATGGCAAAGGATTCGGCACTGGAGAAGTAAGCAGCACCTGGGATCGCGGTTACCGTTTCTTTACCCGCATTGATCAGGTCGGCATCGAGCTCATCTTCCGTCGGATATGGTCCGATTCCCAGAAGGCCGTTTTCGGATTGCAGGACGACCGTTTTACCTTCTGGGATGTAGTTAGCGACCAGAGTAGGCATCCCGATTCCCAGATTCACATAAAAGCCATCCTCGACTTCTTGAGCAGCACGAGTGGCGATTTGTTCACGCGTCAGCGACATATCTGTTTCCTCCTTATGAATGGCATTGAATTCCGGTTACGATTAGGAGCGGACCGTACGACGCTCGATTCGTTTTTCAAACGATGGCGCCTCGATGATGCGTTGTACGTAGACGCTCGGTGTCTGAATATGTTCTGGATCCAGCTCGCCTGTTTCTACGATTTCTTCGACTTCGACAATCGTGATTTTGCCAGCTGCCGCCATCATTGGGTTGAAGTTTTGTGCGGTCTTGCGGAACACGAGGTTCCCCATTTTGTCCGCTTTCCACGCTTTGATGAGCGCAAAATCGCCTGTGATGCCTTCCTCCAGCAAATACTCCTTGCCGTTGAATACGCGTGTTTCCCGACCTTCTGCGATCGGTGTTCCTACGCCTGCAGGTGTGTAAAAAGCAGGGATCCCTGCACCACCCGCGCGTACTCGCTCAGCCAGCGTACCTTGCGGAGTCAGCTCGACTTCCAGCTCTCCAGAGAGGAATTGACGTTCGAATTCCTTGTTTTCACCTACGTAAGAGGAAACCATTTTTTTGATCTGCTTTTCGCGCAGCAAAAGGCCCAGTCCCCAATCGTCTACACCGCAGTTGTTGGAAACGACTGTGAGATTGCCTACTCCTTTGTCGCGCAAGGCGATGATCAGATTTTCAGGAATCCCTACGAGTCCGAATCCGCCCACCAGCAAAGTAGCACCATCGTGGATATCGGCCACGATGTCTGTGTAAGAGGTAAAAATTTTTGCCATGTCGATCACTCCCACCGTGAAAAAATGACGTAAAAAGCTAAAGGAAAGCGCTAACAATCAGTAGCGCAACAACGTAATTAAACCGCTTTCTTTTATCATACAGGATTGGAGTTACAAAGAAGTGACGAAAGTAACAACTACATTAATAAAAAAATATAAAAAATGACAGAAAAGTGGTACAACTACTGTGTTTATTCTGTAAAATATATTTTGCCAATTATTATTGTTATTTGGAAGAAACATGAGGCGAAATACGCGGGGCAGCAGGGGTGTATGGTATGAAAAAATGGATCAGTCTTTCAATAGTAGCCCTCTTGCTCACGGGCTGCGAAAAGCTGGACAGCGAAATCGCCCAGTTGAAGAAAAACGATGAGGAGACCGTCATCAAGGTCAAGACGGTCAATGCAATAACGGTTGAACAAAGTCAGGATGCTTTGACGATGGAGGTATCTGGCGTAGTGACACCACGTCAGGAATTGGCTCTATCTTTCGGGGCATCAGGTAAAATTGCACAGATCTTGGTTCAAAAGGGAGCGAGCGTCAAGGCGGGTCAAACATTGGCTACACTGGACGCTGCAGCCCTGCAGCAAGGAGTAAATGCTGCCCAGGGGCAAGTGGCGAGTGCGAATATTCGTCGCAGCAAAGCCGCACAGGGACCAGAGACTCATGAACTGCAGACGCAAAAGCTGCAGGTGGAAAAGGCGAAACAGACAGCTGCAAAGGCAGAGCAGGAGCATGCGCAAGCCAAGGTGCTATACGCAGGTGGAGCCATTTCCAAAGATGAGATGGACAGACTCGCCCTGGCTGAACGGCAGACCAAGCTGGATTTGCAAGAAGAGGAAGTCGCTTACGGAAAGCTGTTAAAGGGTGCGGATCGATTAGATGTGGAGGAGGCCAACGCAGAAGTACAGCAGGCCAATGTCCAGTTGACTCGGGCCAAACAGGAAGCGGCTGACGCCGTGTTGAAAGCTCCCTTCTCTGGTGTAGTGGCAGCAATTCCACAGGCACAGTCCGAGCAGACAGGTCCGGGCAGCGAAGTCATCCGACTCGTGGACACATCGCAATGGCTGGTCAAGCTGCAAGTGGAGAGCGAGCAGATTAGCAGCTGGCAAGCAGGGGCTGCTGTCACAGTGAAAGCGCCAGATGGCAGTCAGGCAGAGGGGAAAGTCACATTCGTCTCGCCAGTCATGGATCAAGGATTGGGCACGTACCCGGTAGAGGTGACCGTTACGGGAAGTGATGTCAATTGGAAGGGCGGCATGACGGTTACCTGTCAGTACGCACTGGAGTCGAAGGATGTTGCTCTCGTGCCTGTCAGCAGCGTGGGGATTTCCGAAGAAGAAAACTACGTGTTGAAAATCATTGAAAATACAGTGGAAAAGACTCCGATCAAAGTGGGAGCCATCCATGGAACGTTCTACGAGGTAGTGGAAGGACTGGAAGTAGGCGATCAGATCGTAGGATCAGGACTTTCTTATCTGGTAGATGGCGAGGCGGTGAAGGTGGCTGATGAGTAATCGGTCGTTTGTATCCATAGTTCCCGCTTTGGCACGTCTTCTCGCAGTCGTTTGCTGCCTGCTGGGGATTGGCGCTGTGATTCGGATGGACATTACCACTTTTCCGGATCGTCCGGTACCAGTCTACACGATTCATTTGACCGTTCCGGGATTGACAACTGGCAAGATCGACGAGACGGTCACTCGGCCAGTAGAGGAATCTGTCCGAGCGGTTGGGAACGCGCTTACGATTACGTCCGAGTCACATCCAGGCTCTGCGTCCGTCACCGTAGAGACCACTGAACGCATCGGGTCTGATTATAAGGAACGTTTGGAAAAGAAACTGAGTGAAGTGACAAAGCAGCTCCCCGTTAAGCAGTGGAGCATCAATCAAGACAATCTGAATGAGAATCGAATCGGGTTTTACCTGCTGCACGGCAACGATGTACAGACGTTATCAGATGTGGCCCATTACACCGTGTACGAAAAGCTTATCAGCCTGCCCGGTATCGCACGTGTAGAGATCGATGACAGCTCGGTCCAAAAACAAGTAGACATTTTATTCCGTCCTTCCATGCTGCTCGCGTACGGGCTGACACCAGGCGATGTCCTCGATCAGCTCCCAGGAGACGTGATCGACGAACAGATGGGAACCGTAGGCCAAAACAAGGATCAGGCATCCTTTCTCTGGTCCAGCATGACGGAAGGGCCACAAGGCTTGGGCAAGCAATTGATTGCGACGGATCAAGGATACGTCACGTTGAAAACACTGGCGGACATTCGCGATTTGCGAGGCAGTAAAGGAGACGAAGTGAGTGTCTATCGCGGCTCACCTGCGGTAGGAATTACCCTTTTGGCTGCTGATGTGGGACAGGTTCCCTCGATGCGTACGCAGGCTGCCGAAGCGATACGCGAATTGAACGAAGCAGCTGGTGGCAAATACAGGATCGATCTGTTTGACGACCACGCCGGGCCTCTCGCGGGTGCGGTCTGGCAGTTCACTTTGCTCGCGGCACTTGCTGCAGTAGCATGCTCGGTGCTCCTCTACGTTTCCCAGAGGAGCGTGGGAGTTTCACTGCTCTCGTTACTGGCGGTCGTCATGGCGACTGGTTGTACTTTGGGGGGCATGTGGCTCACGGGAATCCCGCTGACCTATACCTCGATTGGCCCGGTCATCGTCTTTTCCCTGTTGTACACGGGTGCTGGGTCTGCGCTTGTTCAGCGATTGAGGCGGCAAAAAGGGAATTCTTTTCCCATCAGTTTGCAGGAGTCATGGAAGCTGCTGAAGCCGCTCTTACTCGGGGTTGTGATCCTAGCGGCGTGCTGGACAGGTCTGATGCTGACCGATTTGCTCGAAGGAAGAGACCGGATCGTGCTTTACGATGCTTGGCCTGTGCTCGTACTGGGTACAGTAGCTCTCGTCCTCGTCTATGGATTCATCACTCCGGTATTAGCAGGAACGTGGCTACCAGGTTTGTCAGCTCAGCCTATTCGTCAAGCTCGTAGTCCAGGAAAGGCGACAGGCTACTTATGGAAACGCTGGGAGCGCTTCGTGAAGCAAGGGTATTTACCTTACGGGATTACACTCGTTGCCTCTCTTCTTTTGGTCGTACTGCTCCATTCTTTCGTGATGGTTGATGAATATGGGAAACTGGCGACCAATGATAAGACGCTCACGTTGGAAATGGTTCAAGGAAGCAGCGTGGATGATGCGATGAGAGCGTCCCAAATCGCTGACGAACGATTGCGTGAACTCGCTGAAATTAACGATGTGTATACGGTGGCATCCAAGGATAGACTGTCGCTGCATCTAAAGCTGGCAGACAGGTACGACTGGACGATGACGCTCGCGGATCTGGAAAAGGAACTGGACAAACGCCTTCGAGACATTCCGGGGACGGACCCGTTCGCGTTTGTCGTGAGTGAGGATATGAAGACGCGTCTAGAATTTACTGTGAAGGGACCCTCCTTGCTCACGACGCAAGGAATCGCACAGGAAGTACTGACTCAGCTGCAAAAGTACACGTCACGTGATGAAGACGGACGAGAGATCATTACCGATGAAAGAATCGGAGAAGGCTCAGAGAATACCATCATCGAAATCCGTCCCAAAGCGGACATGCTGGCACGGTATCGGGTATCCGAAGCAGAGATTAAAAAGCAATTGGAAAGCTATCTAGGGGAAAAGTCAGCGGGGAGCGTCTACTGGAACGAGCAAAGTGTACCTGTAGTGGTGCGCTTTCCAGACAAGTGGATGGAGCATCCCGATCAGGTGAAAAACATTTTGATCCGCACGCCAGCGGGAAAAGTTCATCTGGGAGACCTCGTCCATTGGCAGGTCGGGAAAGTGCCGCTTGTTTATCAGCGCGAGGATGGCCTGTACGTCTTTACGGTAAGCAGCGCCGTTCGGGATGCGGGACGGATTGACTCGCTATCCTATGTCTTGCCTTTGCGGATGCAAAAGACGATGATCATTCCCGAAGGATATTCCATTTTGAACGCAGATGAGCTGAAAAAACTGAAGGAAGAGCAAACGGACAAAGTAGACTGGAGTGGGCGTGTGCTCGTTACCACAGGGCTCATCGCCACCGTTCTAGTAGCGAGTCTTCTCTTGCAGCGCAGGAAGCGTGACGGATTGCTGGCCCTGGTAATCTTGCCAGTCCTGTCGGGAGCTGTCTTAGTGGGATTACTGATCATGGATCGACCGATGAACGGAATGGCCTTTTACGGCATGATGGGAGCTGGCGCGATCCTGCTGCAGCAAGCGCTCGTCTTGCTAGATGATATGTTTGCAGCGAGGGGAGAGGGAGAAGAGACTTCGATATGGGATGCGGTCCGCTCTGGCTTTGGGCGAGCTCTAGCCAGCCAATGGACTGTCTTCGCCTCCGTCTTGATCGCTAGTCTGCCACTTTCTTTCGGATGGGGGGCAGGAGTGGATCCGTTCGCTTCCTTTGCTTGCACCCTTCTTTTCGGAACTCTGCTCGCAGCATTTGCTGCTATTGTCCTTGTACCAGGCATACACCATGCTACGGAGTGGTCGCAAGCGACAAAGACCGAGCTCACCCTCCCAATCGTTCTAGAGCGCATCCAGGTCTGGTGGGAGAACGAAAGAGTACGCAAGCAAGATGTGAGAGAACGCAAACGTTGGCTCAAACAACGAAGGAAAGAGCTACTCTCCGACAGAGGGGGCTCAAATGCTCAACCTCCAAAAGACTTGTCCAGAGAAGACTTCCTGCCTCTGCCGGCACAAGCGACCGACGCTAACCAATAAGGGTGGCGTCGGTTTTTCGTCCAATCTCATGTTAAGATAAGTAAATAGGAAGAGAAACGAGGGAGGAGACCCAAGTGCGCCGATATAGCAAGCTCTTTGACTACATTCTGTTGGCCGCCGTCCTCATAGGACTATTCATCTCGTCGTCCACGCCCTACTACAAGCAAGACATGCGGGGCAAGCTTTCGGAGATGGCGGGAGAAAACAATTGGGGAGACCGCATGGCAGACTGGTCGTTCCAGTACGCGGGTAAGGAAATCAGTGTGGAGGAAAAAGGGATTGGGGGATTCATCGAATTTTTCCTGCGCAAGGCTACCCATTTTTCTGTCTTCGCCGTGCTCGCCCTAAGCTTTTATCGCGTTTTCCGCCATCGGCTTTCCTTTCCAGTTGCTTTGCCCTGGAGTGCCTTTTTTAGCTTGTTGGTCGCGGTGCTCGATGAATGGCATCAAACATTCACTCCGGATCGCACGGGAATGGTCGGAGATGTGCTGTTGGATGCCTCCGGTTCGGTGTGTATGTTAGTAGTGGTAACGATTGTCTACTTGTATTCCAGAAAAACCATGTCATAATAGAAATGGTGCTCAACCTCTAAGGGGAGTACGCTTCTCCTATGTGTTTATCGAGAAAGAATAGGCTTTTCAGTATTTGAATTTCTCTGTTATACTAGGAGAATGAGGCTTCGGGTTGAGGTTCTCACCATTTTTCGGAAATGATAAAAGGAGTGCAAACTGGATGGCAGTACAAGTGGGAAGCATCATCGAGGGAAAAGTGACAGCGATTAAACCGTTTGGGATGTTCGTAGCAGTCAGCGAAACCGAGCAGGGGCTGGTCCACATTTCCCAAGTAGCAAACGGTTTTGTAAAGGATATCAATGATCACTTTACCGTTGGAGCACAAGTAAAGGTTAAAGTTCTCTCCATTGATGATGCAGGCAAAATCTCGCTTTCGGTTCGCGCAGCACTCCCAGCGCCTGAGCGTCCGGAACGTGAAGAGCGCCGTGGCGGTGGATATCGTGGAGGCGACCGCGGAGGAAATGCAAAGCGGGATAACGCAGGTTCCTTCGAGGACAAGATGAAAAAATGGATGAAGCATAGCGAAGAGAACCTTGCAACAATTAACAAAAAGAATGCAAAACGCGGCTACTAAGCCTTGCGATAACGCTATACGTAAAAGGACGGGATCCATTGACCCGTCCTTTTTCTATTTTTTTGCTCTATCCGATCAACGGAGCAGTAGTCCCCAGACCACCTTCTACGGGATGTCCTTCCCGGCGCCAATATTCGATTCCTCCCAGCATTTCCTTGACCCGAAAGCCGAGAGCCGCGAGTTTGGCTGCTCCTTTGGTGGCACCGTTGCATGCGGGACTCCAGCAATACACGACGATGAGCTTGTCGCGATCGAGCGCAGCTGTTGTTTCCGAGGAGATCGCTGGATGAGGTAGATGGATAGCACCGGGAACATGGCATTCCTGATAGGCTTTTTCACTGCGGACATCGACGACCTGAAAGCCGGTTACTCCATGATGCAGGTCGTTCCAGACGTCAGACACATCCGTTTCCACAGAAAGCTTGTCGAGAAAATGACGGGCAGCCTGATCAGCAGTGGCGGCTGGGGTTTGTAAAACGAGAGACATAATACTTCCTCCTTGATCGATGGGATGACTATAGCGTAGCATGGTAGTTATCATCAGAGTTATCTATACTATTCGATGAAATGCATTACTTATTTCTATGGGAGGTCATCACATGGAGCTGGTCTATCTGCATACATTTCGCGAAGTCGCCAGATGGGGCAGCTTTACGCGGGCGGCGGAAGAACTGGGGTACGCGCAGCCAACCGTGACCGCACAGATGCAAAAGCTGGAACAGTCGTACGGAGCGCCGTTGTTCGAGAGATTTGGCAGAAAGCTGCGCTTGACGCAGGCAGGGGAAGTTTTGCTGCCGTATGCCAAAGAATTGATTCGCCTCTATGGGGAATCTAAAGATGTCGTGAGCCGTCAACTGAGCGGACCGATCCGCATCGCTACCATCGACACCCTGGCTGCTTTTTATCTCCCGCCGCATTTACAGATGTTCCGTCAATCGTTCCCAGATGTGGATCTGATTTTGCAGACAGGGAGCGAAGACACTATCCTGCAGCAAATTAGAGAAGGCTTGGTGGATGTTGGTTTCATTTTTGATAGGCTTTGCACGGATGACGATTTAGTCACACGTGTGGTGCGCGAGGAGGAGCTCGTGATTGTCATGCCTCCTGATCACCAGTTAGCTTCAACTCTGGCAATCACTGTTCACGACCTCCAAGACGAGTCCTTGATTGTAACGGAAGAGGGCTGTACGTATCGGGGGATGCTGCTCGAAACATTACGGGATGAAGGAGTCGCGCACAGGATCGCCTGCCAGTTTAGCAACCCGGAGGCGATCAAGCAGTGTGTTCGATGCGGTTTAGGAGCAGCGTTACTGCCGCAAATGGCAGTCGAAAAAGAAATCAGGGAAGGCTCGCTTCGGGCAGTTCCGTTTCACACTGACAAGCCGCCGTTTTTCATTCAGGTGGTCTATCACAAAAAGAAATGGCTTTCGCAGGCGTTGGAACAATGGATTCAGAACGTTACAAGTGAGGGAGGGGGGAGCTTATGACGATGACTCCGGAAGAGTCAGTCGTTCCGGGCGTCCTGCTTTATACCGTCAGCTATTACAGCCAGGGCCTGCTCGTCAAGGCAGCACTTGCGATTCCAGAAACATACTCTCAAAAGAAAGAGCCCATGCCTGCCCTGCTCTATTGTCGAGGCGGTATTCGAGGTGTCGGGAAGGTACGACCAGAGAGAATCAGTCAAATGGCTTCGTTTGGCTATATCGTACTCGCTCCCCATTACCGGGGCAACGAAGGTGGGGAAGGCAGGGATGAATTTGGGGGAGCAGATCGCCACGATGTGTTTGCGGCGTACGAGCTGCTGCGTCAAATGCCGGAAGTCGATCAGAAGCGAATCAGTGTCTATGGGTTTTCCCGCGGGGGGATCATGGCGCTATTCGCTGCGATGGAATGCGAAGGTTTGCTTTCAGCCGTAGTGTGGAGCGGGGTGAGTGATCTCCTTTTGACCTATGAGGAACGAGTGGATTTACGACGTATGCTTCGTCGGATTGTCGGCCATCCGCGCAAACAAGAGGACGCCTATCGAGAACGCACTCCCTTGTATCGAATCGAAGAAATTGCCTGCCCCGTCCTGATCATCCATGGAACCGCGGACGAAAATGTAGGCGTCGAACACGCGCACAGACTGGAACATTCGTTGAGCGAGGCAGGGAAGCCACATGAAATATGGCTGGCGGAAGGTGCCAGCCACTTGTTTCAAGGAACAGATATGGAGACGTATACACGCCGTATGTTTGCCTGGCTGGATGAAAAAGGCCAGGAGCGCTTGGAAAGCATCCAAAAGGAGACCGATTACGCTAAGGCAAGTGAGGCTGGAGAGGCAACGAGATAATGATTTCTGTCCCTTCTCCCAGCTTGCTGTTTACTTGAATGTCTCCTCCGTGGTTTTCCACCATTCTGCGGGAGATTGGCAATCCGAGACCGGTTCCTTCTTCTTTTAAAGAGAAAAACGGGTCAAAAATACGGACAAGATATTCTGGCGATATGCCATCTCCCGTATCACGCACATGAAGGTGTACAGCATGTTCGTCCAGGCGGCTCTCGACAGTGAGAATGCCGCCTTCTTTCATGGCTTCGATGCTGTTTTTCATCAAATTGAGGAGGATCTGCTTCAACTGCTCTACATCAACGTGAATGCGCGTATCCGAATCGCATCGGTCGACGATTTCAATGCCATGCAGCAACGCCTCTGCTTTCATCAAAGGCAGAATCGAATGAAACACTTCTGCGAGTTTGACCTCGCGATAATTCGGTAAAGACGGTTTGGAAAGCATCAACAGCTCCGTGACGATTCGATTGACCCGTTCGATTTCCTGCAAGATGAGTGGCAAATAGTGACGTTCCTGCTCCTGATTAGACAGTCGCTGCTGCAAAAGCTGGATGAAGCCGTAAATGACGGTCAGCGGATTGCGAATTTCATGCGCGGCTCCGGCTGCCAGCTGCCCGACCATGGCCAGCTTTTCCGATTGATTCAAGTATTCCTGCACTTGCTCCTGCTCAGTAATATCCAGGAGGGCGACCATCCAACCGGTCTCATGCTCATGTTGGTGGTTGTGCAGGGGGATATAGGATACCAAAGCAGTGAAAGGTGTCTCGTCGTGCTTCAACAGGGTCATTTTCCGGTTCACAAACCAGGGGGAATTTCCCGCGCCTTCCCATAGAGTAGCGGAGTCCTTCATCACTGGGTACCCGTTGGCATCCAGCTTCACCAGATGCTTTGCCAGACGGTTCACGTGGACATCCACGGAAACGTAAGGTCGCGTAATAATACCGACAGGGAGAGAGTTGAGGATTTGCTCACGCACGTTTCTCTCCTCGATTAATACCTGGCGTTGCGCTTTATCCTGTGCAAACAAGGTTGCGATGTTCGTGGACATCTTGTTGAATTCGGCAGCGAGTTCGGAAAACTCGTCCTGATGCTTGTAGACGATCTGTTGGCCAAACGTTCCTTTTGATACTTCACGGACCTGCTGCATCAGGGACTGGATAGGGCGTAGCAGCTGATTGCGAAAGTAAAAGGTGCAAAACAAACCGAACAAGATGGAAGCGACAGATACCGAATAGGTCAGGATCAAAGAGACTTTGATGCTGTCGTTTGTACTCTGGAATTCTTTATTCGTCTTGTACTCCAGTTGATTCAGGGAAAAGGAAAGGTCTCGTTCCAGCTGATCTATCAGCGGTTGAACCTCATGCGAGAGTACATAGCTGACGGCAGGTACGTTGCCTGCCTTTAGCAGCGGATTGATCTTGTTCAAAAACAAAAAATCCAGCTTCGAGATGGACTCGATGATGGTAAAAAGCTCGCTGTTTTCTTCCGTATGAGGAATGCCAGCAAAGCGCGATGTATCAATGAGATTGGTGTAGTAATCGTCCAGGTAAGACTGATCGCGTGTGAGCGTATACGTCTTCAACGAGTACGTTTTCGTGTAGATCTGATTTTTGACTTCCAAGAGGGCGCTTGTCTGCGGCAAGATACTTTGGGTCAAATGCATCTCGTCCGAAGTGACTTTGGTCATTTGGTAGCTGAACAAGCTGGTCACGCAACCGATCAAGAGCATCATCACAAGATAGCTGAGCATCATTTTTTTCTGGAATCCCAGATTAGTAAGCACTGACATACGGACTATCCTCCAAACGAAACAGGGTGTTGAAGGAGCTGTTTCAACTCCCTGTCTATTTCTTCCCGAATCTTTTGTGGAACCATGGGACCAAAAGGACTGAACTGATTGACGCCTTCTCCCAAGCCGTACATGACTTTCCCGCTCGGAAGCTTGTTCTGTGTAAATTGCTCCATGATGATGCGATAGCACTGGCGCACATCCTGTACCATCGAGGCAAGGACGTAATCAGGGGCAATGTATCGCTGGTCTGCGATATACCCGATGGTGTAGACTTTGGCTCGCTGTGCTTCCGTGATCACTTCCAGGTTGAAGCTGTCGCCTGTGGTGTAGATGACATCTACCCCTTGGGCAATCATTTCCCGTGTGGTGCGTACAGCGCCCGCGATGTCATTAAAGTCCGGCACTTTTCCTATGACGACATTCGTGTGTGGGGAGGCTTTTTTGACACCCTCCTGGAATCCGTTGACTTGAGCAAATTCAGGGGGCTTGTCCACGAGGATGTAGCCGACCTTTCCCGTACGAGACATTTTGGCCGCAAACATGCCGACCAGATAGCCTGTTGGCTTCATGTCGTAACGAATTGTCGTTTGATTGGGATACGGTGCTTCGCCATTAAAGGAGACAAAGCGGGTATTCGGATAAGACCGTGCCACTTGTGTAAAAGGATCTGAGAAAATAACGCCATGGCCGAGAATCAAGTCGTAGTCATTGGACGCGTACTTGGTGGCTGCAGCCTTTAACTGATCAGGTTTAAGGTTGTTAGCGATTTCTAGTGAGAATCCAAACCTCTTCTGAAGTTCCTTCATGCTCTCTAGTGCACTGCTGTTCCAGCCCTGGTCGTATGTAGGGCCTTCGAGAAGCAAAGCGACCCGGAGCTTGTCTGTAGAATGTCCTCGTTCATTTATGACTTGAAGATGTGTCATGCTGATGAGAAATTGGCTCGTAATGAGCAATAGCAACCCAGCGACCAAACCGGTAAATAGGACGGGGAATGGGTGCAGTTTGGGCATGGATGATTCCTCCAGTGATTTAGAAAAAGAAAAATAACCGCAATTGAACAGACTTCTATAGTGGGAAGGAAAAATCCTGCTGAAAAAAAGAGGAAACCCGCGTACAAATACGCGGGTTCTTTGTCGGTCGTATTAAAATTTGGTTCCACGTTGCAAAGAATTCTGATTGTCCGTTGTATGCGCGATCTGCGGTGACATGGACATGTTCGGATTAGGCTGCGGGTACGGAGTAAAGTATTGGTTCAGGGATTGAATGGCTTGTGGAGAAACGTGTCCCTGATAGACGAGAGCGGCCGGAGATACTTGGTTGTTGAAGGCCGTTGCCTTTTCGTTGTACGCAGGTTGGTTGATGGCTTGGTTCTGATGGAACGTGGCTTGTTGGTGGTGGAACATGGCTTGCTGCTGATGAGACTCAGCGTGGTAGCGGTGCAGTTGTGCGTGCTGTTGATGAGCGAAAGCCAGTTCGTGGTGTTGACGTGTATGCATCTGCATCTCCTCCAGAACATGCGGTTTTTTCATAACGAATGGGTTCTCAAGTCCCTTCAAAGTATGTCCAACAGCAAGAGGAACATACAGAGGAATGCTGAGATGACACTGGGGCAGGATAAAAAAATAAGTTGCTACGAAAAAAAGGAGGATAATGGAACATGGAAAATGATCAGATTGAAATGCCGCAAATAGAGATTCCAGATGAAGTGAGACAAGTAGAAATACCTGAGATTGGCGAGACGACTCCGCATCCCAAACCGGACAGTCCGCTTGCATCCAGCGATACAGCAGGTCATGCAGAAGGGGAAGCCACAGGAGCTGTCATCCAACATATTGGATTTGTTCCACCGAAGATCTGGTAGAATCAGCTTGAAAAACAGAGAAAAGCGAGGTTTTTGAAAAAGTTCGACAGCTTGCCTTTAGGTTCGACAAAAGAAGTCATTATCTCTCGTGGACAAGCTCAGCTATTTCTGCAAAAGTAGAAAGAAGATGTGAGTATGGAAGCGAAGGGGATTGGACATCATGGCCCGAGTGCTGATTGTAGACGATGCTGCCTTCACGAGACGTATGCTGACTGACATGGTGGGTGGACAACACGAGATCTGTGGCGAGGCTAGCAACGGTTTGGAGGCAATTGAAAAATACAAATTACTAAAGCCTGACATCGTGACGATGGATATCACGATGCCAGAGATGCACGGGATCGACGCGATGGAAGAGATTCTGGATTATGATGGCAATGCCAAGGTGCTGATCTGTTCAGCGATCGGTCACAGGCAAAAGGTCCTCGAAGCCATGAAAAAAGGGGCACGTGACTTTATCGTCAAGCCATTCCAGAAAGAACAGATTCTAGATGCGATCACCCGTATTCTATAGGATGAAATGAACCGACCGCCGATCCTTTGAAAGGAATGGCGGTCGTACTTTTTGCTTGGAAGCTCCCCAGATTAGAGGGAAATGCTTGTCCCCACACCAGCCACCAACGCCCGCTCATAGACGGTCTTCGCCACAGCAGTATCCAGATAAGCAATCCCTACTGATTTGTACAACGTAATTTCGTCTGCATGCTCGCGACCCACTTTTTTGCCCGTCACGATTTCACCCAGCTCTGCGTACAGTTCATCAAAGCTCCATTCACCTTTGCTGACCGGGATGAGCAGATCGCCCGCTTCGTGCAGAGCGCCTTCTTCGGTATCGACGACGACCTTGCTACTTTGGAGCACCGTCGTCAGATCGACCTCCTGCATATGTGGGAGGAAAGCACCGATTGCGTTGACGTGAGTGCCAGGTCGCAGACGTGCACCATCAAAGAGTGGAGCAGTCGCTTTTGTACTGCAGATCACAATATCAGCTTTCTCCACTGCTTCATTTGCGTCTTCCACGACCGTGATCTCTCCGTGCCATTCCGGATAATAGGCGAGGAGTGTTTCCTTCAGTTCGTCCGCCTTGGCTCTCGTGCGGTTGTACAGGACGATCTGTGTCAGCTGACGGACTTCCATCACTGCCTGTATTTGTCCCAGTGACTGTGCGCCACAACCGAGCACGGCGCAGCTCGAAGCATCTTCCTTGGCCAAGTACTTGGTAGCCACTCCGGTGCTGGCACCTGTGCGCATTACCGTAAGCAGGCTCGCATCCATCATCGCGACATGCTGACCGGTTTTGGCCTCCGTCAAGAGAATCACGCTCTGGAGGGACTTGATCCCATGTGCATGGTTTTCTGGAAAGATGCTGATGATCTTCACGGCTACGTAATCATCGGACTCTAGATACGAGGGCATGTACAAGCTGGTCGCTCCGTATTTGGGATGATCAATGGCTGTACGCACAGGTGTCACCACATGTCCTTCCGTATGATCACGGAATACTTTCTCTACATCGCACAAGCATTCTTTCATGGTATAGATGCGTTGGATATCCTCTCGGGTCAAGATGAGCATGTGATCCTTCCTTCCTGAAGATCTGAAATTAAAAAGTGAAGTGTCACTTCAATTAATAAGCATGAAAAAACCACGAATGTGGTAGGAGATTTGTAAAAATTATAAGTTGTAAGAGGAACGGTAGCAATAGGAAAAATGATCAGGACAGCTTCCCCCTATCGCTTTTACAAGAAAGGGGAAGGGCTGGCGAAAGCTTTGCACCTTTGACAACCAAGGAGTATGATAGAGTTATCCTGCTATTTCGAGGTATTACTGATGGAATCCAACTTGGGAAAACTCATTAAAGCATTGCGTGTCGGCAAAAAAAAGACACTTAAGCAAATATCAGAAAAAACGGAACTGTCGATAAGCTTTTTGTCACAGGTGGAGAGAGGAAAGTCATCGATCACTCTGGAGTCATTAAAAAAAATATCAGAGGCACTTGAGGTCAGTCCGAGTTATTTTTTCGCGGATGAGCCTGCACAATCCAAAACCTTGCTGCGAAGAGGGAGTCACGAACCAGAGCGGTCACACTTGGCTCCCTTTGTCTACGAAGACCTGTCTGGTGATCTTGCCAATCCCTCCATGGAGCCGATTTTGGTCACGCTCCAGCCGCATGACGAAAAGGGTACTCCCTTTGTGCACAAAGGCCAGGAGTTTGTATACGTTTTAGAAGGGGTTCTTACTTTGCTGCTCGGGGACGAGGAGTACGATCTCTATCCGGGCGACAGCATTCATATGGAATCTTCTACACCTCACAACTGGTTTAACCGGACTTCGGAACGGGTCAGATTTCTCTGTGTCAACTCCATGCACAAAGCATGAGCGGGTCCTTTACCCTTCGCTATCATCTTTCATATCTGAGGTGGAAATGTGTCTCTTCAACCGAATTTTTTTCAGCAGTATCAGCATGCTGATATCGATGAACTAGCCGATGTGATTGGAGAGCTCCTGCAAAATCCCATTACAATCGAGGATGCTGACCATAAATTGATAGCATACAGCTCGCATGGGGAGAGTACAGATCAGGCGCGCTGGTCGACGATCATGGGGCGGAGAGTGCCAGAGAAAGTATTGACCCGCTTGTGGAAAGACGGTGTATTTCAGGCGCTCTTGACTCAGGACGATCCCGTGCACGTACCGGCCAAGGACGAGATTGGGCTGGGCAAGCGCGTAGCGATCGCGATCAGGCGCAGCAATGACGTGTTAGGCTATATCTGGGCGCAAGAGGTAAACCGTCCGATCACGGCAGATGACGATGAAATCCTGCGCCAGGCTGCACGAGCCGCTGTTGCTCGACTCATGCAGCGCCAGGGAAAACGAAAGGCAGAGGAACAGCGGCGAAAAGAGTTCCTCTGGGAGCTATTACTTGGCAATCACAGCAGCGAGACTGCGATCCGACAAAAAGCAGACAGCTTGCAGATGCAATTGCCCACCTCTTACCTGATTTGTATCGTCGAAGCATCAGGTGCGAGGCTCGACCAGTATTTGTATCCTTTATTGATGCGCGACAAGCTGTACTGGGTCGTGGACGGCTCGCAAATCATTTTGCTGATCGGATTGACCGAGACGAAGAAAGAACAAAACGACGTGTTGATTCGAAAAGTGGAGCAGTTTCTGGCCGACTCTCTGGAAAAGCTGGAGGCGCACGTCAGTGAAGGTCAGGTCACCGCGGGATATGGGCTGGGGTACAAGACGTATACGGATATTGTGAAAAGCTACAGGGAAGCACTCCACGCGGTAAAGGTGAAAAAACTATTTCCGCGGGAAACGGAGGGCATCCACGGGTATCACGAGCTGGGCATATATCGCTATCTGCTGCAGGTAAAGCAATGGGAAGAGGAGCAAGGGTACCGCAACGAGAGGATCGAAAAGCTCAAGCAGTACGACAGAGACAATCAGACGGCGATGCTGGAGACACTGGAGACGTTTCTCGATGCTGCAGGCAAAGTCAATGTGACCGCCCAGAGGCTGCACGTCCACATCAATACGTTGAGCTACCGACTCCGTAGAATTGAAGAGATCGTACGGGTGGATCTGGAGAATATGAACCAGCGTGCCGCTCTTTATTTGGAGCTGAAAATGGCGAAGTTAAATAGCGAACAATAGTTCGTTTGTGGATATTCACAAATAAGAGGACGGCAAGATTAAAGGAATCCCCAAGGAAGCGCATGCAAAAAACGCTGTACAATGATACCAATCTTATTAAATCGGCGTTTCCAAGGAGGACTACCTATCATGATCGTCGGAATTCCAAAAGAAATTAAAAACAACGAAAACCGCGTAGCAATCACCCCTGCAGGTGTAGCAGCGCTGGTACAAAACGGACACAGCGTTGTCGTAGAAAACAATGCAGGTAAAGGTAGCAACTTTACCAATGAAGACTATTCCGCACAAGGTGCGAAGATCGTAGAAACCGCAGCAGAAGCATGGGCTGTCGACATGGTCATGAAAGTAAAAGAACCACTTCCTTCCGAGTACGGCTATTTCCGCGAAGGTCTGATTCTCTTCACATATCTGCACTTGGCTCCAGAACCTGAGCTCACTCGTGCTCTGATGGAGAAAAAAGTAGTGGCAATAGCTTATGAAACCATCCAGCTCGACAATGGCGCATTGCCGCTTCTGATGCCAATGTCTGAAGTTGCGGGCCGTATGTCCGTACAAATCGGTGCACAATTCCTGGAAAAACAATATGGCGGAAAAGGCGTTCTGCTCGGTGGCGTACCAGGTGTGCCAAAAGGCGAAGTTGTCGTAATTGGCGGTGGTATCGTAGGAACAAACGCAGCGAAAATGGCACTTGGACTGGGTGCAAACGTGACAATTCTCGACGTAAACGCAGACCGTCTGCGTCAATTGGATGACCTGTTCCAAGGTCGCGTACAAACACTGATCTCCAACTCCTTCAACATCGCTAGCGCGGTGAAAAAGGCTGACCTGCTGGTAGGTGCGGTTCTGATCCCTGGTGCTCGTGCTCCTCGCCTCGTAACCGAGGATATGGTAAAAGACATGACTCCAGGCTCCGTTATCGTAGACGTAGCGATTGACCAAGGTGGTTCGATTGAAACGGTAGATCGCATCACGACTCACGACAACCCAACGTATGAAAAACACGGCGTCATCCACTATGCAGTAGCAAATATGCCGGGTGCAGTCGCTCGTACATCTACTCTGGCTTTGACCAACGTAACGGTTCCTTACGCAGTTCAACTGGCAAACAAAGGCTATGCGCAAGCAATCCGCGACAACAAAGCGCTCGCAAAAGGCGTAAACGTCATCGATGGCAAAGTAAGCTACAAAGCAGTTGCTGATGCACATAACCTGCCATATGCTTCTGTAGAAGAAGTACTCTTGGTGAAAAACTAAGTCAACCAAATAAGCCAACAGCCTGCCCTTCGCATAAGGGGCAGGCTGTTTTTACGTGTATGGTCATTTCGGAAGCAGATCATCCGGATACTGATACCAGTTTTTTTTCATTTTCCCGGAATCACTCAGGTAGACGTTTACAGTCACACCTTCGAGAGCATCTGCTGATATCTTGTTCGCGTGGTTTTTGGCAAATTGCTTCCAAGCGTTAATATCTCTTCTGTACAGCACTTCTTCAAAGCCGTACAGATCAGTTCCGCGTTCGACTCCTTTCAAAAAAGTTTCCCGTATTTGCTCCGCAACCTCCTTTTCAGCAACCATCTTGATCTCTTCCACAGAGATTTTGCTCATGAGTTCACGGACAAAGCCCTTTAAACGAACGGTTACATGGAAGCGAGGCTTTTCTCCCAATTGAACGGGTAGGATGTCCACGCTTACATTCTTGACTCGCAATGTCGCTCGGGGCTTGTCCTTAACTCGAATGATTATGGATCCAAACTCAGTATGCGGGTTCAACCACCGCAGACCCAGCAGGTCGGTATTTGAGAAGAAACCTTCCCATTGACCCCGGTGAATGGCATGGATGCCATCGATCGAGAGGCGAGAGACGAACTTGTTGTTTTCTTTCCATGATTTCTTGTGAATCGTGATGTTCGGCAGAATGATCGTATTGCCGGGCTCCCAGTAGCGAGATATAAACTTGTAGAACTGAATGGGTTCAATGAAAGAGCGCTGTTTGTAGACTTCATGAGGCTGATGCAGCAGGGAAATCAACGGTGAGAACCCTGTCAAGGAGTGGTTGCTCAGTATGTCCTGAAGCGGTTCTCGCGTGCCAAACACCCATTTGGTGTAGCGGAAAAGGCCATAGCGATTCAAAATGTCGTAGGTTGGCAAAATATCTTTTTTCAATATCCGCTCATGATAGATCAGAGAGGAAACGAAGCCGTTAAATAGGGGAACCTGTGAGTTTTTTTGTAGATTGTCTATGGCGTTTTGCAACGTCTCCCCTCGACCGATCGAAACGACAGCGGGGGGAGAAACTCCGCCCGAAGGAGCTTCCTGCTTGGCAACACTGGCGAGATCGGACGACTGGGCGTAAATCACGTATTCGTTATCGACATAATCGACTCCGATTGCAGACAGGTAAATCATATCTTGAATAGATTTCTGATCCCAGCAACCGCTGAGTAGGGTGAGCGAGCAAATGACCAAGACGCTAGCCATCCATTTGCGTCTCAACTGACATCCCTTCCTTTTTTCTTGCTTTGCTTGAAGATAATAATAAGTGGTCGAAATAAAGCGATATACAGCGTAGAAAGAATATTGGAAGACTGGAGTAGCAAGTAAGGTCTCCCGAAAGAGGTCAAGGTGGACAAATAGTAGATGATCGTAATGATGCTGATCACAAAGCCGTAAGTGCCCACTGTCGCAGAAAGCAAAAATACGAAGAAACGAGCACAAGTAACGGCACCACTTAACGATTGGTTGATCAAGGTAAAGGAAGCGACGACTGTGAGCGATCCAATGAAGAGCATCGAAGGGGAAGTAAACCCAGCACGAATCGAGGCATCTCCGATGATGAGTGCGCCCACGAGTGCAAGCGTTTGTCCGACAGTCTTTGGGAGCCTGGCGCCAGCTTCACGTAAAAATTCGAAGATAAACAAAACGCCTAACAATTCCATGGGCGCGGAGAACGGAAGACCTTTTCTTCCTTGAGTAACGGTCGCCAATAGCTGAAAAGGAAACTCCTCAATATTGTAAGAGGAGAGCGCGATCCAGAAACCGGGCAGGAAGACAGAGATCCAAATGCCACCGAGACGAAGAATGCGTTCCATCCATACATAGACGATGGGATATTGGTCGTCCTCGGGAGACTTGATCAGCTCCAGCAGGGTGACAGGGGCAATCAATGCCACCGGCGATCCGTCGACCAATACAATGGCTTTTCCTTGCATCAGCATGAAAATGGAGTAGTCTGGACGTCCAGTGTAGTCAACGAGTGGAAATAAAGAATACGTTCGGTCACTCAGCTGCTTCTCCAAAATGGCGCTGTTTACGTTTTTCTTCGATTGGCTACCACGTAAACGCTCCCGAATGTCCTCTATGAGGTCTGGAGGAGCGCTATCTCGCATGTAGAGAAGAGCAACTCTCGTACGGGAACGGGTACCGAGCGTAAAATCCTCATAGGAGAGGGTGAGTGTCCGCAACCGCTTGCGGATGAGGGCGACGTTGGCAGAAAGGTCTTCGGTGAACCCGTCCCGCGGCCCTTTGATCGATACTTCGGTATTTGCTTCTTCGGTAGTCCTCTGTGGACGATTGGATATATCCCATGCAAAGGGAGGTGCTTCACCCAAAAATAGCAGAAGATCCCCGGCAAACAATCGATCCACCCACAGGTCCTGATCATCGACAAGAAAGGAGAGGGGGAGAGAACGGATGTCACCTTGAGACAAATCTCTGTTGAGTTGAGGGAGCACGACTTCTTGCATTTGTTTCAGGTCGACAAGTCCCTGACAGTAGACAAGAAGCATTGGTTGGTTCTCGTTCGTGACAAAGCGCATAACCACTACATCAGAACAGTGGGAGAACAAACTCAGAATCTCTTCCTCACGCGTCATGGTCAGCGTTCCCCTCTCTGCTACGTTTCCTCAGGGCAAGTCCAGCAACTGCAAGTGTAACGACGACAACTACGATTAGATAGAGAGGGTAATATACGTCGGTCAAAAATCCAACAAACGCCATGTCGCTAAAAGGAAGGCTTGTGATGGCGATCATGCTTCCTCCCAGTACCAGCAACACGAGAGCACGAGCTTTACGGGTTCGTACTTCCAATATTTCTGCCATCAGCAATAGGCAAAGCGAGATCCGAATGAAAGAGCCCGACAGCCACTGGAATATTGCGAAAAACTCCATGTTCTCAATGTCTTTTCCGATCGTCAGCAGTCGCCATTGTTCAAAGGCAGGGAACCGCTGGCGGGAGGATTCGATAGGGCCAAATTCGGAGATCGCACCGGTAAGAGGGCTTAAAGTAAGGATGACGGTAATGATAATCATGGTAACGAAATGAACGAGTCGCAAAGGTTTTCTCACGTGATGCTGAAGTAAGAGAAGGAGCACCAATTCAGCGAATCCGCCACCCGCGTAAATCATTCCGTGCAGAATCGGAGTTACACCATGCTGAAAAACAGGAAGCATGAGGCTATAGTCTTTTTTTGGCACGTTTCCAAAAGCAACAAAAAAACCAAGCATAGCCACGATCGGGAGCAAGATCGCGGATGTCATGCCTAGAGGACCAATACCCCCGAGTGATGCGATGATACAGATGGCAATCAAAATGAAAGCAGTCATCCACTCAGGCGTAAGCGGTAAATAATTCACTGTGGTCCAAGTTTGTGTATCAATTAAATGAACAAGTGCCATGAGATACAGAGACAAAAGGATCGGGATCAGAATAAGGTAGCTGACAAATTTTCCGCTTGTACGTTTGAGCCAGTGACTAAGCGATTGCTGATCGATACGGGTGTTTATGAATGCAAGCATGCATGCCCAACCCAAAAATGGGATGGCTGCTCCGAGAACACTCAACCAAGAATCTCTTTTGGCTTCGCTGAGCAGAAGCGGGATGACAGTAACGTGATTGGTAATTCCGATGGTCAGCATCATGGTCATGATTGCTTGGCCAATTCCGATTTTCCCGTCCACTTTCATATCGGTTCATCGTCACCTCCATGATGGTGGTACTGCTAGGATTTACCTGCTCACTTGGAAATATGTATCACGGATAAAGGTTACCCACCCTAAGAAAATGTGGTATTCTACAATGAGGCAAAACGGAGTGAGGAGTGCAGCCACGATGTATCAGCTTATACGCAAGTATCTGTTTCAGCAGGACCCTGAAGAGATTCATGAAAAAACCATTCACGCCCTGAAGCTGGCAGAGGATTCCGCTCCGGGCAAAACGTTACTGAAGATGATCTATCAATTGCGAGACGAACGCCTGGAAACGAATGTGTGGGGCCTCAAGTTCCCGAATCCAGTCGGTCTGGCAGCGGGTTTTGACAAAAATGCGGAAGTGTATCATGCGCTTGGTGCACTTGGATTCGGGTTTGTAGAGGTCGGGACGCTTACGCCGCAAGGACAGCCGGGCAATCCGAAGCCGAGACTGTTTCGCTTGCCTGAACACCAAGCCGTCATTAACCGGATGGGCTTTAATAACCTCGGAGCTTATCTGGCCTCTCAGCATCTGGTGGACTTTGCCTATTCCGATGTACCGATAGGCATTAATATCGGGAAGAACAAGGTCACACCAAATGAAGAAGCGGCCAGCGACTATAGCAAATGTATGGACATGCTGTATGCATATGGCCATTATTTCGTCATTAACATCAGCTCCCCGAACACACCAAATCTACGTGATTTGCAGGAGACGGAGAGCTTGCGCGTGCTTGTCCGTGCTGTTAGAGAAAAAGCAGCAGACATGGAAATGCGCGGTGTAAAGAAAAAACCGATTCTCTTGAAGGTAGCACCAGACATGTCGGACGAGCAGATGCACGATGTCGTTCATGCTGCGGTAGAAGAAGGCATTTCCGGCATCATCGCTACGAATACGACACTGTCCCGTGAGGCTGTCGCCAACCATCCAAAAGCGGATGAGGCGGGAGGCTTGAGCGGAAAACCGTTGACGGAACGCTCTACGGCTTGGGTAAAGCAGATTTACCAGGAAGTGGGCGACAAAGTTCCGATCGTGGGCGTCGGCGGTATTTACACTGGTGAAGATGCCTACAACAAGATTCGAGCGGGTGCGAGTCTGGTGCAGGTGTACACTGGGATGATTTATCAAGGACCGGGCATCGTCAAACAAATCAATAAGCAGTTACTGCGGTTGATGGAGAGGGACGGTTTTTCTCACATCAGCGAAGTGGTCGGTGTAGACGCGAAATAATGAAACCGATTCGTGAAAACCGATGGTTCCTTCCATAGCGGAGGTCATCGGTTTTTTTATTGTTTTCCCAATTGTTCTCTTTTTCTATCGCATGGAGTATAATGTTGGTGGACAATTCGGATTGTCTAAGAACTACATATTGTTTGGCATTAGGTGCCTGTATGTGCACGGCATACGGGGTAACAGGGAATCGGGTGAAAGTCCCGAGCGGTCCCGCCACTGTAACCAGGGAGTTCTCTTTGCTAGGAATCCACTCATATATTCTATGGGGAAGGACAAAGAGCGCATCGATCTGGAAGCCAGGAGACCTACCTAGCAGCCACACCCAGAAACCTTCGCGGAAAGGAGCGGTGAATACGAGGCAATATGGCTGAGAAACCAGTCTGTTGTTTTGTGTACACAGATCTCGTCCACTTGGGGATGAGATTTTTTTGTTGCTCGAAAAAGAAATGAGGAGGAAAGGTCATGAATCGTTCTCGCTGGGCGGCTAGCTGTTTGCTGATTGCCGGATTTGTCATCTATTTTATGTTCAATGAACCGCAGACTGGACACGCTATGCACATTATGGAAGGGTATTTGCCTCTATCTTGGGCCTTATTCTGGTGGGTCGTTTTCCTACCGTTCTTCATTTTTGGTGTTCGCTCTATTAATCGGATCGTTAAAGAACACCCACAAATGAAGCTGCTCTTGGGCGTATCGGGAGCCTTTGCTTTCGTACTGTCCGCACTAAAAATTCCTTCTGTGACGGGTAGTAGCTCGCACCCGACCGGTACTGGGCTCGGAGCCATCATGTTTGGACCGCTGGCGATGTCCGTACTCGGCAGTATGGTTCTGCTGTTTCAAGCGTTATTGCTGGCTCACGGTGGATTGACGACGTTGGGGGCCAATGCAGTTTCGATGGCAGTGGTAGGCCCGTTGGTCGCATACGGGGTCTATCGTTTGATCATGAAAAGTGGCCAACAGAGGCTTGCTGTATTTGCCGCCGCAGCATTGGCTGATTTGGCTACGTATGTTGTGACTTCGATTCAGCTGGCATTGGCTTTCCCGGCTGCTAGTGGAGGCGTCCTTGCTTCATTTCTCAAATTTGCCGGTATTTTTGCGATCACGCAGGTGCCGTTGGCGATCAGCGAAGGATTGCTGACCGTCTTAGTATGGAACTGGCTCCAAGCTTACAATGCGAATGAACTGGCGCAACTTCGTTTGCTGAAACGGGAGGAATCGCTGTGAAAAAGGGAATGAACTGGCTATTACTGCTGGGAGTCGTTGTTCTGGCGGTTATGCCGCTTTTGTTTATCAAGGATTCCGAGTTCGGTGGGGCTGATGGCGCAGCAGAAGAAGCGATTAAAGAGATCTCACCGAATTATGAGCCATGGTTCCAGCCGTTTATTGAACCGCCAGGAGGAGAGACGGAAAGCCTCTTGTTCGCTGTACAAGCAGCATTGGGTGCGGGTGTCGTTGGCTATGCGGTTGGAGTGTACAAAGGTCGTACGGAAAAAGGGAAGAAATGAACTGGCAGCAGCTAGATTCCCTATCCTATCAAAATCACTTGAGACATTTGCCGCCAGCTCACAAGCTTTTGTTTGGTTGCGTGCTGCTATTGCTGGTTTTAACGGGACATTCACTCGTGCAACTGATTGTGTTTCTCTGGATGGGAGTGTGGGTGGTTCGTTATGCCCACATTCCTCTCCGGTACCATCTTCTGTTTCTGACCCTCCCGTTATCTTTCTTTGTAGCGGGTTTACCAGCGCTGCTATTTGATCTGGCTCGCAGCGGGTCGAGTGCCATTCCGGCTGACGCGCTGGTAACGTGGAAAGCTGGATCGTATATCATTTTCATTGCACCTGCGTCCGTTACCCGGGCGCTGGAATTGTTTTATCGGATACTAGGAAGCTTGTCCTGTTTCTCGTTTCTGCTGTTTACCGTTCCATTCGCAGAAATCTTGCAGGTTTTTCGCAGGATCGGGATGCCGGAGATCATCACCGATCTGTTGATGATCATGTATCGCTTTATTTTTGTATTATTCGATACGTCGTTTCAACTGTGGGTGGCCCAGCGATCACGTGGCGGTCATCAAGGTTTCCGTTCGCTTTTGCGCGATGTCAGTATGGTAGCGAGCCAGTTGTTTATCCGTGCGATGCGAAAATATCAGTCGCTGTCCATGGGGATCGCAGCCAGAGGGTACGGAGATAGCTTTCATGTGCAAAGCCTGCGCATCCATGCTCGCTCGGTGCGATACGAGTGGGAGTCTGTGCTTGGGTGCCTCGTGCTGATTCTGCTTGAGAGCCTGACGGGAGGTTGGCGGTTTTGACATCATGGTTACTTGAATTCTCTAACTTGCACTACACGTATCCAGGCGGCCAGAAGTCTGTGTTGAATGGGGTAAGCTTGGGAATTCCAGAAGGGAAGAAATGTGCCCTGCTCGGACGAAATGGCTGCGGCAAATCGACGCTGTTTCTACACGCAAACGGGATTCTCCAGCCCCAGCAAGGACAGGTCTCGTGGAGAGGCAATCCGTTTGTCTACAAGCGCTCCTTTTTGCAGGAGATGACGCAAAAAGTGGGACTGGTTTTTCAGGATCCCGAGCATCAGCTGATAGCGAGTACGGTCTCGGAGGATATCTCGTACGGCTTGTTCAACAGAAAGCTGCCACCGGAGGTAATCCGGGAAAAGGTAGGGAATATTCTCGAGACTTTCGGGATGACAGAGCTAGCGGAAGTCCCCATTCACCACTTGAGTCTGGGGCAAAAAAGACGTCTCGCTGTGGCAGGCGTCATGGTTTTGGAGCCGGAACTATTATTGCTCGATGAGCCGACTGCTTACCTCGATCGCTATCAGACGAAAAATCTGCTACGCGAGCTGGACCATATTCATCAGAATGGAACCACTGTTCTGATGGCTACGCATGATATGGATATAGCCTTTGAGTGGGCAGAGTGGATTTGTGTCATGGATGGAGGACGTCTGATCTTTGCGGGAGAACCTCAGGAGGCGCTTGCGCAAAGAGAGATGCTGGAGAGCCTGCATCTAGGCATGCCGTTGCTCGCAGAGGTGTGGGAGGTCTTGCCCGAATCACTGAAAAGGGATATGGGCGGGATTCCTCGATCCGTAGAAGAGTTAAAGAAAAAGCTGGAAGCAAAACAGGAGGTCGCCTCAGTGTGAGGGGCCTTCTGTTTTTTGTACAGAAAGCGAGTACAGATAGGAATATATCAGTATTTTTGTGTGCTGTGGTGGTGGGGAGAAGCAGGTTTCCGATCTGCGCTCCGGCCATCCCCGCCGAACAGGTTCGGCGGCCCTGCAAGGGAGTATAGACAGTCCGCTCCACAACGATTCACGGGGAAGCGGTAAAGTAGTAGCCGCTCCGCAGGGAATACAGAGGTACCGCTTCTGGATCCCGTGAATTCGTTGTTCCCCTCAGCTGGGTTCCGGAGTCGCTCCGCCTGGAAACCTACTTCTTCTGCGAGCTGTCGGGATGGAAGAACCAAGCTGACCTTCTTCAAAGACATGGTTCTATGTAGGGTTTTCTCAAAGAAACTCCTTGGAAAGCCCCCAGAATCAGGCAAGTGGGAGAGCCAAAGCTGGCCGAGGAAAAAGGGCAAATAAGCGGAAGATCTTTGGAACACCAACCAAGGCTCAATGGAAAAAACGAAACACGGTTGTAAGTGTCCACCTCTGAGGATCTCCCTGAGATGGCTGCTTCGGACGCGGTTTCGTTTTTTACATGGAGCTGGAGAGGGATGCCCCCCAGTAGGTGTTCCTATGAAGCTGGAGCGTTTTCCCCTTTTTTCTCCCCTCCACTACAGTCTGACCGAGTGTAAAAAGGAAGCGGGTGTATTTCCCGCGTATCTCTTGGTGCAGAAATGCTATTGGATAAATGGATTATCGAGGTATGGTCCCTTGATGGCGACGCGCATGAGCTGGGTGGCCATATATTTTGGGGTGTAAGGCATGTCTTTTTCTAGCCACCACACAATCACTCCTAGGAAAGCCGCGGCAAAGTACCGAATGGCGAATTCTCTCGGCACCGTAAGGCGATCATCATCCGGTTGCATATTGTTGATGCCTTTTGCGATAAAATCGATCAGTACGTCCATCAGGCGGGATGTGAAGTGGGGCATGTTTCTTTCTGTCAAAAACACCTTGTACAGCCTGCCGTTCTGCGAAATCTGTTCAAATAGGTGGATAAAATTCTCGTGAGGCTGATCACTTTGCCAGTCGAATTTCTCTTTTTCAGCAAAAGCCAAGTTCATACTCTCGACTAGGTCGCTTACGATTTCCTCTGAGCTCTGATAGAAAAGATCGAGTTTGTCGCGATAGTGCAGGTAGAAGGTCGCACGGTTAAGCGTTGCGCGTTTCGTTATATCTTGAACGGTGATCTTCTCGTAGCCATGTTCATGAATCAATTCAACAAGGGCGTCTCGCAGCATTAGACGAGTCCGGATGACGCGTGGGTCCAGCTTTTGATCTTTCTTCGACATTTTTGCTCTCCTTGTATTACTTTTCTCGTTTTAACGACACAATGCAGCGATCTGATGATAAAGCGACGGATCTATGATTCGTGTTGGTTGCCCATTTCTGGAGGCTTGCTATAATTATATTAACAACACGGTGTTGATAAAACAACGTGTTGTCAAGTATTCGCAATATCATGTAGATGGCGTTGCATGATTCTCATAGCCGAATCATTCTACTTTAGAAAGGATTGGTTGAACATGGGTCGTTTGAGCGGAAAAGTAGCAATCATTACTGGTGCTGCAATGGGGATGGGTGCTTCCGAAGCAAAGCTATTTGCACAAGAAGGAGCAAAGGTAATCGCTACAGATGTTCAGGTTGAAACATTGAACCAAGTGGTACAGGAAATTAAAGAAAATGGCGGCGACGCAGTAGCCATTAAACATAATGTGACATCGGAAGAGGAATGGAAATCCGTGATAGCCGAAGCGGTAAGTCTTTACGGAAAAGTGGACGTTCTGGTGAACAATGCAGGTGTATCTTCACCGAAAACCATTGCCAACATGGAGATGGCTGAATGGAACAAAGTGATGGATATCAACCTAAATGGTTGTGTGATCGGGATGAAGTATGTGATCCCGGAAATGAAAAAAGCGGGTGGAGGCTCGATCATCAACATTTCTTCGATTGGCGGCATTGTGGGGATGGCGGGTACAAGCCCGTATACGGCTGCCAAAGGAGCACTGCGTGTGCTTTCCAAATCAGCTGCTGTCGAGTATGGAAAAGACAGAATTCGCGTCAACTCCTTGCACCCGGGTATCGTTGTCACACCGATGACATTACCGTCGATGGAAGAAGGGGGAGCGATACCGTACTATCAAACGTACACACAGCTTCCGTACTTCGGTGAACCAGAAGATATCGCCTATGGAGCTATTTTCCTAGCGTCGGATGAATCGCGTTTCATGACAGGCGCTGAATTAGTGATTGATGGTGGATGGACTGCTCTGTAATACAATTGATCTCTAAATGAAAAAGCCAATCCTTCCAAAGCGGAAGTGGTTGGCTTTTTTCATGAGGAAAAACCAATTAAAATAAGAACTCAAAGAATCCAGTAAGCATTAAATAAGATACCAGACCTATTAAGATATTTTAACGTTAACGTATGAACACGAGGGGAGATGGTAGTCAATTGAAACTAATACCAAAAGTAGCTTATTCAATTGGTATCATAATGCTAGTTGTATATGTATCTATGGTTATTAATACGCCGTCTGAGCCTAGAGATTTAATAATCCGTGCGAGCAATACGTGGCTACATGTAATCGTATTACCATTAATTATCAGTTATTTTTGTTTCGTATCTGCCCAGTGTCAATTGTGTTTCCTTTTATTTATAAATAATTATAATTATTCAAGTAAGAATAGTTGTAAAAATTCATAAGGCAAACTCATCGAAAGGTGGATAAGTAAGACTTTTAGGTCTAATATTTTCCTTTTATATATAATTTTTTTGGACATAAATATCGAAGCTAGCATAAATCGTGAAAGGTATTCTAAAGAGTAGGTTACCTTATTTTTTGGCAACCTGAGAGTGTCCCGAAAAGGTATTAGAAAGGCTAGCCTGGAGCGAAGAATGGAAGCAGGCTTCTCCCCACAACAGCAACTTTCTCGATAGACTGACAGGTCTTAAAAGGCCTGTCTTTTCTTACACGTAGAAAAGAAGCCAATCCTTCCAAAATGGATGCGATTGGCTTTTTTCTTGCTCCTATCAATCACTCAGTATGAAATCCCCAATTCCTTCAGCTTCCTGTAGAAGGTCGTTCGCCCCATTCCGAGCTTGGAGGCGAGCATGGTCTTATCCCCATAATATTTATCGATGTACTTGGTCATGATCACGCGTTCTGCCGCGATCAAGCTCTCACGATAGCTTTCGTGCAGGTCAAACTCCAGCTTCTGGTCGTTGCCTCCAAAATCATTAGATCGGTCCTCCATGCATTCCCAGATGATCTCTTTACAGGTCTCGAAATTCTGCACCTTCTCCGGCTCGCACAGGATAGAAAAGCGCTCCAAAATATTGTAGAGCTCGCGGATGTTTCCGGGATATGTATACTTCTGTAGCTCCGCGCACAATTTCTCGATGCACGGTTTGATGTAATGATAGAGCTCCTTGTTTTGATGCAGTAAAAATTGCATAGTCAAAAGCGGAATATCCTCCAGCCGATCGCGCAGGGGAGGAATATTCAGCTTCAAAACGTTTAGCCTGTAGTAGAGATCAGCTCGGAATTTGCTGGTTTTCACCAAGGGCAGCAAGTCCTCATTGGTGGCCGCGACGACTCGGATATTAATGGGAATGACCTTGTTTCCCCCGACACGGACGACTTCTTTTTCCTGGAGAACCCGCAATAACCGCGCCTGAAAATGAAGAGAAATGGAATTGATCTCATCCAGAAAGACCGTACCGTTGTGGGCGATTTCAAAAAGTCCCTTTTTCCCGTTTTTGGAGGCGCCTGTAAACGCTCCGTCCTCATATCCAAAGAGCTGGCTCTCGAGGAGAGTTTCCGGCAAGGCTGCACAATTGATAGCGACAAAGGGCTGCGATTTTCGGTCGCTGTGATTGTGGATGCTCTGGGCCAAAAGCTCTTTTCCTGTTCCGGTTTCTCCAATGATCAGGATTGTGGAGTCGGTCAACGAGAACCGTTTGGCGCGTTCCACGGTTTGGATCATGGTTGCGTTGGTGCTGATGATATCTTCAAAATGAGCTCTGGCTACCTGCCCCTTCGCTTCATTCTCCAGCCGGTACTTTTGTTCGATATTCTGGATGTGAGTCATGTCCTGAAAGGTGAGGACGTTGCCGATTTTGACATTCTTTTGATAGATTCCGGTTTTGGTTGTATTCAGCCGGGATTGCTTGCATTTGATGATCTTGTCCTGGAAGCTGTCCTCATGAGCGAGCTCCTGCAAAGAGAGATGGGAGAGAGCGTTGGATAGGTCTTTACCTACGAGATTTTCAGCAGGAAGTTGGAGGAGCAGGCGGGCCGCATCGTTGACGATGGTAATCTCGTCGTGGCTGCTCGTCGCGATGATACCGTCGCGCACAGAATTGATGATGGCCATAAAGGCCTGATTGCGTTTTTCTTCTTCTCTTTTAAAATGAATGATTTCCAAAGCGCGCTCGATTGACTCGACAATGCTGTTCTCGGTATAGATAAGCGTTCCTTGCATTCCGTATTGCTTCGCATATCGGACCGCTAGTCCCGTTCCAATCACGGAGCCATCTTTTTCGGAAAATTCCCTTATTTTGAGCTGTAGTTCTGGTGGGGTGTTGTAGTTGATGTATTCCAGCTTGATATTCAAAAGATCCTGCAAGGTAGAAAAGTCGTATCTCAAATCTGCCAGCTCCGCCATCGCGATCGCGATTCGGCGCGAGTAAGGAATGGCCTGATTGACGGCAGCCAGTATATCCGAAGGCGTCAGATGCAGGTGAATGATCGGGATACTGGTCTTGCCTACGAGCAGTCCTTCGATAAAACGGCCGGTGATGATGATGTCGGTGTCGATCTTTTCGATCAGCGAGAGGATGGAAGGCACCAATCCAGGAGAATCGGCCAAATTGATTTCTAACAACTGCAAATGAACATTCAGTTTGTGGGCGAGCTTGGCGGTGACGCGCTTGGCTAGGTTAATAAAATCACCCTGTCCCACGATTGCGATCTTGGTTGTCATGCTGTTCCCTCCTGGTAGGAGAAGTGGCATTTGCAAATGTCTGATGATACCTATTTTAGTACGTTTGTATCAAATATGGAACGGATCACCTGTCCATAATAGATTGCAAATCATATTTTGTGAATATTTAAACTGTTGGCACAACTTTTGCATTCTTGATTCTAGCAAAACGAAAGGGGGAGCTTATCTTGTTTACTGTTAAGCCAAGAGTACAAGGAGTAACGCAAGAGATTCTCGATCTTTACGAGACAGTCAGTCCATCGACCATTGGACATTTCACGGATTTTGGTTTTCTGAATGGACTTACGCCGTTGTTTCGACCCATTCGTCTGGTGGGCAATGCCGTGACGGTACGGATCCCGCATATCGATGCGACGGCGATTCGTCATGCTTTGGACCTGGTAGAGCCGGGGGATGTTCTCGTTATCGATATGTCGGGTGACGAGAAGCGCGCATGCTGGGGGGAGTTTTTGACGTATGCGGCTGTAACGAAAAAAGTTGCGGGCGTCATCATTTCCGGGTGCGTGACGGATGTTCGCCCAATTATGGAATTAGGCTTCCCTGTCTTTTCTCTAGGGGTGAGTGCGCTCACGACCCGTACGCTGGGAATCGAGGGAGAGGTCAATACGACTGTGAGCATTTGTGGAGTGGCAATCCATCCGGGAGATTTGATCGTAGCCGATGATGACGGTGTATTTGTAGTAAGTCCTGATCAGGCAAAAGAGTTCGGGGAGAGAGCCTTGGAAAAACAGCAGAAGGAATTGCAGATGCGTACAGAGCGTGGGTACGACAGGCTTTTTGAATCCCGTGTGACGCGGACTTGAGAACATTCCAAGATAAAAGGGGGAAATCATGAGATGAAACGAAAGCGGATTGGGAAATGGGCAGGTCCTATCGTATTGGCTTTCTCTCTACTTGTATCAGCTTGTGGTACAAGCGAGACTTCCTCTCCGGGAGCGGAAGTGGAAGCGAAGGATTTGATCGTAGGATTGACGGGAGATCCGGTAAGCTTGGACCCGCATATTGCGACAGACACGATTTCCAGCCTGATTAACTATCAAGTATTGGATACGCTGGTTGCCTTCAATGACAAAATGGAGATCGTTCCACGCTTGGCCGAGAGCTGGACGGTTTCCGAGGACGGGAAAACCTGGACCTTCAAGCTCAGACAGGGAGTTACCTTCCAGGACGGGACGCCTTTTAATGCCGAAGCGGTGAAAACGAATTTCGAGCGGGTGGCTGACAAGGGGAAAAAGCTGAGCAGACGTGTGCTGGTGGGCCAATTCATCGACAAGATCACCACAAATGGCGACTCAGAGGTAGTCTTTCAGCTGAACACCCCACAAGGACCCTTTTTAAATAACTTAGCAGTCACGGCGAGCGGGATCCTCAGTCCCAAGTCGATCAAAGAAAACGAGCAAGGAATCGCGAAAAATCCGGTAGGAACAGGACCGTTCAAGTTCAAGGAATGGACACCTGGAAACCAGGTGGTGCTGGAGGCAAACCCGCAGTATTGGGGTGGGAAGCCAGGGGTCAAATCTGTCACTTTCAAACCGGTACCTGAAAATGCGGCACGTGTCATTATGCTGGAAACGGGTGAAGCAGACGTGATCGAAAAAGTCCCAGCTTCGGAATTCGAGCGACTGAAATCAAACGACGAAGTGCAGGTCGTTTCCAGGCCGACGAATCGAGTGCTGTACGTTGGGATCAACACCACGGTCGCTCCCTTTGACCAGGTGAAGGTACGACAGGCATTAAACTACGCGATTGATCGGGAGACATTGGTAAACAAGCTTTACGAAGGTCGGGTCAAGCTGGCAACGGCATCCGTGGCTGCACAAACGTTTGGCTACAGTGATGTGGGAGCCTATGCGTATGACGCAGACAAAGCAAAGCAATTGTTGAAGGAAGCGGGAGTCAAAGAAGGAACCAAAATTCGTTTGATCTTGGCTGCGAATGTGATTCAAGACCGTCCGGCTGCCGAGTTTGTACAGAACAATTTGCAAAAAATAGGCCTGGATGTGGAGTTGAAGATTCTCGAATTGGGATCGTATTTGGAAACGTTGAAAGATCCATCCACCTATGAATTGTTCGTCCGAGGTGCTTCTGCCTCTACTGGGGATGCTGATTCCGTCCTTAGTGATGGCCTCTTGTCTACGAGTGCAACGAACTACTCCCACTATGCGAATCCAAAGGTTGACGAGTGGATCAAGACTGGGGCTGCTCAGACCAAGCCGGATGAACGTCAAAAATCGTACGCCGAAGCACTCAAGCTGATCAAGGAAGAGGCGCCGTGGATCTCGCTTCACGAGGATGTGGGGTATGTCGGCATGCGGAAAAACATAGAGGGTGTCGAGGTTCAACCGACGTATATCTGGGACTTGCGAAAAGTAGTGAAAAAATAAGAGGAGAGTGAAGGTTCATGTCCTTTCAAATCGTGATGGCCCAGCTGGGGGCGACGGATGACAAGAACGTAAATCTGCAGAAAGCGGAAAAGGCGCTGCAGGAGGCGACTGAAGTGTATGGGGCGGATTTGGTGGTCTTCCCCGAGGCGTATATGAGTTATTTTATCGTCGGTACGCCACGCGAGGTGAAGCTGAACGATGCGGAGGCGATCGACGGCCCGTTCGTGAGCGGGATGTGCGAGCTCGCGCACAAGTACAGCGTGTGGATCATTTTTGGCATGAGAGAAAAGGCGGAAGACCCGGAGGATGACAGGGTGTACAACTCTGTCGTCCTGGCAGATTCTAAAGGTCAGGTCGTGAGCACGTACCGGAAAACGCATTTGTACGATGCTTTCGGAGCAAAGGAATCGTCCTCGATCAAGCCGGGCGATTCCTTGTTCCAGCCGGTCGATACGCCTTTTGGTAAAATCGGACTGCTCGTTTGCTACGAATTGCGCTTTCCGGAAATTTCCCGCTATCAGGCATTACACGGTGCAGACGTCCTGATCGTTCCCTCCGGTTGGGTGAAGGGACCTGTGAAGGAAAGGCATTGGGAGAGTCTGGTGACGGTACGGGCATTGGAAAATACGACTTATGTCATCGCGTGCAACCAGGTAAACGACCATTATATCGGGCAGAGTCTCGTCGTGGATCCGATGGGGGTAGTCCTGGCGCGCGGGGTGGAGACGGAAGGGCTCATCCCTTGTCGAATCGATCTGGAACGCGTGCAGGAAGTGCGTTCCAAGCTACCCTCTCATTTGCACCGGCAGCCAGAGTTGTACGTCTGACCAACCATTTCAATATAACTAGGCCGAATCGAGAGAAAAGGAGGCGTCGAGTTGCTGGGATATATCGCAAAACGTCTGCTGCAAATGATTCCAACCTTGATCGGTGTATCGATCCTCTGCTTTATCATCATTCATTCGGTACCCGGGGATCCAGCCAATTTAATTGCAGGAGTGGATGCTACGGCGGAAGAGATCCAGATCGTAAAGGAACGCTTGGGGCTCGACCGCCCCTTGTATGAACAGTATGGAAGCTATGTCATGGGGATGCTCCAGGGGGATTTAGGCAAATCGCTGCGTTCCGACAGACCTGTGGCAGAAGAAATCTTGTCCCGGTTTCCGAGCACCATCATGCTGACGATGCTCTCAGTCGTCGTCATGGTCCTCGTTGGCCTTTTCGCAGGAATCATGTCTGCGATCAGGCCAAACAGCATGAGGGACAACGCGACGATGATGGTTTCCCTGTTCGGAATATCGATGCCGGTATTCTGGTCAGGGATCATGCTGATTCTGGTGTTTTCCTATTACCTGCAATGGCTGCCCTCGGGCGGAAGCACGCAGCTCAAGCATTACATCCTTCCTGCGCTCGCGCTGGGATTGTCTTCCTCCGCCGTATTAGCGCGTTTGACCCGCTCCAGCATTCTGGAGGTGATTCATCAGGACTTTATTCGAACGGCGCGTGCCAAAGGCGTCAGGGAAAAGCTGGTCATCTATAAGCACACGTTAAAAAATGCCTTGATTCCCATCATCACCATTGTGGGTCTGGAATTCGGACATCTGCTGGGTGGGGCTGTTCTGACAGAGACGGTATTTTCCATGAACGGAATCGGGCGCTATATCATCCAATCGATTCAGTTTCGGGACTATCCGGCTATTCAGGGGAGCATTCTGTTTGTTGCTGCGATTTTCGTCATTGTGAATCTCGTAGTCGACTTATGCTACGGCGCGGTTGATCCTCGAATTCGATACGATTAGAAGGGGGCGAAAGCGATGAGCGATACGGAAGTTAGCGTACAGGTAGGCTCCCAACCGGCAGAGATGTCCTACCAACGGCGTTCGCCTTGGGCATCTATGATGCGCAGATTTCGAAAAAACAAGCGCGCTCTGGTAGGTTTCTGGATGGTCGTCGTCTTTGTCAGCATTGCCGTTTTTGCACAAGCGATTGCCCCTTACGACCCGATCGAGCAAGACATGAACGTGATCCTGCAGTCCCCTTCTGCCGACCATCCTTTTGGGACGGATGAATACGGACGAGATATTTTGTCGCGGATTATTTATGGCTCGCAAATCTCGTTGATGATCGGGATTGTCGGTGTCTTAATTTCGGTAGTCGTTGGCGTAGGGCTGGGAACGATCTCTGGCTATTTTGGCGGTCGGACGGACATGTTCATCATGCGGATTATGGATATTTTTATGGCATTTCCTAGCTTCCTGTTGGCGTTGGCTATTGTTAGCGTATTAGGGCCGGGAATGGTGAACGTCATGATCGCGATTGGGATTTTCTCGGTGCCGACCTTTGCTCGGATTTCCCGAAGTGCTGTCATCTCGGTAAAGAACAAAGAGTTTATCGAGGCGGCCAAGTCAATGGGCGCAAGCCATGCCCGGGTGATCTTCAAGCATGTGCTTCCAAACAGCGTAGCACCTATCATCGTCTTGTCTACCATGCGTATTGCGACGGCCATTCTCACCGCTTCGGGGCTGAGCTTTCTCGGGATGGGAGCGCAACCGCCGACACCGGAATGGGGAGCGATGCTGAGTACAGGCAGAGAGTATTTGCGAACTGCTCCACATGTGAGCACGATACCGGGATTAGCGATTATGTTTATGGTGCTCGCTTTTAATATGCTGGGAGACGGTTTGCGGGACGCACTGGATCCGAAGATGAAGCTGTGAGAAAGGGGGATAAGCATTGGAGCGCAAACTGCTCGAGATTAAAGGGCTGAAGACGTACTTTTATACGGACGAAGGGGTAGTGGCGGCAGTTGATGGCGTGGACATCAGCATTCGCGAAGGAGAGACGTTAGGGATCGTGGGAGAGTCCGGCTCCGGTAAAAGTGTAACCTCTTTAACAGCGATGCGACTGACGCCCGGCAAGGTGGTAGACGGCTCGATCACGTTTGACGGGAAAGACATCCTAGCGTTGTCAGAAGAGCAAATGAGAGAGATTCGGGGAAACCAGATGGCGATGATTTTTCAAGAACCGATGACCTCTCTGAATCCTGTTTTCACCATAGGAGATCAGATAGGGGAAGCCGTCCGTATCCACAGGAACTACAGCAAAGCGCAATCTAGAGCGCGGGCCGTGGAAATGCTCAAGCTGGTAGGAATTCCGAGAGCGGAACAAATCGTCGACGAATATCCGCATCGCTTGTCCGGGGGTATGCGGCAGCGGGTAATGATCGCCATGGCGATGGCTTGTGATCCAAAGCTCTTGATTGCCGATGAACCAACGACGGCTCTAGACGTGACCATTCAGGCGCAAATCCTGGACCTCATGAGAGAGCTGAAAGCCACGAAGGGAACAGCGATTCTACTCATTACACACGACTTGGGCGTTGTAGCGGAGATGTGCGATCGGGTCGTGGTCATGTACGGCGGAAAAGTGGTGGAGGAGAGTGACGTCATTACCCTTTTCACCCATCCACGTCACCCGTACACACAAGGTCTGATGAAGTCCATGCCGACACTTGATTCGGAAGAGAAGCGGCTTTATTCCATCAAAGGCAGTGTACCTGCACAAGGCAGCTTGCGAAACGGATGCAGCTTTGCCCCTCGTTGTGAGCACGCTATGGCTATTTGTCGCGACCAGTCACCTTCCTTGGAAGAAATCGAGTTGGGGCATTTCAGCCGATGCTGGCTCCATGCATCCATGGAGGGGAGGACAGGTCATGAATCAGCCGTTAATTGAAGTAACGAATTTAAAGAAGTACTTCCCGATTAAAAAAGGGATATTCAGCCGAACTGCAGGGTATGTAAAGGCGGTCGACGGCTTGGATTTTTCCATTTACAAGGGGGAGACTCTCGGATTGGTAGGAGAAAGCGGCTGCGGCAAATCCACTACAGGTAGAGTGCTTTTGCAGCTGCTTGAGCCAACAGAGGGCGAAGTCAAATACGAGGGGAAAAATCTGGTAGGCATGAACACCTCACAGCTGCGAAAACTGCGCAGGGATATGCAGATGGTTTTTCAGGACCCGTATGCATCCCTCGATCCGCGCCTGACAGTAGGCGACATTATTGCGGAGCCGCTGGAGATTCATCAGATCGCGCGGGGGAAGGAAAAGGATCGGCGAATCGATGAGCTACTGAATGTCGTTGGCTTGAGCAGCTACCATGCCAAACGGTACGGCCACGAATTCAGCGGCGGACAGCGCCAAAGGATCGGAATTGCCCGTGCGCTGGCATTGAATCCAAAGCTGATCGTTGCAGACGAGCCGGTATCAGCTCTGGACGTGTCCATCCAGTCGCAAGTCATCAATCTGCTGCAAGATTTGCAGGAACAATTCGACTTGACCTACTTGTTTATCGCCCATGATCTCAGTGTGGTGAAGCATATCAGCAACCGGATCGGCGTGATGTACTTAGGGAGAATCGTTGAGCTGGCAGACAAACGTGAGTTGTTCGATTCCCCGATGCATCCGTATACGAAAGCCTTGCTGTCGGCTGTGCCCACTCCCAATCCACTGATCAAGAAAGAGCGGATCGTTCTGCGCGGAGACGTGCCAAGCCCAGCCAATCCGCCTGCGGGATGCACGTTCCATCCGCGTTGCCCGGCTTGCATGGACATATGCAAAACGGTAAAGCCCGTGTTTCAAATAAGGAACGGCCGCTTTATCGCCTGTCACTTGTACGAATAATAGCGTAAGCCAATACGGGAGGGGAAATACCATGACTGTGGCAACGAATCGGATGAAAGAGATGAGCTGGACGACATTTCTGGAGCGCAAAAAACAGACCGATCTGGTCATTATTCCGACAGGAGCATGCGAAGTGTACGGTCCACATTTGCCGATGGGTTCGGATATGCTGGTCGCAACCAAAATCGCTGAGCTGGTTGCTGAGCGCGTGCAGGCCATCATCGGTCCGACTCTGGAGGTGGGAGATTCGTCGGCGCTCGATGATTTTCCAGGGACGATTACGATAACGCCGGATAGCTTCAAGGCATATCTGAAAGATGTGGTAGACAGTCTGGTCAAATGGGGATTCAAAAACTTTCTGTTTATTAACGGGCATGCGGGGAACGTGGCGATGGTGAATCACGTTTCCCAGACGCTGAGGCAGCAGCCGGAGCTTCGCTGCGCGCAGATTGACTGCTGGCGTTTTATCAAGGCGCAGGATCAGGGCATCGTAGAGTCGGGAGAAGTAGCGCACGGTCATGCCGGGGAAGCGGGAACGTCTGTCTTGCTATACTTGTATCCGGAGCTCGTCGATCTGGGGCAGGCAGTAGATGAAGTGCCGAAGCAAAAGGATTCGTTCCCCGATGTGATCAAATATGCACGGTACGGTACAAAAACAGATTCGGGTACAATCGGTTATCCGAGCCTGGCGAGTCGCGAAAAAGGAGAGGCGCTGGTGCAGCGATCCGTGGATCGCATAGCTCACTTCCTGAATGAAACGTGGGACGTCTCTTATAAATGAAGTAAGGAAAAAAAGAAGCCAATCCTTCCAAAGCGGAAGCGATTGGCTTTTTCCATGAGGAAAAATCTATATGGATGGAGGATGGAAACAGATTCAGTACTGCCACCGGTCAGAAGAGCCGGCAGAGCTTCCTACAGGTCGTAGTACAGCTCGTATTCTTTCGGATTCACCGTGCGCTCTACTTGTTGGATTTCGCCGCGCTTCAGGGAAATCCAGCTTTCGATCAGCTCTTTCGTGAACACGTCGCCTTCGAGCAAGAATTCGTGATCCGTTTCGAGAGCGAGCAGTGCTTCTTCCAGAGAGCCAGGTGCGCTCTTAATTTCGTGTTTCTCCGCATCGGACAGGTCGTAGATGTTTTTATCCATTGGACCAAAGCCCATTTCACGTGGGTCGAGCTTGCGCTTGATTCCGTCCAGACCAGCCATTAGCATAGCAGCGAATGCCAGGTATGGGTTAGCAGTGGAGTCTGGCGTACGGAACTCGATACGGGATGCTTTTGGAGTAACAGCAGCTACCGGGATGCGGACGGCAGCAGAACGGTTACCTTTGGAGAAGACCAGGTTGACTGGAGCTTCGTAGCCAGGGACCAGACGTTTGAAAGAGTTGGTGCTTGGGTTCGTCAGAGCGATCAAGGCAGGTGCGTGGTGCAAAATGCCTCCGATGTAGTACAGAGCTGTTTGGCTCAGGTTTGCGTATCCACCTTGCTCATAAAAGAGTGGAGTGTCGCCGTCAAACAAGCTTTGGTGTACGTGCATGCCGGAACCGTTGTCACCCACGATTGGTTTTGGCATGAATGTAGCCGTTTTGCCGTGTTTGGCAGCAACGTTGCGCACGATGTATTTGAACAGCAAGAGGTTGTCAGCCGTGCGAGTCAACGTGTCAAAGCGGAAGTTGATCTCGCCTTGACCTGCCGTTGCTACCTCGTGGTGATGACGCTCCACGTACATACCTGCTTGGGTCATCAGGGTGCACATTTCGTTACGAATATCTGCTTGTGTATCTGTAGGTTGTACAGGGAAGTAACCGCCTTTGTTACGCACTTTGTAACCGAGGTTTTGTCCTTCTTTACCTGTGTTCCAGAAAGCTTCTTCTGAATCGATGTGAAAGAAGGAGCCGGATGGACCGGAATCATAGCGTACGGAGTCGAACAGGAAGAACTCGGATTCAGGTCCGAAGTAAGCCGCAGTAGCTACGCCCAGTTGTTGCAGATACGCTTCTGCTTTCAGTGCGATACCGCGTGGGTCGCGATCGTAGCTGGTGTAGTCAGGGTTTACGATGTTACATACGATGTTCATTGTTTTGGCTTCTACGAAAGGATCGATGAAGGCTGTTGCTGGATCAGGCATGGCCACCATGTCACTTTCCTCAATTGATTTGTAACCAATCAGGCTGGAGCCGTCAAAAGCAACGCCGTTGCGGAACGTTCCTTCATCTACCGCATAAGCAGGAACGGTAACGTGGTGTTGGCGACCGAGCAGGTCTACGATTCGAAAGTCAACATATTCGACTTTTTCAGAGTCAATGGTGGACAAGACTGTTTTCATATCCAAGAAAAACACTCCATTCACGAATTATTTTTATTTGTAGAGAGGTAAAGTTCGTTTTTTAATGTTGTTTTATATTTGGAATTATATCGACAACTAGCATCGTTCGTCAAGAGGTTTTCTGACGTTTAGTGTTAGATTTTCTAACATTATATTGTGGGGTTTTGAAAAGAGTTCCGTTTTTGTAGAATATAGACGAACTGTTATTTAGCAAAACTTGGCTAAGCCAAGCTTTTGGCTGAGCCTTAGTTGCGCTTATACTGGATAGGAATTTTTATGATTCCTATCTGTAGAACAATGATGGAGGGGATTCCGAATGAAGGTACTGGTTTTGGGAGCAGGAGGAATTGGGGGCTATTTCGGAGGGCGACTGGCAGAAAAAGGAGTAGATGTAACCTTTCTCGTTCGGGAACGTAGGTACAAGCAGCTTACGGAAAGAGGACTTCGCATCCAGAGCATTCATGGGGATTTCCATCTCGAGCAGCCACAGCTGATCAAAGCAGGGGAAGAAAGCAGCCCGTTTGATGTAGTCTTGCTGTCCAACAAGGCCTATCATCTCGCTGAGAGCATCCAGGACATCGCTCCGTACGTAGGTGAGCAGACCGTCGTCATTCCACTTTTGAACGGGATTGCTCATATGGAGCTGCTGTGGGAGCGCTTTGGCAAAGAGCGTGTTCTCGGTGGGCTTTGCTTTATTGAGACAACCCTGAATGCAGATGGTGACGTGGTCCAGACCAGTGCCATGCATGAAACGGTCTTTGGAGAATGGGAAGGCGGAACGAGTGAACGCGTAGAGCGGATCGCAGATGCTTTCTCTGGTATCAACGGTTCCATGCGGGCTAGTGCAAACATCCAACGCGATGCATGGCAAAAATACTTGTTCATCACCACGATGTCCGGAATTACAACATTGATGAATTCGGCTGTCGGGCCGATCCGTGATTCCCTATACGGAGTCGAACTGACTCGTCAGCTCGCAGAAGAATGTGCGTTGGTCATTCGTGCCTTGGAAGCACCAATCCGTGCCGATATCATCGACAAGCAGATGGAAACATTCCAAAACCAGGGTGCAGCCATGAAATCGTCCATGCTCCGCGATATGGAAAAAGGCTTGTCTGTGGAAGGGGATCATCTGCAAGGTTATCTCCTCGGACATGCAGAAAAACTCGGCTTGTCCACGCCTTTGCTAAAAGTGGTTTACAATAATTTGAAGGTTTATGAACAGAAGCGGAGCGCAGGTAAATAAGGTATAATAAATGGGCGAGACGTCATTTGAATAATTAGGAGGGGTATAGATGGAAGTCATCAAGATTTCCCCCCGCGGATATTGCTACGGTGTCGTAGATGCCATGGTATTGGCATTGCGGACAGCGCAAAACTTTGACCTTCCTCGCCCGATTCACATTTTGGGCATGATTGTACACAATGCTCATGTCGTCGAGGCGTTTGAACAGCAAGGGATTAAAACATTGGATGGGGAAGATCGTCTCGCTCTGCTTGATCAGGTGAATGAGGGAACGGTCATTTTCACGGCGCACGGTGTTTCTCCGGAGGTTCGGAAAAAAGCGCGTGACAAGGGTCTGACTGTCGTGGATGCGACATGCCCGGACGTAACCAAGACACATGACCTGATTCGAGAGAAAGTGGCAGACGGCTACCATGTCCTCTACATCGGCAAAAAGGGACACCCTGAGCCAGAGGGAGCGATCGGGATCGCGCCTGACCACGTGCATCTGGTGCAAAAAGTAGAAGATCTGGAGGCATTGCAGGTACCAACCGACAAGGTGATCGTGACCAACCAGACAACGATGAGTCAATGGGACGTCAAGCATCTCATGGATGCGATCGTCAACCGTTTCGCTCGGGTAGAAGTACACAACGAGATTTGTCTGGCTACGCAGGTGCGCCAAGAGGCAGTCGCAGAACAGGTAGGGGAAGCGGAGCTGTGCATCGTCGTAGGCGATCCGCGCAGCAACAACTCGAACCGCCTAGCTCAAGTATCCGAGGAAATTGCCAATGTTCCTTCTTATCGGATTGCGGACCTCTCAGAGCTGGATGTCGAGTGGCTGAAAGGAAAGAAACGCGTAGCGGTCACATCTGGTGCCTCTACGCCGACACCGTTGACCAAAGAAGTCATTTATTTCTTGGAACAGTATGATGAAAACAACCCAGAGACTTGGGATAAGAAACGTACCGTCAACATGGCGAAAATATTGCCGGCGGTTAAATAGGAGAGCGATATGTCAGGATCACTTTCCGGCAAATTTCAAGGGGGCGCTGCAGGTGGATTCATCAGTTTCAGCGCCCTCTACCTCTTTATTTACTATGGGTTTGGTGCATTTTCCCCACTGATCACTCAGTATTACAAATCCATCCATCTAACGGGTACGCAAATTGGGATGATCAGTGCGGTAGCACCGGTGGTTTCGATTATCGCTCAACCGATGTGGGGGTTCATTTGCGATCGTTTCCAGATCAGGAAGACGGTCCTCTTTGGGACGCTGCTCGTTTCCGGTCTTGTGGGACTCTTATTTTCGACTGTTTCTACATACGCATTTGTCTTTCTCTTATATATTCTCCTGTCCTTTTTTCAAAGTGCGGTCATCCCGATCTCGGACAGCCTGGCATTGGGTTACGCGAAAAAGAACCACTTGCAGTTTGGCGATATTCGCCTGTGGGGTGCCGTCGGATTCGCGCTCGCAGCCTTTCTTACCGGACTCCTAGTAGAGAAGTGGGGGCCATCTGTTCTTTTTTACTCGTACTGTCTGGCACTCATTACAGCCATGCTGTTCCTTATTAAAGTGCCTGAGGAAGTGACTGAATCTTCCCGCTTTACAGTCAGCATGTTTAAGGGAATGAGGCAGCTGCTGCGCATCCCGCGTTTTTTGCTGTTTCTCATGGCGTCCTTTTGTATGTTTGGATCTGTAAACGCCAACAACATTTGGTTTTCCCTGTACTATCAGGAGATTGGTGGAACGGTTGCGGGTGTGGGGCTCGCTTTTCTGCTGTTTGCAGGAAGTGAGGCACCGTTCATGAAGCTGGTGGGTTATTTCGTCCGACGCTGGGGTCTGGAGACCACCCTACTGCTAGCAGCGACCTTTTCTGCCATTCGTTGGTTCTGGTACAGCTCAGCTCCGAGTACAACAGCCGTTCTCATTTTGTTCTTCATTCAAGGCGTATCGGTCGGATTTTACTTGGCGACAGCGGCGCAGTTCGTCCGAGAAAATACACCCGCTTCGCTCCAGGTAACAGCACTTGCTGTTTTTTTCTCTGTAGGAAGCGGGCTGGGCACGATGCTATGCAATCTACTGGCTGGATGGATCAAAGATGAGTTTTCGACACTCGCGATCTATTTGTTTTTCGGTGTAGTGACTACATTGGGGATCATTCCACTCTGCGTGATCAAGTTTGGTCCGTGGAAACAAATCGAGCAAGAGCAAGAATGGGAAGCTACTCAATGACGATGATCCCTTGGTAACCGGTCTCCGGATAACCGGGGGAATCGGAAACAAAGGAAAACTGCCCTTTTTTCTCAGCAGCAAATTGAAGCATCGTTGATTGTGTAGGCTTCAATTCTGTAGAGGAAACATTTAACTCGCGAATGGCGAGGTTATGTGGGCGCGTGTCTGTATTCACGACCATCAGTGTCACGCGCTCACCTTCCCGTACCGAAATGCGATTGGGCAAAAAGCCTGCACTGGAGATCGTGACAGTCTGTGAACGTTGTGAAGCTGCAAAAGAAGTATGTAGGCGATACTGATGATGCGTCCCGAGTAGCGTTAACGTAACAGCCAACGCGATGAGGGGATAACGCAACTGCCGGAACCGTTGACGAGTCATTACACTTCAGCTCCTTTGCGGGCCATAATCCTTGAGTATGTTACCTATTATCCTGTCCTCGTAAGGTTTTGGATAAACAAGAAAAAGTGTGAGAAGATCACACGTTAGATATCGTAAAAGCTCTCGCTGTTGGCGCTACGTCGCATGCGAGGGCTTTTGTCTAGGGGCGAAAAATAAGGTGATAATGGAATAGTCGAGTATATTGAAGTAATCCTATTTTTGTAGTAGGATTACTTTAATTTCTTTCATCACAATTTTCTTTATTTTTAGCCCCTAAGACAAAGGAGAAGAGAGCTATGAAATACGGCTTTTGGTTACCGATTTTTGGTGGATGGCTCCGAAATGTAGAAGATGAAAATATGCCCCCGACGTTTGATTACGCCAAGACGGTGATTCAAGCGGCAGAGCGCTGGGGATACGACACGACTCTGATTGCTGAGTTGTACCTAAACGATATAAAAGGCCCCGAGTCTGATTCACTCGAAGCGTGGTCGACTGCGGCTGCACTGGCTGCGGTAACAGAAAAAATCGAGATCATGACAGCGGTGCGCCCTGGCTTTCACAATCCAGCCGTGGCTGCGAAAATGGCCGCGAACATCGATCACATCAGCAACGGACGCTTTACGCTGAACGTAGTATCTGCCTGGTGGGAAGAAGAAGCCCGTCAGTACGGTGGCATTTTCACCGAGCACGACGAGCGTTATGAGCGCATCATGGAGTTTCTGGATGTGCTAAAAGGCCTGTGGACCGAAGAGACGTTTAGTTATCATGGGAAATATTACGACATTCATGATGCCAAGCTGGCACCAAAGCCAGTCCAACGCCCAAATCCGATCCTGTATGCTGGTGGAGAGAGCGAGCGAGGCAAGCAAGTCATTTCTGCTACGTGCGATGCATATGTGATGCACGGTGGCACGACTGAGGAAGTCGCGAAGAAGATTCAGGATATGAAAGAGCGCCGTCAGCAGACGGAAAAAGCACCATTCTCTTCTTTTGGGATGGCAGCCTACGTCATTTGCCGTCCGACAGAAGAAGAAGCGATGGAAGAGCTGGCAAGGATCACGGATGTAAAGGAATCTAGCGGTTACGCAGGTTATCAGGATTTCATCAACAAGTCGCAGCTTGAACAGCAAATTCAGTTGCGCGATTATTCGGTCTCAAATCGCGGTTTGCGCCCCAATCTGATCGGAACACCAGAGCAGATCGCCGAGCGCATTTTGGCTTATGAAAAAGCAGGGGTAGACCTATTGCTGCTCCAGTTCTCTCCACAGCTCGAAGAAATGGAGCGCTTCTCCAAAGAAGTGATGCCTCTCGTTGAAAGTCTGCGTGCAACAGAGCCTAGCCTATCCTAATCCCTCCCGCTTGTTGGGCAGAGAATCGTAAAAAAGAGGAGAATCGAACGATGAAAAAGATCTACGTCATCCATGAAAATAGCGAATGGACCGTTCATTTGACCAAGCGTCTGCAAGAGCTGGGGCTTCCATACGAGGAATGGCATCTGGACGAGGGTTCCGTTGATTTGACAGAAGAACCACCTGTAGGTGTATTTTACAGCCGGATGAGCGCTTCTTCCCATACGCGTGACCATCGATATGCACCTGAGCTGACTTCAGCTGTACTGAGCTGGCTGGAAAGCTACGGACGCAAAGTCTTTAACGGGACGAGTGCACTGCGTCTAGAAGTGAGCAAGGTCGCCCAATACTTGGCTTTGGCAGGACAAGGTATTCGCACTCCTCGCACCATTGCGACAGTAGGCAAGGATCAGCTTTTGAAAGCGGCACGCGCATTTGAAGGTCAACCCTTCATCACCAAGCACAACCGCGCAGGAAAAGGGCTTGGTGTACAACTGTTCCATTCCCTGCAAGGGCTGGAGTCGTATGTGAACGGACCGACCTTTGATGAGCCGGTGGATGGCATTACGCTCATTCAGGAGTACATTCAGGCTCCACAACCATTCATTACACGCTGTGAATTTGTCGGGGGCAAATTCGTCTATGCGGTACAAGTGGACACATCCGAGGGCTTTGAGCTCTGCCCGGCGGATGCCTGCCAGATCGGCGACCTGTTCTGCCCAGTAGGGGAAGAGGTGCCGACCAAGCCGAAGTTCCAGATCGTCGATGGCTTCGCGGATCCGATTATTGAGAAGTACGAGCGCTTCCTGGCTGCAAACGGCATTCAGGTGGCAGGGATCGAATTTATCCGCAATCAGGAAGGCGAGATCTTTACCTATGACATCAATACCAATACCAACTACAATTCGGATGCAGAAGCAGCAGCTGGCGTCTACGGTATGTTGGAAGTAGCCAAATTCTTGGGCCGTGAGCTGGCAAGCGTCGAGGAAGCCGAGAAGGTAGAAGCATAAAAGGATATAGCAAACAGATGAAAGTCCCTTGGAAACAGGGGGCTTTTTTGTTGGGAATCCCCACCTACAGGCATCCTAACAATCTGGATCTTGTGCTCCTTTATAGCCCCCTCACAAATAGTACATTGTCACACATAGTAATATGTGATAAGTTATACGCAGAGGTGAACAAGATGGGGGAAAGCAGTATCAGCAGTGACATCATTCGCGGACATCTCGATGCCATCATATTGCGCGTCTTGTCCGAGGGTGATAATTATGGCTATGAAATCATCAAGGCGATCTCCAAGAACAGTGGAGGCCAATACGAATTAAAAGAGCCCTCGCTCTATACCAGCTTGAAAAGGCTTGAAACGCAAAAGCTTATCGCCTCCTATTGGGGTGATGAGACACAGGGCGGTCGACGAAAGTATTACAAGCTGACTCCTGAAGGTGCAGAAGCCTACGAAAAAGCACTCGTTGCCTGGAAAGTGGCGAGAGCATTGATCGATCAATTAATTGAAAGGCAGGACTGACAGCGAATGGACAGATTACACCAGCATGTGGAGCAACTGTTTCGTCCTTATCGAGGCATGAAACAGGCCCAGGAGCTGAAGCAAGAGGTCATGAGCAATCTCGAAGCGCGTGTCGCAGATATGACAACGGATGGAATGGACCGGGCAGAAGCTGTACGTCTGGCAATCGCCAACATTCCCTCCATTGCGCACCTGATCGCGGGGAACCATCGCATCTACGTGTACCGCTTTTGGGTGGAGTGGGTGCAAAGGGTGCTGCTATATTCCTTGGTGGCATGGATCGTCACGATGCCGCTGCGAATGGTGGGCGATGGGACCGGTTTGAACACCGCGATATTAGTAGTTTCACTCTTTGTAGGAATCGTGTATGTAGTGCTGCTACTGCTCAGGAGGACTTCCGTTACGAATAAAGAGATGAACATGAATGTGCGAGCAGCTTTTCGACTCAGGAAAATCGGATGGATTCTCTGGTCTATCTTTATTGCTGTCTCGTTGCTCTTTACAACAGCTCTTCATTTTGCGAGCAATTTCTGGTTTTCGCGACCGATCAGTATTTCGGGTCCATACCAGTTTGCTATGGTAGCCATTGCGTATTTCAAGCCATTTGTGTCCATCCTGATTCCACTTGCCCTCCATCTAGCACCAAAGCTACTCATGAAATACGAAGTGGGGGAAGAAGATGGCTGCAAGGAATAAATGGATTATGGCACTGGTCATCGTGGGAGTCATCTTGTTCGCGTTGATCCAAGGAGTCATTATCCCTGACAACATCAAAAAGGCGGAACAATATCGTCTGGACCAGCAAAACCCGCTCACCCACGATCTGAATGCGATCCTGCCCTATAAAAGCAAGTACATGGGGGATGCTTCTAATCTGTCGAATCTGTATGCGCATTTGCCACTTAACGGGGTGAAAAAGACCTTTCAGTTATATCCGGAGGCTTTGACGCTTGAATTAAACTATGAGGAAACAGTTAGCGAAGTGGGAGAAGAATCGGTGAAGGCCGCATTGCTCTACGACTCAGTGGCGGCTTTTGCGTTGATCGACAACCTCCAGGCTATCCGCTATCGCTTCCCCGATGCGACCTATCAGATGACCCGTTTGGATATGCAGCAACTGTTCGGAGAAAATTTGTCAGGACTGTTGAATCAAGAAAAATGGAAAACCGATGTCCAGGATCGATTAAAGGAATGGACGAAGGAGAGCCCTCGCTTTAAGCAATGAGGGCTCTTTTTTTGCCTGTGCTCGATTTTTGACCTCAAAAAAACAGATGCAGAATGCTGTAAATGATCGCGGAGATCACCGCAGAGATAGGGAGGGTGATGAACCAGGTGATAACGATTCGCTTGGCGACACCCCAGTTGACGCTCTTTAGCCGTTTTGCCGAGCCGACTCCCATGATAGCTGAGGAGATGACGTGGGTAGAGCTGACGGGCAAGCCCAATTGGGTAAAGGTAAATATGATGGAGGATGAGGTGAGATCGGCAGTCGCTCCGTTAATCGGCTCGATTTTCGTGATTTTTCCGCCCACCGTTTTGATGATCCTCCATCCACCAACGGAGGTACCCAATCCCATGGATACGGCACAAATCAGCTGGACCCAGAAGGGGATTACGCTCGCATCCGCCTGCAAGTCTGCGGCTACCAGAGCGAACACGATGATCCCCATTGCCTTTTGCGCATCATTGGTCCCGTGGGTAAAGGACTGGAGGGCTGCGGTGAAAATCTGAAAGTAACGAAAGCGTCTGTTGACCTTGGATGGGGGCGTAGCGACTTTTCGAAACAAGAAGTAAAACAGGCTCATGAGCAAATAGCCAGCTACTAGCGCGATGATGGGGGAGAGAATTAATGCCTTAAAGATTTCGGAAAAGCCACTCCAATTGATTTGTTGCCCCCCTGCAGATGCGAAAACGGCTCCGACAATGGAACCGATAAGCGCATGGGAGGAGCTACTGGGAATCCCGTACCACCAGGTGACGAGATTCCAGAAGATAGACGCGAGCAAGGCGGCCAAGACGATAAGTACCCCATATTCCAGCTTGGCTGGATCCGCGATTTTTCCCCCGATTGTTTTGGCGACTCCGGTAAATGTCAAAGCTCCGACGAAGTTCATGATAGCAGCCATGACGATGGCGATTCTGGGTGGCAATGCTTTGGTCGACACGGTCGTCGCGATCGCATTAGCTGTGTCATGAAAGCCATTGATAAAATCAAAGGAAACAGCTAGCACAACGACAGCGACGATGAGTGGAAAGCTCGTATGCATGGGCAGAGTCTCCTTGGGTTATGTGTTGCTCATGATGACCGTCTCCATCGCGTCCGCGACATCCTCGCAATGGTCCATGACTTCCTCCAGCACTTCGTAAATTTCCTTGAACTGCATGATATGGATGGGATCCGTGGAGGAGTGGAAGAGATCCCGAATGCTACGGCGAACCAGCTCATCTCCTGCGCTCTCCAGATCGTTGATGCGGATAATGTACTCTCGCATGTCCGATAGCTTCTGATGTTTGAGTAACTCCATGGCAAGCAGGATTTGCTGGGAGGAGTCCTCGATGATCTGGCCGAATCTCACCATCGTTTCATCGGGCTCCATGATGTCGTACATGTAAAGACGGGACGAACACGTTTCCAGGCCGTCCAGCACATCGTCCATTTTCACAGCCAACTCCATGACATCCTCGCGTTCGATGGCGGTAATAAACGTTTTGTTAATGCGAATGATGATCTCGTGAATCATTTTGTCGCCTTTGGATTCGTATTCCTTCATCGTTTCCGAAAAGGTTTTCAAGGTATCCATAGAAGAGATCTTATATTGATTAAAATAGACCGCGGAATCGTGAACGTTTTTGGCGATTTCGTACAAGTCTTCCAGCAATGCATCTGTTTTTGTAAAAAGCATGGCAACCTCCGCTTGTGAATCCGACTAGGAGTATTTTGGTTGGAGGAGGTGCGGATTATTCACCCAGTACGTTTTAAAAGGAAAACATCATCCACGCCATGTAGGTAGCGACGACCCACATGATGATCGCAGATGCCAGATTCAGGCCGCGCAGCAATGTTCCTGATTGATCCAGACTTCCAATCAAGCGACCAGTCAAACACAGACTAAAAAACCAAATGCAGGAGACCAGGATGCAAGCGATGGTAAATCCCCATTTCTCCCCACCCATATAGCTGAGCGAGCTGGTGCCGATTACGCCAATCGTGTCCAAAATAGCATGTGGGTTGAGTAAGGACACGGAAGCAGCGAACATCACCTGACGTTTCGGGGAAAAGCGCTCCACATCTTCGGAAGCAACAGTCGGTTTGTTGCGCCAAGTCAAATAGCCCATGTACAACAGAAAGCAAACGCCAACTGCGTATAGAACGGTTTTCAACCAGGTGACAGTCAGTACTACGAGAGACACACCTAGCACCGCGAGCAAGATGAGCAATGCATCGCAAATAGCGGCAGTAATAACGACAGGGATCGCACGCCACAGCGTAGGCTGAACGGCTCCTTGATTAAAAATAAATACGTTTTGTGCCCCAAGCGGCAAAATAAGTCCAAATGCAAGTATAAATCCATGCAACATCGCTTCGATCACGTGTCGCTCCTCCTTTGTACGGCTATTCGTGCAGCCTGCTTCGTTCATTATGACGGGAGCTGCTATCGCTGTCTCCAGCCAATTGGTTTACTACCAGACCAACCAATTTGTATAATGGACTATAGAAGAATCGAAAGGGGGTACGACATGCTCACGATTGACTGGAAGCCTGACAAATCATCTGATATCCCAGTATACATACAAATTGTTTCTTACATAAAAAGGAAGATCGCTGCAGGGGAGTGGCCGGTGCATAGCACATTGCCAACACAGCGCTCTTTGGCACAAGCCTTTGGAGTAAACCGCAGCACCGTCGTGACGGCATTGGAAGAATTGAAGGCAGAGGGCTTGATCGAGTCAACGGTGGGGAGTGGGACAATCGTCAGCAATAACACGTGGTCGTTGCTTACGACTGCACCGCCACCTGATTGGCTGGGTTATGTTCAGGGAGGGATTCATCCTCCCAATATACCGACCATTCAGGATATCAATCGTTTCGAACCAGACCCGAGCTATATTCGATTAGGGACAGGGGAGCTGTCGCCACAGCTGCTGCCGACGAAGCAAATGGAAGACATCTTGGGTGGTTTACGTGGAAAAATGACGCATCTCGGCTATGTGGAACCAAAAGGGCTGCTGCCGCTGCGGGAAGAAATCAGCCGTTACTTACGGACGCGCGGAGTAGAAGCTTCTCCTGCTTCCATTCTCGTCGTCTCCGGCGCCTTGCAAGCACTGCAGCTGATTTCTCTCGGCATCCTCCAAAAGGGCTCCGCAATCTTACTTGAGCAGCCGTCGTATTTGTATTCACTACCGTTGTTTCAAACATCGGGTATGCGTTTGGTTGGGGTGGCGATGGATGAAGAGGGAATTCGTCCAGATGCCTTGGCAAGACAAAAACAGGTTCATAATGGGGCATTGCTCTACACGATACCCTCGTATCACAATCCGACAGGAATTCTCATGACCGAGCAGAGAAGAGAGCAGGTGATGGCTGCTTGCGCCAGGGAAAGACTGCCGATTTTGGAGGACGACGTCTACGGGGAGCTGTGGTTCGATCAGCCTGGACCTTTGCCTTTAAAATCGCGTGATCAAAACGGTCAGGTGCTCTATTTGGGAAGCCTTTCTAAAACATTGAGCCCTGGACTTCGCATTGGCTGGATTGTCGGGCCGGAGCCAGTCATCGAAAGATTAGCTGATGTGAAAATGCAATCCGATTACGGGGCCAGCAGCTTATCCCAGTGGGCAGCGGCAGAGTGGCTGTCCACTGGAAAGTACGTACAGCATATGATCGGCATTCGCCATGCACTACGGGAGAGGAGAGATCATGTAGTCGAGCTCTTGACCCGATGGTTTACTGATCTCGCAGAATGGGAGGTTCCGTCTGGTGGTTTCTACATTTGGCTGAAGCTGCGTCACGCTGTCTCCATGCGTACTTTATTCACCAAGGCGTTGGCAGCTGGAATTTTGCTCAATCCTGGCTATGTATACGATCAATCCGACAGCCACCACTTACGGCTGTCCTACGCTTACGCGGATGAGGAGCAGCTGGAGAGAGCGTTATCTGTATTGGCCGGACTGCTGGAGTCATAGAGAAGGGACACCCAGACTGGATGTCCCAAAATAGTGTAGCTTTCTATCAATGATAGGGGAATTGAGTAGAATATCCACTAAATTGCTGATAAGTCTGTTGCAGCTTTTGTTGCTCTGCTGCCTCCAGTTTGTACCAGCCTTTGCGAAACATCAATTCATACGCTTCGCGCTGGCTTTGATGAGTCTCGTTCAGGATTTGCAGGAAGTCTTGATGTAGCTGTTGGTGGCTCGCTTCCCAGACCGCCACATTGAGGCTGTCTGCCAAGTATTTGCACGTGGTCAGACAGTCGTTCATATAATCACGGTCATTCATTTGCGGGCCCTTTACCTGTGGCAGCTGAGCTGATTGCGGATTGGCAATTTGGTTTTGATTTGGCATCCGAATTCCTCCCTTACTGCATTTGAGGTTGCTGTTGTTGGGATTGGGTCTGCGGGATAGCAGCCATCACTGCGGTATTGTTATGTTGGAGATGAGTCAGCAATTTTTGATAGTGCTGCTGATGCATACGCCCGACTTTGTCCAGACATTGCTTGACCTCTGGATCTGTGGCTTGCTGTGCGAACGAATGCAGCTTTTTAAAGGCATCCAACTCCCATGACAAAGCATCCTTCAGATAGCTCAAGTCCTTGGTCGTAATGACACGTGGCGGCTCAGGAATCGGTGCTTGAGTAAAAGGCGCGGAAGACATGATGGTTGGCATCAGACTTCTCCTTTCAAGTGGGGATACACATATAGGATGATCAACAGCTAAACAACTATCCTCTGTGGATTACAGGCAAAAAAAAAGACCAGGCTGTTTAGGCCAGGTCAAGAGCGGTTCGTTTACACATTGGCAATTTCCAGACCAGCGATCTTAACGTCGATACTGGCAGGGGCGATATTGAGGCAGTAGCTTGTTTCTTTGTACAAAGCGTGCTGGATTTCCTTTGCCAGGGCTGGGATGTCTGCGCCGTAAGGGAGCTTTAGGGAAAGCGTCACCTGTATTCGAGGTAGATCTTCGAACGTATACTCCGTTTTCTGAATCTGGTTCACTTCTTCAAAATCGTTGCAAGCACCTTCCACGATTTTGCGTAGTACTTGTGGATGAATGACGATGCGGCCTCCGGAAAAAGGAGGGTGAACCACTGTTGATTCGCCAATGACTTCCTTTTTGGAAGAAAAGATTTGCTGTGCTGACGAAATGAGGCGTTGCAAGAAATCTTTTTCCACTTCCACGCGGGGGATTGGGATGACATGCCTGCCCATCGTCTCGCGAACGTAACGTGCAGCCTCGATTTCTTGAGGAGGCTTGATGGATTCGATGGGAATGTACTCGATTGATGATGTTAGCCCCAGCGCCTCTACGATGCGTTCGATCATCCGACGAGAAGTGCCGAGGATGAGAATACGGCCTGGCTGCAGCTGCTGCAGGGTACGACGAACGTCAGAAGCATGTTCGTCGTAATGGAAGATCGCTCGTTTCACTGCCTGAATTTTGGTCTTCTCATATTTGGCGGAGGTCCCAGCCACCTTGCGACCTTGGTATATGAGGATACCATCGTCGATGATGGCGTCTATGTTCATTCGATGTGCAAGCTCCAGAGCACTGGAGCTTTTTCCTGTTCCGCTAGTGCCGTACAAGGCGTAGATTTCCATGGGTACCTCCTTCGGTGATGCTGTCCTCCTAGTATACATGACAGGCAGAAAAGCAAACAGCTACTGATAAGCGGCGCCCATTTCCCGCGAGCGTTCCGTAGCGCGCAGGATCGCAGAAGTAACGGCCTCCTGGAATTGATAAGATTCTAGCACTTCCAACCCCGCTTGCGTTGTTCCACCAGGGCTGGTGACCTTTTTACGTAGTAGAGCAGGTTCTTCGCGGGTGTCCATCAGCATGTGTGCGGCACCAAGCAGAGTTTGCAGCGTCAGCTGACGCGCCATTTCTCTGTCCAGACCAGCAGTTGCCCCAGCGCCCATCATCGCTTCGACGAGGTAGTAAATATACGCAGGTCCACTCCCGGAAAGGCCCGTGACGATATCGAGCTCTTCTTCAGCGACTGTATAGACGGTCCCGATCGCTTCGAACAAGCGAGTGGCGAGCAAGAGCTGATCTTCCGTAACAAATTGATTGGCCGCGAGACCCGTTGCTGACAAGCCGACGGCGGAAGACGTATTCGGCATGGTTCGGATGATCGGGCAGTTCACTCCCAGCCATTCTCCGATCAAGGTGGTGGAGACTCCGGCGATTACGGAAATCACCAATTGACCGGGATGGACGGAACCAGCCAGTTCCTTGAGCGCTTCTGCCGAATCCTTTGGCTTCATCGCCAGGATCAGAATATCGGCTGCCTTGATCACATCCATCTTTTCATGGGTAGTATTCACCCCGTATGTTTCTGTCAACAGATCCAGTCTCTCCGAATTGCTCCGGTTGGTTACGTAGACCCGATCGGCGGAGAAAAGTCCTTTTTTCAAAATGCCGGACAGCATCGCCTCTACGATGGAACCTGCACCGAGAAAGCCAATTCGTCCTTCGATGGAACTAGCTTGGTGATTGTTCATGGTTGATTCCCTCCTGTTGGACTATCTGATTTGTCCGGTTCCACGTACGACGTATTTATAAGAAGTCAGCGCCGGCAAGCCCATTGGACCTCGCGCATGAAGCTTTTGGGTACTAATGCCGATTTCCGCGCCAAATCCGAATTCACCACCATCTGTGAAGCGAGTAGAAGCGTTGTGGTACACGGTAGTAGCATCGACTGTGGTGAGGAAACGTTGTGCCGATTCGCTGTCCTCTGTGACGATCGCCTCAGAATGTCCGGTGCTATGACGCTGGATGTGATCCAAAGCATCAGTCAGGCTATCGAAGGTGCGTACAGCCATGATGAGTGTGGAGTACTCGGTATCCCAATCTTGAGCGACGGCTTCTTTTAGCAGGTCTGCCAGATCAGCGTGTAGGGCTCTAGTTTGTTCGCAAGCACGCAGCTCCACTCCAGCAGCCAGTAATTGTTTGAGAAGCGCCTTTTGATGGGCCAAAGGCCAATCATGGTGAAGCAAGAGGGTCTCAGCAGCATTACAGACAGCAGGACGGCTCGTTTTTGCATTGAGGACGATCGCCTCTGCCATCTCATAGGAAGCGTTGTAGTCGACGAAGATGTGGCAATTACCTACGCCTGTTTCCAAGACAGGCACACTGGACAGCTGGAGGACTCGTTGGATTAATCCTGCACCCCCGCGTGGAATGATGACATCGATCAAGCCGTTGGCCGTACACAAAATATCGACAGAAGCATGCTCTGCATAAGGGAGGTATTGCACAGCTTCAGCAGGGAGGCCACTCGCGGTCAAAGCGGTGCGAATACTCTCCACTAATGCCAGATTGCTGTGTACGGCGCTATAGCTTCCGCGTAGAACGATGCTGTTTCCTGTTTTCAAGGCGATCGCAGCAGCATCGATAGTGACGTTTGGGCGGGCTTCATAAACCATGCCGATCACGCCGAGCGGGACTCGGATTTGTTCCATGATGAGACCGTTTGGCCGTGTCCAGCGATCGAGGAGCTGACCTACTGGATCTTCTTGTTGAATCAGCTGCTGCAGCCCGTCGACGAGATCTCGGATGCGCGCAGGCGTCAGTCGAAGTCGATCCAGGTATGAGGCAGGCTGAGCATCGGCCTGGGCACGATCCAAGTCTTGTTCATTCGCTGCCAAAATAGCGGCTTCATCTGCTAGTAGCTGTTCTGCGATCAAGCTCAGTGCGTTGTCTTTTTGTGCCCGACTGAGCAAGGCCATTTGACGAGAGGCTTGTTTAGCAAGCGTTAGTTGTTCCAGCACTTTTGTTTTCAAGTTTTCCATGATTTCCCCAGCTCCTTTTTTCTCTCTACAAGACATGTATGTTTTCTCAAGCTTGGCAAAAGCCAAGCTGCTAAAAATCAAATGCTCTGTGTCCATTGATCGCGATGGATCACAGTACCGCTGCGTCGCGACAGGCCTGCAGGGGATAAAAGGCCCTGCAATTCATCTGCGGCATATCGACTAACACCGCGCCCGATCAACGTGCCTTCGCAATATACTTCGATGACTTCATTCGGGCCAAAGCTTCCAGCAACATCTCTCACACCAGCCAAGAGCAAGCTGCTGCGTTTTTTTAGGATGGCTTCTGCTGCACCTCCGTCGATGGTGATGGAGCCACGAATAGGGGAGTGCAAGGCGATCCATTGTTTTCGTGTAGGCAGTCCAGCAGTTGCAGGCGCTTCCGGATGGTAGCTGACATAGGTTCCGTTGCCAAAGCCATTTAGCACATCGAGCAGATCTGTCGGGTGATTCAATTTTCCGATAAAGCTGGGAATGCCCAGACCTTGTGCCGTCTTGGCGGCGATCAGCTTGGAGCGCATGCCTCCTGTGCCTAGTTGGGAGGCGCCACCAGCGAGTGCTTCTACATCTTCGGTAATTTCCTGCAACGAGGAAATGCGTTTGGCATCAGGGTTGTTGCGTGGGTCCTGGTCGTATAATCCGTCGGTGTCCGTAAGAATCATGTAGAGATCAGCATGCACCAAACCAGCCACCAAAGCACCCAGCATATCGTTGTCACCAAATGTCAGCTCGGCCACGGAAACCGTGTCATTTTCGTTGATAATCGGCAAAATGTTTTTATCCAACAGCAGCGACAATGTCTGAAAAGCGTGCTGGTACCGTTCGCGATGGGAAAAGTCGCCCCGGGTCAAGAGGATTTGCGCCACGCTAAAGCGATGGGCGGCAAACATTTGCGTGTAGGTTTGCATCAGCAGACTTTGCCCGATAGCAGCAGCGGCTTGTTTGGCAGCCAGCGTTCGCGGGCGTTGCTGGTAGCCGAGGCTTTGATAACCGCTAGCGACAGCCCCGGAGGAGACTAGCACCACCTGATGTCCCGCTTCTCGCAATTGACTGACAGCCGATACGAGCAATGTCATCTTGTTTCGATCAACACCGCCACTCGCTGCTGCCAGTGAGCTGCTTCCTACTTTTACGACCAACCGCATTTTGCCCTTTTTCATCTTCGTTCCTCCTGGTTCCAGACAATATTAGAAAACTTGGCTGCACTTATACTTTCATCCTTTATCGCGTCAGTGAAGTTAAACTTCCGGAAAGTAAAAAAAGCCCTTTCGTCTCTTTGATAAGGACGAAAGGGCATATGACCTCCGCGGTACCACCTTATTTGACGTCTCAGGCATGAAGCATACTCCAGCCAAGGGGACGTCCGGCTCTCTTTCTTTGATAACAGGTGAAAGAAACCTGTCCAGGTCATCCCTGGATGCTCTAGGGTGGGTTCAAACCGATTCATGCGCGAAACCTCTCAGCCGGTGGATTTCGCTCTCTGGACCTGAAGGGCGGTTTTACTGTTCCCCGTCATTGCCGATCACTATGTGCTTATTAATTAACTATTATTCTCTTGTTGCCAGAGAAATGTCAAGGGGATTTATTGAAATTGCTCACTGCCATATGCGCCCACTCTGGATTTGATTTCAAATCGCTTCGTCTTGGCATCGCGAATGAGTTGGTAACGAAGTGTACGGTCTGTGGAGAAGGCCGGAGTGGTCACATCATCTACCATAACGCGGAGCTCGCCATTCGCTTTTTGGACGTTGGTATTGCGCACGGAAATCAGGACGGGATAATCGGTTCGCGGGATTGATACGTATACCTTTTCCTTTACGAGCTTGGTGGACATGTTGTCGTACATCGCTTCGGCGAGCGGCTTGCTCCAGAAACGCGAAAAGTACCTCACAATTTTGTCCTTGCTGTCAAAGCGCTTTGGTAGCTCCCGATAGTTGATGCCGTCCTCGATAACGTTTTTGCCTTTCGCGTTGTCTGCTGCGGAATAATACACTTCTTCTAGCAAGTGTTCGGCACGATTCAAATAGAGGACAACGTCCATTTTGTTGTCGCCCATTTTCTGAATGGCGGATTGTTTGGGAGGCTTACTCTGCGTTTTTGCCTTTTCCTCTTTGGAGGGTGAATTGCAACCGGAGAGAAGCAGGAGGAGTGAAAGTAGGAATATCCAGTTTTTCCAGTTGTTCATACGTGCATCCCCTTTTGGTTTAACGTAAGCGCACGGGCTTTCCTGTTAGCGTGTGTGAGGTGGGAGGCAGATAGCCATGTAAACATTTTCCTAGGGCAGAGGCTACCCTACTTTGCACCTCCATGGAGAGCAAAAAGGAAACAGGATGGGGGTTGTCTCTCTCTGCGATTATGTCTATCATGGAGAGAGTTGTGCAGATCGAAATAATTGAGGTGGAAATAAATGTTTGGATTTGGAAAAAAGGCAAAGAAGCCGGATGGGATCGATATTTTGATCATCAAGGCAGACGAAGCAAAAAACCGTAATATTTATCAAGTAGCTTTTCCAAGCCTTGTGGCAAATGACATTTTGTCGATGCTGCAAAAATTAGAAAAGTCCAAGTTGAACACGCAAAATGTGCTCGGGGAAATTGGTGGTTTCCGCATCGTGACTCATCTGGAAGCTTTGACCGGCTATGATGTTCTCGATGACGCTGACATCGAAGCTCACCCTGTGGAAATTCAGGATTTTGCAAATATGCTACTGCGTCGTCTGGAAGCCTTGGATGAGAATGGAGATCTCGGGGAATCAGAAGACCTCGCCTTCATCATGGGCGAATTGACCATGCTGCGTGATGGTAGCTTCGTGCCACAAACCTAAGTCTATACGGTTGCGAAAAGAGCTGTAGGATCGCCTACAGCTCTTTTATTTGATACAAAGATAGGGATATAAACATAGCGGAGGCGGGGAGAAGCAGGTTTCCGATCTGCGCTCCGATCTACACCCTGCGAAGAAGATTTGACTGTCCGCTCCACAACGATTCACGGGGAAGCGCTAAAGCAGTAGCCGCTTCGCAGGGAACACAGAGGTACCGTTTCTTGATCCCGTGAATTCGTTGCTCCGCTAAGCTAGGTTCCGAAGTCGCTCCGCCTGGAAACCTTCTTCTCCCACGAGCTTTTGTGGTTTCAAGCCACCTGTTTTCGTGGAGATTCAAGGAATTAAAAGATTATTTATTCCAATTTAGAAGAGCCAAGGCTGGCCAAGGAAAAAGGAGAAATAAGCGGAAGATCTTAGGAACACCAACCAAGGCGCATTGGAAAAAACGAAACACGATCTTAAGCGTCCACCTCTGAGGAACTCCCTGAGACGGCTGCTTTGGACGCGGTTTCGTTTTTTACTTGGAGCTGGACAGGGATGACCTCCAGTAGGAGTTCCTACGAAGCTGGAGCGTTTTCTCCTTTTTTCCTCTCCTCCACTACAGTTTGATTGACTACCAAACTAAATAATTTGGGCGCAGGTTTTCTTAATTCACGAATAACCCGCAACCTTTCATCGTTTTGGGTCGTATAGTTAAGTGGAGGGTTGGGAGGATAAGGAAATTGAGAAACAACAGGAGGGACACAATGATTGAACTGAAAGGCGTGACCAAGAGCTATAACGGCACCACGAAAGCGGTCGACCAGTTGGATTTGACAGTCCCCAAGGGTGAAATTTTTGGGTTTTTAGGTCCAAATGGTGCAGGAAAAACAACGACCATTAAAATGATTACGGGAATTATCCGGCCAGATCAGGGAGATATCACGATCAATGGAAAGCATATCGAAAAGGATGCATTGGCAGCCAAGCGCCAGTTTGGGTATGTTCCCGACAGCCCCGACCTTTTCCTGAGGCTGAAAGGACTGGAGTATCTCAGCTTTATGGCAGATATTTACGAGGTACCACAACAGGTGCGAAAAGAGCGGATCCAACTACTCGCCGAGCGGTTTGATATGACGGATGCACTAGGCGATACCATTCAAAGCTACTCGCACGGGATGCGACAAAAAATCATGATCATGGGCGTTCTCGTTCATCATCCAGAGGTCTGGATTCTGGATGAACCACTGACGGGACTGGACCCTAAATCATCCTATACGTTAAAAGAAATGATGCGAGAGCATGCGGACAGCGGCAGGACCGTATTTTTTTCCACGCACGTACTGGAGGTCGCAGAGAAGCTGTGTGATCGGGTCGCGATCATCAACAAGGGAAAAATTCTCTTTTGCGGTACCTTCCCGGAAATGCAGCAGCATTTTCAGTCTAATCATTCCTTGGAAAGCTTGTTCCTGGAGTTGACCAAGCATGAATAAAATATGGCTGTTGACTAAAATTATGCTGAAAAATGCTGGGCCAGCTTGGGGAGCAAAAAAGGGGAGCGGTTGGAAGAGCGCACTGATTCTGTTTGCCATTGCAGTAGGTATTCTGCCGATGATGGCGGCGTTGGTCGTTTTTGTAGCAGGTCTATATGACGGTTTGGCACAGGTCGGACAGGAGAGTGCCCTACTTGGGCTAGGGGTAGCAGTTACTTCCTTGGCTATCTTCATTCTCGGCATTGTGTACGTAATGACTGTCTTTTACTATTCGCAGGACGTTGAGCACTTTTTGCCAATGCCGCTCTCAGCCAAGGACATTCTCGGTGCCAAATTTCTCGTTGCTCTGTTATACGAATACATGACCTCTTTGATCATGATCGTGCCTATTTTCATTACATTCGGAGTCAAAAGTGGGGGAGGAGTCCTCTACTATCTCTATGCCTTGCTCGTGTTCATCGCATTGCCGGTCATTCCCTTGACGTTGTCCTCTATCATCGTCATGTTGTTCATGCGCTATACGAACTTCGGCAAAAGCAAAGATCGCTTTCGCTTGATCGGAGGTCTGCTCGCAATCGCGTTGGCTGTTGGATTTCAGGCGTTCATTCAGCGACAAACGAGTGGTACAGGGAATAATCTTGAACAGGTGCAGCAAATGATTGCGGCCGGTGATCAGGGACTTTTAGGCATCGTGACCCAGCTCTTTCCGGCAAGTAATCTGGCAGCGCTGGCCATGTTTGAAAGCAGCGCCTGGAGTGGCCTCGGTTATCTCGTTGCATTTTATGTAGTAGCTGTCGTCGGTTTCGGGTTGTTCACTTTTGTGGGAAACCGATTGTACTTTGCTGGAGTCATGGGGATCAGCGAATCCAAGTCCAAACGAAAACGGGTCGAAGAGTCTGCGTTCCAAAAGGGTGTAAAAGCTCGTCCAGTTTGGTTGGCGTATGCGGTCAAAGAGTGGAAAATCCTGTGGCGAACACCTGCCTTTTTCATGAATTGCGCTCTTTCCAGCATCTTCTTTCCGCTATTTGCTTTGATTCCGTTGCTTAGCCGCAGTGATAGTGCCGAAATGTTGGCGGGACTGAGCGATTGGCTACAGGGCGAGCAAGTAGGCGGCATCAGCCTGGCGTTTGCGTTTGCCGCATTTGTGGTTCTCGCGGGAACAAACAGTACGTCGATCACGGCGATCAGTCGGGAAGGTCAAGGATTTTTCCTGAACAAGAGCTTGCCTATTCCTTATGGGCAGCTCATTGTAGCCAAACTCATCCCCGGGACCATTCTCACGGTATTCAGTATGGCCCTGTTGGTAGTTGAGGCCGCCTGGTTCATCAAGCTTTCCCCTCTCTTCGTCATTCTCGCCCTTGTGGTAGGAATACCGGGTATCATCTTTATTAATTTGCTCGGAATCATGGTTGATTTACAGATGCCCAAGCTGAGCTGGAGCTCGGAGCAGGAAGCGGTCAAGCAAAACCTAAATCCACTGTTTTCGATGCTTTTCGGAGCCGTGACAGCAGGGATTTGTATTCTCGCGGCTTTCTCACTGGACAGCTCGATGATCGGTATGGGGCTCAGTCTCTTTATTTTGTTTGCCCTGCTGGACTATGTGTTGTACCGGTATTTACTGAAAAAAGGACCAATCTGGATGGAAAAAATGGATAGTTAATCCATGACCGAGTAGGAAAAGCCGCCCTTTTACATGGGGCGGTTTTTTTGTTGTTGAGAAGACGAAGAAACCCGTAAAAACCATGGTGCAGTATGGTTTTTTGATGCAAAAAGGCTAAATGCTGAGGACGTTCCTCCCGATAAAAAGAAGGAGAAGTTTTACGTGAATGTTTGAAAAAAAGGATGGAAATGGAAGTTCATATTTGGCAGAATGAAGTGAATAGACTAAAAAGGTGAAAAAAGAAGTACGTACAGAAAGGAGAAAAGAATCGTCATGATAAAGCGGATCATTGCAGGTTTTCTCATGGCAATGCTACTGGTACAGAGCGTGTTTACTGGCAGTGTGAATGCAGCCAATGCTTTTAACGACATCAGTGGCCACTGGGCACAAAAGTCTATTAATGAGCTAGCAAGTCTCGGCATTGTAAAAGGCAATACAAAGAAATTGTTCTATCCGGATAGCCCCATTTCACGAGGTGAGGCCCTCGCCATGTTGAATCGGGTGTTCGAATATGTCTACGGACCCGTAGCCAAGCCGGTACGAAAAGAGAATATCGACTATCGTTACCAGCCTCGTTGGGAAATCGAACAGCTACTGACCAACATGAACACGATGCTTCAGATTGAAACAGGAGTCATCGGAGAGTACGATCCAGGAGACAGGATGCTCTACTATCTGTTTCTGTCTGATAGTGGAAAGCTGATCAAAAAGCCCGAGAAGCAAAATCCGGAGTGGTGGTTGTCTTCTTCTGCATTGCAACGGCCGCTGTCGAGGGAAGAAGCGAGTGTGATCTTCTTCCATATGCTCACTCCGCAAATCTTCCGGACCGCCAATATCAAGCCACAGGACGCAGCCTCTTACTTCACGAGCTATTACGAGTGGAAGAAGGAAAGCTATTATCGGGATACATACTCTCCTTATGCGACAGCGATTCGGGAGTTCAACCTGTTTACATCGCCGACAACTTTCAATCCAGACAAGAAGATGACACGAGCGGAATATGCAGTCGTACTGAAGCGTCTTCTCGACTATTACAAAAACCAGGCCGTGCTTCAATTCCAAGCAAAGGGAGTTCCACAACAAAAAATTTCTACCGCTTTCTTGCGGGCAGCCAATCTCGCCTTTGAAACGAAAAATCAGGCAAAGCTGCTCAAATACTACACGCCAGCAGCCCTGACCAGCATGGGCAAACTGGGCCTGGTTCCGCTGCACACCGATCTTACCGGACTGACGGTAAAGGTAGATGAGACGGACGGGAAAAAATTGTGGCTGATTGCGCAATACAAGGTCGGTTTAAATGGAACCGATCAGATCGAGTATCGACTGGATCCAGACCCGACGAGCACCTATGGGCGCAAAATAGCCGCTGTAGTCATGCAAAAATAACGAGAGCAGGGCATCCGGGTAGACGGATGTCCGTTTTCTTTTTAAGAAACACAACAAAGCATTTTTCTCCTTTTTCCGCCCTAACACGATTGCAACTGACAGAATTTTCGATTACAATGAAAATGAACGGTGATTCAGTTGGTGGATACGAAGCATCTCGTGGCGAAAAGTAAGGGCCGAAAAGGGATGTCCTTTTTTACACCCACAAACTGAATGAGCATTCATTCAATTAAATACATGAGCTGCTGCTGACAGGAATATCTATGGAAAAGGAGAAGTTATAGGAATACTCTGCTTGTCTGAAAATTAGGCATTTGCTGTAGCGTCATTTTTGTATCGAGGAGGATATGTAGATGGAACGCAAAATTCGCAAGGCGGCCGTACTGGGTTCTGGCGTGATGGGGGCAGGAATTGCAGCACACCTGGCCAACGTAGGAATCCCCACTTATTTATTGGACATTGTGCCGCGTGAACTGACCGCTGAAGAGAGCAAA